>NZ_QTQM01000029.1:0-94520 GCF_003854225.1 Burkholderia sp. Bp8986 | reverse complement strand
TCACTCAAAGCTGACAGGAATATGAATCACTTCATAAACCTGACTTACTTTAGTGTGAGACTCTTGATACTTTCGCTATCTGATCCAAGGATCAGCTCGCTGCCATCAAGCGCCCACACTTATCGGCTGTTAATTTTTAAAGAGCATTTCTGCGAGAAACCGTGTTTCTCAGCAGCGCTGCGTTTTCAGCAGCAGAGAAGCGAGATTATGAACCGTCTTTTTCAGTTCGTCAACAACTTTTTAACTGCTTCGTTGCGACGACTGGGGGTCAACTTCCTGCACCGCCGAGGCCGCTACGACCCGCCCGACAGCACCGCTTCCCTTCTTCCCCCGCGCTGCGTTTCCGTTAGCGCGAAAGAGGCGTGATTCTAAGCACCTGCCCTCGTCTGCGCAACCCCCTTTGTGAAAATATTTTGAAAAGCCCCCGTGCGCTGCCGCGCACGGGGGCTTTGGGTTCATTGCACCAGGCGATCATGGCGGCGACCGACACCCGTCGCTCGCCAAGCTCCACCCGGCCGCCGGCGAATCAACGGTTCTTGAATACCGGTTTCCGCTTCTCGACGAATGCCGCCATCCCTTCCTTCTGATCTTCGGTAGCGAACAACGAATGGAACAGTCGACGCTCGAAATGGACACCCTCGGCCAGCGTCGTCTCGTATGCGCGGTTCACCGACTCCTTGACCATCATGACCGCCGGCAGCGAAAACTCGGCGATCGTCGTCGCAGCGGCAATCGCCTCGTCGAGCAGCTTGTCGGCAGGCAGCACACGCGACACCAGCCCGGCCCGCTCCGCCTCGGCTGCATCCATGAAACGTGCGGTCAGGCACATGTCCATGGCCTTCGCCTTCGAGACCGCGCGCGGCAGGCGCTGCGTACCGCCTGCGCCAGGCATCACGCCCAGCTTGATCTCGGGTTGACCGAACTTGGCCGTTTCCGCCGCGAAGATGATGTCGCACATCATCGCGAGTTCGCAGCCACCGCCGAGCGCGAAGCCCGCCACGGCAGCGATGATCGGCTTGCGGATCTCGCGGACGGTCTCCCAGTTACGGGTGATGTAGTCGCCGCGGTAAACATCCATATAGGAATAGGTCGCCATCATGCCGATGTCGGCCCCGGCCGCGAACGCCTTCTCGCTCCCCGTCACGACGATTGCGCCGATCTCGTCGTCCGCGTCGAACGCCTTCAGCGCAGCGCCCAATTCATCCATCAATGCATCGTTCAGCGCATTCAGCGCCTTCGGACGGTTGAGCGTGACCAGCCCGACTCGCCCCCGGGTCTCCACCAGGATGTTCTCGTAAGACATCTATTTCTCCTCGATCAATGAAATGAGAAACGCCTCGCACATGCGAATAGTTTGATGCTACCATTCTCCGACCAACCGGTCGGTTAATTAATCGATCCAACCCTTCTCAACGTCCATCAGGCCGCCGTCATGACCCATGCACTGTTCACGAAGCACGAAGACACGCTGAAACACGCCCTCGCCGCCATCGAGAGCCGCGGGTACTGGAGCCCGTTCGCGGAAATGCCGAGTCCCAAAGTGTACGGGGAAAGCGCGAACGCCGATGGCGAAGCGGCGTTCAAAGCACACCTCGGCAACACGTTCGTGCTCGACCAGCCGGCGTCCGACGGAACCGTCGGCGCGGAGCAGTCGCCGTACGGGGTCGCGCTGGACATCCGCTACCCGAAATCGACGCCCGACGAACTGATTGCCGCGGCCGCCGCGGCCCAGCGTGCATGGCGCGAAGCCGGCCCGAGCGCCTGGATCGGCATCAGCCTGGAAATTCTCGCGCGACTGAATCGTGCGAGCTTCGAGATTGCCTACAGCGTGATGCACACGACGGGCCAGGCGTTCATGATGGCCTTCCAGGCCGGCGGCCCGCACGCGCAGGATCGCGCACTCGAAGCGGTCGCCTACGCATGGGACGAATTGCGTCGCATCCCCGCCGATGCGCACTGGGAGAAGCCGCAAGGCAAGAACCCGCCGCTCGCGATGCACAAGCGCTATACGATCGTCCCGCGCGGCACCGGCCTCGTGCTCGGCTGCTGCACGTTCCCGACCTGGAACGGCTACCCGGGCCTGTTCGCCGACCTGGCGACCGGCAACACGGTGATCGTCAAACCCCATCCGGGCGCGATCCTGCCGCTCGCGATCACGGTCCGCATCGCCCGCGACGTGCTGCGCGAAGCCGGCTTCGATCCGAACGTCGTCACGCTCCTCGCGACCGAGCCGAACGACGGCGCCCTCGTGCAGGACCTCGCGCTGCGTCCTGAAATCAAGCTGATCGACTTCACGGGCAGCACGCAAAACGGCACGTGGCTCGAACGCAATGCCCACCAAGCACAGGTGTATACCGAGAAGGCAGGCGTCAACCAGATCGTGATCGACTCGACCGACGACCTGAAGGCTGCAGCCAAGAACATCGCGTTCTCGCTGGCGCTGTACTCCGGCCAGATGTGCACGGCACCGCAGAACATCTATGTGCCGCGCGACGGCATCCGGACGGCAGACGGTCATGCGAGCTTCGACGAAGTCGCACAGGCCATCGCCGTCTCCGTGCAGAAGCTGACCGGCGACCCGGCGCGCTCGGTCGAACTGATCGGCGCGATCCAGAACGACGGCGTGACCGCGCGCATCGACGACGCGCGCAAGCTCGGCCGCGTGCTCGCCGACAGCCAGACGCTCCAGCACCCGGCGTTCGCCGACGCTCGCGTGCGCACGCCGCTCGTGCTGCAACTCGACGTGGCCGACCGTGCGAAGTTCACGCAGGAATGGTTCGGCCCGATCTCGTTCGTGATCGCGACCGACTCGACCGCGCAGTCGCTCGATCTCGCCGGCGAAATCGCCGCGGAACATGGCGCATTGACGCTGTCCGTCTACAGCACCGACGACAAGGTCCTCGACGCTGCGCACGATGCGGCGGTGCGTGGCGGCGTCGCGCTGTCGATCAACCTGACGGGCGGCGTGTTCGTCAACCAGTCGGCCGCCTTCTCCGACTTCCACGGCACCGGCGCGAACCCGGCCGCCAACGCGGCGCTGGCCGACCCGGCGTTCGTCGCCAATCGGTTCCGCGTGGTGCAAAGCCGCGTCCATGTTGCGCCGAAGGCAGTGCCTGCGGAAGCCGGCCAGACGGCATAACCCGAATGGCCGACGTGCAAACGCCGCCACGTTCTCTACCATGAACGAATCCGTCAACCGGCGGGTTCGTTGCACATCGACACACCCATGACCGACGCCTACATCTGCGACGCGATTCGCACCCCCATCGGCCGCTACGGCGGCGCCCTGAAAGACGTTCGTGCCGACGATCTCGGCGCGGTGCCGCTCAAGGCGCTGATCGAACGCAACCGCAACGTCGACTGGTCGGCCATCGACGACGTGATCTACGGCTGCGCGAACCAGGCCGGCGAGGACAACCGCAACGTCGCGCGCATGTCCGCGCTGCTTGCGGGCCTGCCGACCGCCGTGCCGGGCACGACGCTGAACCGGCTGTGCGGCTCGGGCATGGACGCCGTCGGCACCGCCGCGCGCGCGATCAAGGCGGGCGAGGCGCGCTTGATGATCGCGGGCGGCGTCGAAAGCATGACGCGCGCGCCGTTCGTGATGGGCAAGGCCGCCAGCGCGTTTGCGCGCCAGGCCGCCATTTTCGACACGACGATCGGCTGGCGTTTCGTCAATCCGCTGATGAAACAGCAATACGGCGTCGATTCGATGCCGGAGACGGCCGAAAACGTCGCGGTCGACTACGACATCAGCCGCGCCGACCAGGACCTGTTCGCGGTGCGCAGCCAGCAGAAAGCCGCGCGCGCGCAGCGGGACGGCACGCTCGCCGAGGAAATCGTCCCGGTGACGATTCCGCAGAAGAAAGGCGACGCGCTCGTCGTAGCCGTCGACGAGCATCCGCGCGAAACGTCGCTCGAAGCGCTCGCGAAGCTGAAGGGCGTCGTGCGCCCGGACGGCTCGGTGACGGCCGGCAACGCGTCGGGCGTCAACGACGGCGCATGCGCACTGCTGCTCGCCAACGCGGAAGCCGCCGATCAATACGCGCTGCGCCGCCGTGCGCGCGTCGTCGGCATGGCGACCGCCGGCGTCGAGCCGCGCGTGATGGGCATCGGCCCGGCGCCGGCCGCGCAGAAACTGTTGCGCCAGCTCGGGATGACGATCGACCAGTTCGACGTGATCGAGCTGAACGAGGCATTCGCGTCGCAGGGTCTCGCGGTGCTGCGCATGCTCGGCGTCGCCGACGACGATCCGCGCGTGAACCCGAACGGCGGCGCGATCGCGCTCGGCCACCCGCTCGGTGCATCGGGCGCCCGGCTCGTGACCACGGCACTTCATCAACTCGAGCGTACGGGCGGCCGCTTTGCGCTCTGTACGATGTGCATCGGCGTCGGCCAGGGCATCGCGATCGCCATCGAACGCGTGTAACCGACGCACCGCGCGCCTATAACGAAGTCATGAAGGAGACACTGCATGTCATATCAGGCGATCCAGCTGGATATCGATCAGGCTGCCCACGTGGCCACGATCACCCTCAACCGTCCGGACAAGCTGAACAGCTTCACGCGGGCAATGCACCGCGAACTGCAGTCGGCACTCGATGAAGTCGAGACGGCCGGCGCGCGTGCGCTGATCCTGACGGGTGCGGGGCGCGGCTTCTGCGCAGGCCAGGACCTGGCCGACCTCGACTTCACGCCGGGCGCGTCCACCGACCTCGGCACGCTGATCGACGAGCATTTCAATCCACTGATCCGCCGCCTGCAACGCATGCCGATTCCGGTGATCGCCGCCGTCAACGGCACGGCGGCCGGCGCCGGCGCGAATCTCGCGCTCGCCTGCGACATCGTGTTCGCCGCGCGCTCGAGCAGTTTCATCCAGGCCTTCGTCAAGATCGGGCTCGTGCCCGATTCGGGCGGCACATGGTTCCTGCCGCAACGCGTCGGCATGGCACGCGCGCTGGGGCTCGCCCTGACCGGCGACAAGCTCGGCGCCGAACAGGCCGAACAATGGGGCTTGATCTGGCGCGCGGTCGACGACGATGCGCTCGCCGCGTCGGCCCGTCAAGTTGCCAACCAGCTCGCGCAGCAACCGACGCTCGCGATCGCGTCGATCAAGCAGTCGATGCGCGACAGCGTCACGAATACGCTCGACCAGCAGCTCGACCTCGAGCGTGACCTGCAGCGCAAGCTCGGCCAGTCGTACGACTACGCGGAAGGCGTGAAGGCGTTCATCGAGAAGCGCGCGCCGCGGTTCGAGGGACGTTGACATGACCACCTCCACCGACACGCTCGACCCCGATGCGCTCGCCCGTGCGACAGCACGGGCCATGTACGACGCGGACGCCTGCAGCCGCGCGTTCGGCATGGAAATCGCCGAAGTGCGCGCCGGCTACGCACGCCTGCAGATGCGCGTACGGCCGGAATTCCTGAACGGGCACCAGACCTGCCACGGCGGCATCATCTTCACGCTCGCCGATTCGACGTTCGCGTTCGCGTGCAACTCGTACAACCTGAATACCGTTGCCGCGGGCTGCTCGATCGAATACCTGCGCCCCGTCTACGGCAACGACCTGCTGACGGCCGAGGCGATCGAGCAGACACGCAGCGGCCGGCATGGCGTCTACGACATCCGCGTCACGAACCAGACAGGCGAAACGGTCGCGATGTTTCGCGGCAAATCGGCCCAGATCAAGGGCACGGTCCTCCCGGAAGACCGCTGACGTCCACGGCTCGCTCATAACAATCACTGGAGACAGGCATGACTACCCCGCTACCGCTCGAGCCGATCGAGACCGCTTCACGCGACGAGCTGACCGCGTTACAGCTCGAACGCCTGAAATGGTCGCTCCGGCATGCGTATGAGCACTCCCCCGTCTATCGCCGCAAATTCGACGAAGCGGGCGTGCATCCCGACGACCTGAAGACACTCACGGATCTGTCGCGCTTCCCGTTCACGACCAAGAGCGACCTGCGCGACAGCTACCCGTTCGGCATGTTCGCGGTGCCTCAGGACCAGATCTCGCGCATTCACGCGTCGTCGGGCACGACCGGCAAGCCGACCGTCGTCGGCTATACGGCACGCGACATCGATACGTGGGCGAATCTCGTCGCGCGCTCGATCCGCGCAGCCGGCGCGCGGCGCGGCGACAAGGTTCATGTCAGCTACGGCTACGGTTTGTTCACCGGCGGGCTCGGCGCACACTACGGCGCCGAACGCGCAGGGCTCACCGTAATCCCGTTCGGCGGCGGCCAGACCGAGAAGCAGGTGCAGCTGATCCAGGATTTCCGGCCCGACATCATCATGGTGACGCCAAGCTACATGCTGTCGATCGCCGACGAGATCGAGCGCCAGGGTCTCGATCCCGCGCAGAGTTCGCTGCGCATCGGCATCTTCGGCGCGGAACCGTGGACGAACGACATGCGCGTGGCCATCGAGCAGCGGATGGGCATCGACGCGGTCGACATCTATGGGCTGTCCGAAGTGATGGGCCCGGGCGTCGCGTCGGAATGCGTCGAGACCAAGGACGGCCCGACCATCTGGGAAGACTACTTCTACCCGGAAATCATCGACCCCGAAACCGGCGAAGTGCTGCCGGACGGCGAACTCGGCGAGCTCGTCTTCACGTCGCTGACCAAGGAAGCGCTGCCGATCATCCGCTATCGCACCCGCGACCTCACGCGCCTGCTGCCAGGCACCGCGCGCACGATGCGCCGGATGGAAAAGATCACCGGGCGCTCGGACGACATGATGATCGTGCGGGGCGTCAACGTCTTCCCGACGCAGATCGAGGAACAGCTGCTGAAGCAGCGCGCGCTGGCACCGCACTATCAGATCGTGCTGACGAAGGAAGGTCCGCTCGACGTGCTGACGCTCAACGTCGAGCCGTGTCCCGAAACCGCCCCCGACACGGCCGCGATCCACGCGGCCAGACAGGCGCTCGCACACGACATCAAGTCGCTGATCGGCGTGACGGCTGTCATCAACGTATTGCCCGTGAACGGAATCGAGCGCTCGGTCGGCAAGGCGCGACGCGTCATCGACAAGCGCAAGGGCTGATACCGGCTACGGCACGAGGGCGCTCCGGAATAGCGATCATGCGCGGCCCTCGAAAAAACAGCCCGACCGGCCAAAACCGGTCGGGCTGCCTCGTCTCGATGCGCCGGCTACACGTGCGTGCCGGCGTCACCGCGGATCACGAATTCGGGAACAGCAGCCACATCCGGCCGATCTGCTTCATCCGTCCGGCCTGGTCGCCGGCGTCGTCGCCGAGCCCCCAGAAATAGTCGGCCCGCACGCCGCCCTTGATCGCGGAACCCGTGTCCTGCGCGAACACGAGCCGGTTCATCGGCGTATTCGTCAGCGGACGCGTGGTCTGCAGGAACACCGGCGTGCCGAGCGGGATCGACGACGGATCGACCGCGATCGAACGCTCCGCCGTGAGCGGCACGCCGAGCGCACCGATCGGGCCGTCCGCCCCGCCGTGCGGTGCATCTTCCTTCGTCGGCATGTCGCGGAAGAACACGAATCGCGGATTCGTGTCGAGCAACGCATCCACGCGAGTCGGGTTCGCCTTCGCCCACGCCTTGATGCCCTGCATCGTCGCCTGGGCGGGCGTCAGCTCGCCGCGATCGAGCAGCCACTTGCCGATCGAGCGATACGGCTGGTTGTTGGTGCCGCCGAAACCCACCCGCATCACCGAACCGTCGTCGAGCAGCACGCGTCCCGAGCCCTGCACCTGCAGGAAGAACGCCTCGATCGGATCGTCGACCCACACGAGTTCGTTGCCGTTCAGGATGCCGGCGCGCTCGAGCTGCGCGCGAGCGGGCAGCGCGGCACCGGCGCGATAGCCGGCCGGCCAGCGGTACAGCGCGTACTGGTAAGGACCGCGACGCACGCGGGAGCCATGCAGCAGCGGCTCGTAATAGCCGGTCACGAGCCCGTCGAGCGTGCCGTCGGTGTTCGCCAGCTGAAACGGCGTGAAATACGTTTCGAAGAAGGTACGCGCGCTGCTGACGTCGAGTTCGTCGAGGCGATCGGCGGCCGCGCAGGCGCGCTGCCACGCCGGCTGCCGCGCAAGCCGCGCGCAGTTCTGCCGCAGCGCGGCCGTCGCGCCGATCAGCGAATCGTCCTGCCACCCCGGCACCTGTTGCCATGCGACCGGCGTCAGCCGCTTCGCGGCGACCTGCCCCGGCACGATCGCCGCACCGGTCGGCGGCTTGAGCGTCGACGTGCGCGTCGGCGCGCCGCCGCACGCGGCAAGCAGCGCCGCCGTCGCGACCGCCGCAACCCAGCCGGCCGCCCGCGGCCCAAACCACATACAATGTCCGTTCTTGATGGAAACCGCCATGTCAGATTTTCTCGACCAATATCCGATGCTCATCTTCGCGCTCGAGGCTTTCGTAGCGCTTGCCCTGCTGATCTTCATCGTCGTGTGGACGTCGTCGGGCAGGAAGAAGCACGCCCGCGGCAACGACCGCCAGCCGCGCTGACCAGCGCCCGCACGCTCAATGCAGCGTGCGCGGCATGTGCAGCGCAAACTCGTCGACCGGCGCGTCGAACCGCTCGCCGTCCTCCGCCACGCAAAAGTACGCGCCGCGCATCGTGCCGACCGGCGTCGCGATCACGGCCCAGCTCGTGTATTCGAACTGTTCGCCCGGCTGCAGCAGCGGCTGGTGCCCGACGACGCCGAGCCCCTTCACTTCCTGCACGTGGTTTTCGCTGTCCGTGATGATCCAGTGACGCGCGATCAGCTGGGCCGCGACCTGCCCGGTATTGCGGATGGTCAGCGTGTACGCGAATGCGTATTGACGCCGATCGGGGTCGGATTGTTCCGGCAAGTAGCTGGTTTTCACCGAAACGGTGAACTGATACTGACTCATGATGTTTCCGCTGTAGGTAACCGCCGCACCGACTCGAGCGGCAGGGCCGCGGGCGCGCCGCACTGGTTCGGCATTCTATGCGGAATCGGGCCGCATCCGCACGGCCCGTCGCCGCGCACCGGGTCGCCGGACGGTAGAATGGCGGTTTTGCGCCGCAGCGTCCCCGCTCCCCTGTCATGACTCAATTCCGCATCGCTCCCAGCATCCTGTCGGCCGACTTTGCACGGCTCGGCGAAGAAGTCCGCAACGTGGTCGCCGCCGGCGCCGACTGGATTCATTTCGACGTGATGGACAACCATTATGTGCCGAACCTCACGATCGGCCCGCTCGTCTGCGAGGCGATCCGCCCGCACGTGCAGGTGCCGATCGACGTGCACCTGATGGTGCGCCCGGTCGACCGGATCGTGCCCGATTTCGCGAAAGCCGGCGCGAACCTGATCAGCTTCCACCCGGAAGGCTCGGACCACATCGATCGTACGCTGTCGCTGATCCGCGATCACGGCTGCAAGGCCGGCCTCGTGTTCAACCCGGCCACGCCGTTGAACTATCTCGATCACGTGATGGATCGCCTCGACTTCGTGCTGCTGATGTCGGTGAACCCGGGCTTCGGCGGCCAGTCGTTCATTCCGGAAACGCTGAACAAGCTGCGCGAAGCGCGCGCCCGCATCGACGCGTACACCGAGCGCACCGGCCGCGAGATCCTGCTCGAGGTCGACGGCGGCGTGAAGGCCGACAACATCGCGGAAATCGCGGCGGCCGGCGCGGACACCTTCGTCGCGGGTTCGGCGATCTTCGGCAAGCCCGACTACCGCACGGTGATCGACGAGATGCGTGCCGCGCTCGCCACCGTCGCGCGGAGCTGACGCCGTGGCCGATTCCTCGCTGGCCGGGGCCGCAGCCGACGGCGCGGTCCGTTTCGCGACGCCGCGCATCGACGCGGCATTGATCGACCTCGACGGCACGATGGTCGACACGGCCGACGATTTCACGGCCGGGCTGAACGGAATGCTCGCGCAGCTCGGCGCGCCGGCCACGTCGCGCGACGAGGTGATCGGCTACGTCGGCAAGGGCTCCGAGCATCTGATCCAGAGCGTGCTGAAGCCGCGCTTCACGCCCGACGAAGCGCACGCGCGCTTCGACGACGCGCTCGCGATCTACCAGACCGAGTACGCGAAGATCAACGGCCGCCACACGCGTCTCTATCCGGACGTCGCAACCGGCCTCGATGCGTTGCGCACGGCCGGCATCCGGCTCGCATGCGTGACGAACAAGCCGCACCGCTTCGCGGTCGAGCTGCTCGAGCAATACGGGCTGATCGATCACTTCGGCATCGTGCTCGGCGGCGACAGCGTCGCGCGCAAGAAGCCCGATCCGCTGCCGATGCTGACGGCGTGCGAAGCGCTCGGCGTCGCGCCGGACGCAGCGGTCGCGATCGGCGACTCGGAAAACGACGCGCTGGCGGGCCGCGCGGCCGGCATGGCGACGCTGACGGTGCCATACGGCTACAACCACGGCAAAGCTATACAAACGATAAATTCGGATGGTATAGTCGATTCGTTGCTGGTCGCAGCCCGCGCGATCACCGCGCACAACGCCGGCCGGCCAACCCTCTGATTATTTCTTCCATCCGCATGTTTCTGAATAAAAAACGGAGTCTGAGCAGCATCGACCGGGGAGCCTGGCCCTGGCGTCGCTGGTCGCGCTAACCTCTTCGATGAGGTACGCTGAGGCACGTCTTCAGCGCCGTTTTTTATCTCGCTGCGCAGCCGCGCGCCGATCGTCGCACCACCTCGAGTTCTACCGCGTCCGAACGCTTGCGTTCAGGACCGGCCGCAGGCTCGCGACGTTCACGCCCGGCGTGCCGGCCGGCAACAGGCACTTCTCGATCGACCGCCCTTTCGCCGACGGCAGCCCGCGCAGCGTCAAGTGATCCCTGGCGCACGCCGCCGCTCGTCCCGAACAGGACCGGAACATGACCGAACTCGAATTCCAATCGCTTGCGAACGAAGGCTACAACCGCATCCCGCTGATCGCGGAAGCGCTCGCCGACCTCGAAACGCCGCTGTCCCTCTACCTGAAGCTGGCCCAGCCTGAGCGCGCGGGCGCCAACTCGTTCCTGCTCGAGTCGGTGGTCGGCGGCGAACGCTTCGGCCGCTATTCGTTCATCGGCCTGCCCGCCCGCACGCTGGTGCGCACCCGCAACGGCGTGTCCGAGGTGGTGCGCGACGGCCAGGTCGTCGAGACGCACGACGGCGACCCGTTCGAATTCATCGAGTCGTTCCAGGCGCGCTTCAAGGTGGCGCAGCGCCCGGGCCTGCCGCGCTTCTGCGGCGGCCTCGCCGGCTATTTCGGTTACGACGCGGTGCGCTACATCGAGAAGAAACTCGCGAACACCGCGCCGCGCGACGATCTCGGCCTGCCCGACATCCAGCTGCTGCTCACCGAAGAAGTCGCGGTGATCGACAACCTCGCCGGCAAGCTCTATCTGATCATCTATGCGGACCCGGCCCAGCCGGAAGCCTATACGAAGGCCAAGCAGCGCCTGCGCGAACTGAAGCAGCGCCTGCGCACGACCGTGCAGCCGCCCGTCACGTCGGCGAGTGTGCGCACCGAGACGTTCCGCGAGTTCAAGAAGGAAGACTATCTGGCCGCCGTGCGCCAGGCGAAGGAATACATCGCGGCCGGCGAACTGATGCAGATCCAGGTCGGCCAGCGTCTGACGAAGCCGTATCGCGACAATCCGCTGTCGCTGTATCGCGCGCTGCGTTCGCTGAATCCGTCGCCGTACATGTACTACTACAACTTCGGCGATTTCCACGTGGTCGGCGCGTCGCCGGAAATCCTGGTGCGCCAGGAAAAGCGCGGCGAAGACCAGATCGTCACGATCCGTCCGCTCGCCGGCACGCGTCCGCGCGGCAACACGCCCGAGCGCGATGCGGAACTCGCGACCGAACTGCTGAACGATCCGAAGGAAATCGCCGAGCACGTGATGCTGATCGACCTCGCGCGCAACGACGTCGGCCGCATCGCGGAAATCGGCTCGGTGCAGGTGACCGACAAGATGGTGATCGAGAAGTACTCGCACGTGCAGCACATCGTCAGCTCGGTCGAAGGCAAGCTGAAGCCCGGCATGACGAACTACGACGTGCTGCGCGCGACGTTCCCGGCCGGCACGCTGTCCGGCGCGCCGAAGGTGCGCGCGATGGAACTGATCGACGAGCTCGAGCCGATCAAGCGCGGGCTGTACGGCGGCGCCGTCGGCTACCTGTCGTTCTCGGGCGAGATGGATCTCGCGATCGCAATCCGCACGGGCCTGATCCACAACGGCAACCTGTACGTGCAAGCGGCGGCCGGCGTCGTCGCGGACTCGGTGCCCGAATCCGAATGGCAAGAGACCGAGAACAAGGCGCGCGCGGTGCTGCGTGCGGCCGAACAGGTCCAGGACGGCCTCGATAGCGACTTCTGACCGGAGACTGACCATGCTGCTCATGATCGACAACTACGATTCGTTCACCTACAACCTGGTCCAGTACTTCGGCGAACTGGGCGAGGACGTGCACACCTATCGCAACGACGAAATCACGCTCGACGACATCGCGCGCCTGAACCCCGCCGCCATCTGCCTGTCGCCCGGCCCGAGCAACCCGCAGCACGCGGGCATCACGCTCGACGTGCTGCGCGAATTCGCGGGCAAGAAGCCGATCCTCGGCGTCTGCCTCGGCCATCAGGCGATCGGCGAAGCGTTCGGCGGCCGCGTCGTGCGCGCGAAGACCATCATGCACGGCAAGGTGAGCCGGATCGAAACCGATTGCCGCGGCGTGTTCGCCGACCTGCCGAAGCATTTCGACGTCACGCGCTACCACTCGCTCGCGATCGAACGCGAATCGCTGCCCGACTGCCTCGAGGTGTCCGCATGGACCGACGACGGCGAGATCATGGGCGTGCGCCACAAGACGCTGCCGGTCGAAGGCGTGCAGTTCCACCCGGAATCGATCCTCTCCGAGCACGGCCATGCGCTGCTCGAGAATTTCCTGAAGCAGAATCGCGCAGCGGCCCGCGCGGCCGCACCGGCAGCCTGACGGGAGACGCACGATGACGATTACCCCGCAGGAAGCGCTGCAACGCACGATCGAGCACCGCGAGATCTTCCACGACGAAATGCTGCACCTGATGCGGCTCATCATGCGCGGCGACATGTCGCCCGTGATGGCGGCCGCGATCATCACCGGGCTGCGCGTGAAGAAGGAGACGATCGGCGAGATCGCCGCCGCCGCGACCGTGATGCGCGAATTCGCGAACCACGTCGAAGTGCAGGACAACTCGAACTTCGTCGACATCGTCGGCACGGGCGGCGACGGCGCGCACACGTTCAACATCTCGACCGCGTCGATGTTCATCACGGCGGCGGCCGGCGCGAAGGTCGCGAAGCACGGCAACCGCGGCGTGTCGAGCAAGTCCGGCAGCGCCGACGTGCTCGAGGCGCTCGGCGTGAACATCGACCTGCAGCCCGACCAGGTTGCCGCATCGATCGCCGAAACCGGCATGGGCTTCATGTTCGCGCCGAACCATCATCCGGCGATGAAGAACATCGCGGCCGTGCGCCGCGAGCTCGGCGTGCGGACGATCTTCAACATTCTCGGCCCGCTGACCAATCCGGCCGGCGCGCCGAACCAGCTGATGGGCGTGTTCCACCCCGACCTCGTCGGCATCCAGGTGCGCGTGATGCAGCGCCTCGGTGCGCAGCACGTGCTGGTCGTGTACGGCAAGGACGGGATGGATGAAGTATCGCTGGGCGCCGCGACGCTCGTCGGCGAATTGCGCGACGGCAAGGTGCACGAATACGAGATCCATCCGGAGGACTTCGGCCTGCAGATGGTATCGAACCGCACGCTGAAGGTGGAAAATGCCGAGGAATCGCGCACGATGCTGCTCGGCGCGCTGGACAACCAGCCGGGCGTCGCACGCGAGATCGTCACGCTGAACGCCGGCACCGCGCTCTATGCAGCCAATATCGCCGAATCGATCGCCGACGGCATCCAGCTCGCCCGCGAAGCGATCGCGAGCGGCAAGGCACGCGCGAAGGTCGACGAACTCGTGCGCTTCACGCAGCAGTTCAAGCGCTGACTCCCTTTACGAATCAAGCAGGAACCCACATGAGCGACATTCTCGACCGAATCATCGCCGTCAAGCGCGAAGAAGTCGCGGCGGCCATGCGCAGCACGCCGCTCGAGGCACTGAAACTGGACGCATCGGCGCGCGACCTGCGCGACTTCGTCGGCGCACTGCGCGCGAAGCAGGCAGCGGGCCATGCGGCGGTAATCGCCGAAGTGAAGAAGGCGAGCCCGTCGAAGGGCGTGCTGCGCGAGCATTTCGTGCCGGCCGACATCGCGCGCTCGTATGCGGCCCACGGCGCGGCGTGCCTGTCGGTGCTGACCGACGAGCAATTCTTCCAGGGCAGCGTCCGCTATCTCGAGGAAGCGCGTGCGGCGTGCACGCTGCCGGTGCTGCGCAAGGACTTCATCGTCGACGCGTACCAGATCCTCGAGGCGCGCGCGATGGGCGCCGACGCGATCCTGCTGATCGCGGCCGCGCTCGACACGCCGCTGATGCAGGACCTCGAGGCGTACGCGCACTCGCTCGGCCTCGCGGTGCTGGTCGAAGTTCACGACCGCGACGAGATGGAACAGGCGCTGACGCTGAAGACGCCGCTGCTCGGCATCAACAACCGCAACCTGCGCACGTTCGAGACGACGATCCAGACCACGCTCGACATGCTCGACATGATTCCGCCGGACCGCATGGTCGTGACCGAGTCGGGCATCCTGTCGCGCACCGACGTCGACACGATGCGCGCGGCGAACGTGAACGCGTTCCTCGTCGGCGAAGCGTTCATGCGCGCCGACCAGCCGGGCGAGGAACTGGCGCGGATGTTCTTCTGATGGCGATCGAAAAGGAAATCAAGCTCGCGCTGCCGGCCGGCCAGGCCGATGCGGCGCGGCGCTTTTTCGAGACGCTGACCGGCGAAACCGGTAACGTGATCGCGCTGGCGAACGTCTACTACGACACGCCCGACCTCGCGCTGGCGCGCTCGAAGAGCGCGGTGCGCGTGCGCCGCACGCCGCACGGCTGGCTGCAGACCTTCAAGACGGTCGGCAGCGCGGAAGCCGGCCTGCATCGCCGCCATGAATGGGAATTGCCCGTCGCCGGCGATGCGCTCGAAATCGACGCGCTCGTCACCGCGTGCGACGTGCCGGAGGCTGCCGGCGCGCTGCGCGATGCGGCGCCCGCGCTGCACGCGCTGTTCCGGACGGATTTTTCGCGTACGCTGTGGCGCATCGCAATCGGCGGCGCAACCGTCGAGGCCGCGGTGGACGTCGGCGAGATCGTCGTCCAGGCGGAACACGATACGCGCCGCGAACCGATCAGCGAAATCGAACTCGAACTGATCGACGGCCCGGAAGCGGCGCTCGCGACACTCGCCGCCGAACTGCAGCAAGCGCTGCCGGGCCTCGCCCCCGAAAACATCAGCAAGGCGCAACGCGGCTACCGGCTGCGCGCGCAATAAACCCGCATCACGCATGGCAACCCGCAAGACTTTCCGCACGCCGCAGCAGGCGTCGCTGTTCGATGATCCCGTGCCGGAAACGGCGCAGGACGATGTTCCCGCCCCGGCGCCTGCGCCGGCCGCAGCCGGGCGCAAGCCCGCAAAGAAGGCCGCGGCCGCCGCGCCGGTTTCCGCCGCGCCGGTTTCCGCCGCGCCGCAGCCCGCTGCCGCCGACGCTCCCGGCACTCCCGCCGCCCCTGTTGTCGCGGATGTCCCGCACCTCGCCGCGCAATTCGACGCGCTGCCGGCCGTCTGGCGCGACGTGCTGAAACCCTTCACCGACAGCGACGCGTATGCGCCGCTGTGCCGCTTCGTCGACGACGAACGCGCGGCCGGCAAGACGGTCTACCCGACCGACGTGTTCCGCGCGCTGCGCCTGACGAGCCCGGACGACGTGAAGATCGTGATCCTCGGCCAGGACCCGTACCACGGCGACGACCGCGGCACGCCGCAGGCGCACGGCCTCGCGTTCTCGGTGCCGCCGGCCGTGCGCACGCCGCCGTCGCTGCGCAACATCTTCAAGGAGATCGCCGCGAATTTCGGCCACGACACGCCGCGTCACGGCTGCCTCGATACCTGGGCGCGCCAGGGCGTGCTGCTGCTCAACACCGTGCTGACGGTCGAGCGCGGTGCGGCCGCGAGCCACGCGAAGCGCGGCTGGGAGCAATGCACGGACACGCTGATCCGCGAACTCGCCAACCGCCATCGCGGCCTCGTGTTCATGCTGTGGGGCGCGCATGCGCAGGCCAAGCGCGCGCTGTTCGATGCGAGCGCGCACTGCGTGCTCGAGGCGCCGCATCCGTCGCCGCTGTCCGCTCACCGCGGTTTCCTCGGTTGCCGCCACTTCGCGCTCGCGAACGACTATCTGGTCGACGCGGGACGCGCGCCGATCGACTGGCGCCTGCCGGAGGTGGCCGAAACGCTTGCGTAACCGCGTTGCGCGGTTAGCGCTTCACGTTTCGCGTTCGTCCGCATCAAGCAAAAACGCCGCGCCCCTTTCGGGACGCGGCGTTTTTTTCATCCGTCGGACGCAGCGGGTGCGGCGCACCCGCGTCGGCCTCAGACGGCAGCGATCGCTTCGCGTGCGCTGGCGAGCGCGGCGCTCTGCGCATCCGGCCCGAGGTTCAGGCCTTCAGCGTGGATGAAGTTCACGTCGGTCAGGCCGATGAAGCCGAGGAACGAGCGCAGGTACGGCGTCTGGCTGTCGTTCGGCGTACCCAGGTACTTGCCGCCGCGGGCCGTCACCACGTGAACCTTCTTGCCCTTGATCAGGCCTTCCGGACCGTTCTCGGTGTAGCGGAACGTGACGCCTGCGCGGGCGATCCAGTCGAAATACGTCTTCAGTTGCGACGACACGCCGAAGTTGTACATCGGTGCGCCGATCACGACGATGTCGGCCGCCTGCAGTTCGGCGATCAGCGCATCGCTCTTCGCGACGATCGCATTCTGTTCCGCGCTGCGCTGGTCGGCCGGCGTGAAGAATGCGCCGAGCACCGATTCGTCGAGGTGCGGCAGCGCGTCGGCCAGCAGGTCGCGAACCACGACCTTCGAACCGGGGTTCGATTGTTGCAGCTTTGCCGTCAGTTCGTTGGCCAGCAGCGTGGATTGCGCACCTTGCGAGCGCGCCGCGGAATTGATTTGCAGAATGGTCGTCATGTCAGGCTCCGGTTTGGTTGCGCTTCGGTAGCGCGAGTGACGCCATTGTGCGTGGCCGCATGGCCGCGAAAAAGCGGGTTCAGGGCGACGGATTGTTGCAGCAACAGAACAATCCATGATCGCGCCCCGAAACCCGCCCGTGCATGCTCAGCCCTTCAGCCAGGCTTCGCGGGCCTTCTGCGCGGCAGCCGGTTTCGCGGCGGCCGCGAGCCGGTAGCGCGCGATTTCCGGCCCGTCCAGTTTCAGTTTCGCGGTCCGCAGCTCGTCGCGGCGGAATACGTGCACCTCGACCTTGTCGCCCGGCCGGTAACGCGCGAGCAGCATGTCGAGGTTCGTGCCGGTGACGCGCAGCCCGTCGAGCGCGATCAGCGTGTCGCCCGCCGACAGCCCCGCGCGATGCGCGCCGCCGCCTTCGTAGACCGCCGCCAGCGTGCAGTCCGCGCCGCCGCGCAGCCGCGCGCCGATGGTCGGCTTCGCGGTCGCACCCGCTGCAACCTCCGGCGTGAGCGTCACGCCGAACGGCGCCAGCAGGTCGGCGAGCGGCAGGTCGCGCGTGCCGTGCACGGCGTCGGCGAACAGCCGGCCGAGCGCGACGCCCGTCGCTTCCTCGATCAGCGTCTCGACCTCGTTTTCCTCGACACCCGCCTGCTTGCCGCGATAGAACTCGCGGCCGTAGCGTTGCCACAGCAGACGCATCACGTCGTCGAGCGACTTGCGGTTGCGCGTCTGCGCGCGAATCGCGAGATCGAACGCAAGCGCGACGAGCGAACCCTTCGTGTAATAGCTGACGATCGCGTTGGTCGCGTTCTCGTCCTGACGGTAGTACTTGATCCACGCGTCGAACGAGCTGTCCGCGACGCTCTGCTTCAGGCGCCCCGTACCGCGCAGCACGCCGCCGACGGTACGGCCGAGCGCCGCGAAATATTCGTCCTGCGACATCAGTCCGCTGCGAACCAGCATCAGGTCGTCGTAATACGACGTGAAGCCTTCGAACAGCCACAGCAGCGACGTGTAGTTTTCGCGCGCGAGGTCGTACGGCACGAACGCGGCCGGTTTGATGCGCTTCACGTTCCACGTATGGAAATACTCGTGGCTGCAAAGGCCGAGGTACGTGCGATAGCCTTCCGTCGTTTCCGGCCGGCCCTTCACCGGCAGGTCGGTGCGGTTGCAGATCAGCGCGGTCGACGCACGGTGCTCGAGGCCGCCGTAGCCGTCGCTGACCGCGAGCGTCATGAACACGTAGCGGTCCATCGGCGCCTGCTTCGATTTCGGTTCGAACAGCGCGATCTGCGCTTCGCACACGCGCTTCAGGTCGGTACGCAGCCGCTCCATGTCGAGCTGCGTCACACGCCCGGCGATCACGATGTCGTGCGGCACACCGTGCGCGTCGAACGTCGCCAGCGCGAATTCGCCGATCGTCACCGGATGGTCGGCGAGCTCGTCGTAGTTCGCTGCGCGATACGCGCCGAACCCGTAGCGCCTGGTCCCGCGTGCCTCGGGCAGCGACGTGCCGACGCGCCACGTGCGAAACGCCGGGCCCGCCGGTTTCGCGATGTCGACCTCGCATGGCGCATCCTCGCGGCCGGCGGCGCACAGGAACACGGCCGTGGCGTTGAAGAAGCCGCCCGAGTCGTCGAGATACGCGGAGCGGACCGACAGGTCCCATGCGTACACGTCATAGCGCAACGTCAGCGCGCCGTTCACCGGCGCGGCCTGCCACGTGTTCTTGTCGGTTTTCGCGATCCGCACCTTGCGGCCCGCGTCGTTGAACGCGGCGAGCGTCACGATGTTGCGCGCGAACTCGCGCACGAGGTAGCTGCCCGGAATCCATACCGGCAGCGAGAAGCGCTGGCCTTCGGGATCGGGATCGGTGACCGTCACCGTCACTTCGAACAGGTGCGCGGCAAGATCTTTCGGGGCAATCGAATAGCGGATCGGCTGGGTCATCGTGGCAATCGGTCGAAAATCGGACGGGGAATCAGACGGAATACGGCGGCGGAAACGAAGAGAGGCGCCGGCAGAGATCGCGGGCGCCCCTCGCTGGCCGGGCCTTGCGGCTCGGCGTGTCGCCGGTTACTTGCTCGACGCGAGCGCCTGGTTCAGCTGGTCGGCCGACACCGCGCCCGGCAGGCGGCGGCCGTCGGGCAGGAAGATCGTCGGCGTGCCGGTGACGTTCATCCCGCGGCCGAGCGCGAGGTTCTTGTCGAGCGCGGTCGTATCGCAGGCGCCGGCGCCGGTCGGCACGCGATGGTCGAGCATCCAGCCCTCCCAGGATTTCGCGCGGTCGGTCGCGCACCAGATCGCCTTCGACTTCGTGGTCGAATCGGGCGACAGCACCGGATACAGGAACGTGTAGACGGTCACGTTGTCGACCGACTGCAGCGTCGTCTCGAGGCGCTTGCAGTACGGGCAGTTCGGATCGGAGAACACCGCGATCTTGCGGGCGCCGTTGCCCTTGACGACCTTGATCGCGTTCGCGAGCGGCAGGCTCGCGAAGTCGATCTTGTTGAGGTCGGACAGGCGCGCGTCGGTCAGGTTCTTGTGCGTCTTGGTGTCGACGAGATCGCCGAGCAGCACGTAGTCGCCGGCTGCATCGCTATAGATGATCTGCGTGCCGAGGTTCACTTCGTACAGGCCCGCGACGGGCGACTTCGACACGCTCTTGATCGGCGCGTCGTTGCCGAGACGCGCTTGCAGCGTGGCTTTCAGCTTGTCGGTGGTCTGGTCGGCCTGCGCGGTACAGCCGAGCGTCGCCATCGTGACGGCCAGCGCCAGCGATGCGATGCGGATCGTTTTTTTCATCCTGTCGTTCCTTCAGCTCAATCGGAGTGCACGTCACAGTGTACGCCGTAACGGAGCCCAGTCCGACAGGCCGAGGGCGCGAAGGTTCGCTCAGCCGAGCGCGGCCGACACGAGCCAGCGCTTCACGAGCGGTTGCGCGCCGACGAACGCCATGCCCGCGTTGCGGACCGCCTTCGCGAACGAGCCCGGAACCGCGAACAGCCGCTGCAGCCCGTCGGTCGCGACCATCAGTGCGCGGATGTCCTCGCGGCGCGAGCGCTCGTAGCGGCGCAGCAGCACCGTATCGCCGAGGTTGCGGAAGCTCTCCTTGTTCGCGATCGCATCGCCGAGTGCCGCGACGTCGCGCAGCCCGAGGTTCATCCCCTGCCCCGCGAGCGGATGGATCAGGTGCGCTGCATCGCCGACGAGCGCGACGCGCGGGGCGATCAGCTTGTCGACGGTCTGCAGCGCGAGCGGGAAGCCGGCCGCCGGCGTCACGCATTCCAGCGTGCCGACCTGGCCGTGCGACACGCGCTCGACTTCCGCCGCGAGCTGCGCGGGATCGAGCGCGAGCAGTTCGTCCGCATGCGCGGTGTGCGCGGACCATACGAGCGACACGTGACCGTCCGGCAGCGGCAGCAACGCAATGATCTCGCCTTCGTGAAACCACTGACAGGCCGTCTCGCGGTGTGGCAGCGACGCCTTGAAGTTCGCGACGACGCCCGTCTGCCGGTAATCGCGCCGCTCGACCCTGGCCCCCATTTGAGAACGCACCCACGAATGCGCGCCGTCCGCGCCGACCACGAGGTCCGCTTCGAGCACCTTGCCCGACGACAGCGTCAGCACGGCCGCGTCGTCGCGCACGTCGAAGCCCTGCGCGCGCGCGTCGAACCACGTGAGGTTCGGCTGGAACCGCAGCGCCGCGTCGAGCGACGTCTCGATCAGCGACGATTCGGCGATCCAGGCCAGTTGCGGCACGGAGGCCTGGTACGCGGAGAAATGCAGCTCCGCGTGCGCGTCGCCGTACACGCGCATGTCGTACACCGGCGCGAGCCGGCCATGGTCGAGCGCCTGCCAGACCCGCAGCCGCTCCAGCAATGCCTGCGAGCTGGACGACAGCGCGTAGATGCGGGTGTCGAACGCGAGATCGGCGGGGCGCGGCGTGGCCGGCTGGGCGAGCAAGGCGGTCTTGTAGCCGGACTGGGTCAGTGCGAGCGCGGCCGTCTTGCCGACGAGCCCGCCGCCGACCACGGCGACGTCGAAGGTGTGGTGGGCAGTCATGGCGGGCATTATAGCTGCGGGGCCAATCCCTTACGCGGCCGGACTTTGCGGGAAATCAGCAGAATCGCAGGCGGGTCCGGCAGCGCGGCGGCCCGTCGCATCGGGCGTTCGGGTGAAGGCCGGAAACCGGGGCGTCGGCACGGTACAATAGCGCCTTTGAACGTCGGCCCGCCGCGCCCCGCGCGCCGGCCGTCCCTATTTTCCCGCGCCGCCGTGCCTTGTCCGGCCGCGCCGCTCCACCCGTCCGAAGGATTCCATGAGTCTCAAATGCGGCATCGTCGGCTTGCCCAACGTCGGCAAGTCCACCCTGTTCAATGCGCTGACCAAGGCCGGCATCGCCGCCGAGAACTACCCGTTCTGCACGATCGAGCCGAACGTCGGCATCGTCGAAGTGCCTGACACGCGCCTGAAGGCGCTCGCCGAGATCATCAACCCCGAGCGCATCGTGCCGGCCGTCGTCGAATTCGTCGACATCGCGGGCCTCGTCGCGGGCGCGAGCAAGGGTGAAGGCCTCGGCAACCAGTTCCTCGCGAACATCCGCGAAACCGATGCGATCACGCACGTCGTGCGCTGCTTCGAGGACGACAACGTCATCCACGTCGCCGGCAAGGTCAGCCCGATCGACGACATCGAAGTGATCAACACCGAACTCGCGCTCGCCGACCTCGGCACCGTCGAGAAGGCGCTCACGCGCTACTCGAAGGCCGCGAAGTCCGGCAACGACAAGGAAGCGGTGAAGCTCGCCGCGGTGCTCGAGAAGGTGCGCGCGCACCTCGACCAGGGCAAGGCCGTGCGCGGCCTCGATCTGTCGGACGACGAGCAGGCGCTGCTCAAGCCGTTCTGCCTGATCACCGCGAAGCCGGCGATGTACGTCGCGAACGTGAAGGACGACGGCTTCGAGAACAACCCGCACCTCGAAGCGGTGCGCAAGTACGCGGAAAGCGAGAACTCGCCGGTGGTCGCGGTGTGCGCGGCGATCGAGGCGGAAATCGCCGATCTCGACGATGCGGACAAGGAAGCGTTCCTCGCCGACATGGGCATGGAAGAGCCGGGCCTCGACCGCGTGATCCGCGCGGGCTTCAAGCTGCTCGGCCTGCAGACCTACTTCACCGCGGGCGTGAAGGAAGTGCGCGCGTGGACGATCCACATCGGCGACACGGCGCCGCAAGCGGCCGGCGTGATTCATACGGACTTCGAGCGCGGCTTCATTCGCGCGCAGACGATCGCATTCGACGACTTCGTCGCGTACAAGGGCGAACAAGGTGCGAAGGAAGCCGGGAAGATGCGTGCGGAAGGGAAGGAATACGTCGTGCACGACGGGGATGTGATGAACTTCCTGTTCAACGTCTGAACCTCGCTCCGATACCCATGCACAAAGCCCGCATTTTGCGGGCTTTTTGATTTTCAATTCCGGCAACTGCATCGCATTACTGCATCGCGCAATCCGGCGTGCGCCCAACGCGGTTGCGCGGATGGTAACTTGACCAGACGAACTGACTGAAATAGCTCTCCGCGACCTCCGTCCATGTCCTGAGTCCATCGGCTTCCTGCAGCACATGCCTGGCGTTAACCAGCAACCACGACATCACGGCCTGGCTGTCGCGACACTTCGCGCATTCTCCTGAAGTACAGCAGCGCGCCAGCGTATGCAGGTCTGCGCGATACGCGTTGAATTTCGGCAACGCGGGCCACCCCGAGGCAAACCGTTCCGCATTCTGCGGATGACCTTCGCTGACACTCGGGCAACTGGCATAGCCGAATGTTCCCCAGGCGGTTTCCCCACGCATGAGTGCTGCCAGGTAGTACGGATGGCTCGCCACGGTTTCAGGGTATTTGGCCTTCAATTCGAGCAATACGTTCAGGAGTTGCTCCTCACCACGTCGCCGAAGCGGCCCGGCAACATCGTATGGACTGTAGTAATTGAACAGCAGTCGATTTCCGTTATCCCGGATCCTGCGCACCGTTTCTTCGATATAAGCCATTCCATCGATCGACACGGCAAAGACGAAACCTGCCCGTTCGTCGTCGCGATAATTAGCCAACGCCTTGTCGAACAAGCCAGTGAAACGCTTTCCGTTCGGGCCGATCGCGCGTAGTTCGTCATCGAGCGGGCCGCCACCGAACACCGAGACCGCAATGGTGACATCTTCGAAACCCTCGTAAGGAATTCGTCGAAGCCCGTTTGTCGAAACGGACACCTTCGGCATGTATTTCCTGAACACGCTTATCCGGTCCAGATAAAGCGCGGGCTCGCCGCCTATCAGCAATGGCGCGTTGATCCCACGCGCCGCCTCATCCTTCACGCGTGCCTCGAGATGCAACGTATCGTTCAACTCATCCGACGCGACGTCGAATTCGTTTTCGAAGAACCAGCACCCCTTGCAGCGCAAATTGCATCGATTGGTGAGATGGTAAAGCGACGCGCGCGTCTCCCTCGCTTCGTTTCTGACTGCTTTGAAGCGCATCTTCATGTCGATTGAATCGTCCATCGTGGTCTCCTGATTTGAGGACGCAAGCGGGCCTGAGCGTCAACTTAGCAATCCTCTGGTGAGTTCCGGCCACAGCGACGCATGCTGGCGGCGGAACATGCCGACGTGACCGATTGCTCGGCCATCGCATTTTTCCGGGCTGATGAAATGGACGTGACATCTGGCTCGCGGCAACCATCGCAGCCAGTCTTCGATATTGGCCGGCGTCGCGAGCGGATCGTCAGTCGCTGCGACTACGGTGACGGGAGCGGAGAATTCGTTGTAGTAATGACGCGCAATGCCGACCCCGAACTCGTTCGCTACGTATCCGGGGCGGCGACACCATCGGGCCCACTGAAGCCCGACGCGTGCAGGCAGATCGTCGCCCCAGCCGAGCACCCGGGCAGGCACATAGCCGAGCAGACGTGCGGTAACCGGGACGTAGACATTTGCCAGCGACAATGCGGCAATTCGATTCGGCCACCGGATGTTGCCGACGTATCCGGATGAAGCGGATATCGCACACAGCGAGCGTACCGACGCGTGATTCGGCATCAGTCCGACCAGTTGTGCGCCGGCACTATGACCGATCAGATGCGCTTCGCTCGCGCCGGTTTCTCGAAGAAGCCAGTCAAGCGCTGCGGGCATGTCAAGCTGCCCCCAGTCTTGTTTGCGGGCACGCGACTGGCGAACGTGACGCACGTCGAGCGACGCCCCCATCCCCCGATAATCGAATACGAATACCGAATATCCCGTTGCGCGCAGCCAATCCGCGAATGGATAATAAAAGGACTGGCGAAGGCCCGTTGCAGGGCAAATGAGTACCGGTAAACAAGTGGCACCGGCCGCAGGAAAATACGTGCCCCCCAAGGGAAAACCGTCGCGTGCATGAAATGCAGCGCGTACACGGGGTATCGGCCGCCCGCTCATCGCTCTGGGCTCGATAGGGTGAACACGCGAAGATGCGCCCCGTATTCGGTAACGAACCTACGGCCTGGTTTCTGAATCCAGCCGTATAACAAAGGATTCCAAATCGATTCGCCCATCGATTCACCCCGGTTATCGAAGTGATCAATGTATTAAGTCGCCGCCGCCAATGAAATCAGACAAGTTCGATTTTTGACCACAAATGTCGATGCCGCCGCTGTCGCCGAAAAATCCATGTCGACACGGGAAACGGCATCCGCTTGTTCTGAAAGACAAATGGCCGGACCGGCTTTTGCCGATCAGGCCATTTGTTACGACGGGAACCTCTCCGCCAACCGACAGCGAACGCTCAGGCCCGCTGCCGCATCGTCACTTCATCACATCGCCGACACCCGCCGCCCCGCCCCCGCTCGCGCATCGCGACCGCGCTTGTTCAGCCAAGACGCAAACAGCACGAGCAGCGCGAGCACGGCCGTCGCACCGACTTCCATCCGGTGTTCCTCGCTGACGAACATCACGGTCAGCGTGCCGCAGATGAACAGGATCACCGCCCACGTGAGCCACGGGAACAGCCACATCCGCAGCGTCAGGTCGGCGCCGCCCGATTCGAGCGTCCTGCGCATCCGCAGCTGCGAGATCGCGATCACGAGATACACGAGCAGCGCGATCGCACCCGACGTCGCCAGCAGGAAGCCGAACACCTGCTCCGGCATCAGGTAGTTCGCGATCACGGTCAGGAAACCGAATGCGGTCGATGCCAGCACGGCCGCACGCGGCGTACCGGTCGAATCGGTGCTGTGCAGGAACGCAGGTGCGTCCTTGCGCTTGGACAGCGAGAACAGCATCCGCGATGCGGTGTACAGCGCGGAATTCAGGCAGCTCGCGACCGACACGAGCACGATCACGTCGATGATCGCCTTCGCGTTCGGAATGCCGATCAGCTCCATCGCACGCTGATACGAGCCGTGCTTCGGCAGCAGCGGATCGTTCCACGGCACGATCGCCGCGACGACGAGGATCGAGCCGAGATAGAACAGCGTGATACGCCAGATGACGGAATTGGTCGCACGCACGATCTGGCGTTGCGGGTTGTCCGACTCGGCGGCCGCGATCGTCACGATCTCGGTACCGAGGAACGAGAACATCGTCGTCAGCATCGCCGCGAGCACCGCGCCGGCGCCGTTCGGCATGAAGCCCTGGTGCGCGAAGAGGTTCGACACGCCCGATACGGCCGGCGCGGGCACGATGCCGACGATCGCCGCACCGCCGATGCACAGGAACACGACGATCGCGACAACCTTGATCAGCGCGAACCAGAATTCGAATTCGCCGTAGTTCTTGACCGAGAAGAGGTTGGTGATCGTCAGCAGCAGCGTGATGCCGAGCGCGAAGATCCAGGTCGCGACGCCGGGGAACCACGCATTGAGGATGGTAGCCGCAGCGGTTGCCTCGATCGGGATCACGAGCACCCAGAACCACCAGTACAGCCAGCCGATGGAGAAGCCCGCCCAGTGACCGATCGCGCGATCGGCATAGGTCGAGAACGAACCGCTGTCCGGATGCGCGACGGCCATCTCGCCGAGCATGCGCATCACCAGCACGACCAGGACGCCCGCGATCGCATACGCGAGGATCGAAGCCGGGCCGGCTTCCGCGATTGCGTGGCCGGAGCCGACGAACAAGCCCGCGCCGATGACGCCGGCAATCGACATCATCGTCACGTGCCGCTGCTTCAGACCCGTGCCGAGGCCTGTCTTGCTTCCACTCATGTGTCTCTCTCCAAAAAACGGTTCCGGTATGACCGGGTGTCGCGTGAAGGCGGCGGGGAGTTGTCGTTGTTGAACCCGGCAGCCCGCCGCGCATGCGCGCATACGGGCAGGAAGCCGGGTCGAGCTGTTCCGGTCGGTGCGCGACGCAGTCTGCGAAGCCGCGGGTGCGATGCGGCGCACGAGGTGCCGGCGCATCGCGTACGCCCCTTCCGTCGGCTGTCGGTCAGCCGCCTTCGAAGCGAAGGAGTGTAAGCATCAAACGGTTCTTCACTAAGAACCAATTGAAGAATTTCGATGGATCCACTTGTTGCATCGATGCGAACCGATGCAACGCATGATCCGGTTCGGCGTCCGCCTGCGGGCAGCCGGATCGGGCAAGTGATGACGGCGCGTGCCCGCTCGGCATCATGGTGAACACGTTCCGTCGAAGCGGATCGCGTGCGGCGCCGGCGCGGCTCAGTTGGCGTCGTCCGGCCCTGCGTCGCGCCATTTGGCCGGCACGATCGCGCGCCATTCGCGCAGAAGCAGGTTTCTCACGGCGTCGGGATGCGCGGCCGACAGGCGCACCAGCACGATCGGCCAGCCCGCATAGTGGTCGGTCAGGTAATACACGTCGGGTTCCGCTTCGATCAGCCACGCGCGCTCGTCGGGGCCGACGCCCTTCACGACGAGCGTATCGCCGTCCTCGCGCAGGCGAGCGAGCATCTTGCCCTTCACCTTGAGTGCGGGCGTGCCGTACGACGTCCCCTCCTCGACGCCGCGCCATGCGAGCGCGATCTGCCGCACTTCGTCGAATGTCACGATGCGCCTCCAGCCGTCGATGATCGAGATCCGGCCACCGTAGCGGAAATCGTAGATCGCGCCTAGCTGGAAGGCGCCGCGCCTTGCAGCGGGACGCGCGTCTAGCGGCCGGCCGCGCGCACGGCCATCTGCGCGCGGCCGGTGGTGGCGACGATCGCGAACGCGATCGCATTGGCGGCCGCGCTGGCCAGGATCGGCACGAGATAACCGCCACCCGCGTCGTAGATGAAACCGGCCGCAGCCGGCCCGATCAGCGTGCCGAACGCGATGCTCGTGTACAGCACGCCGATGATCGCGCTCACGTTGCGGCCGCCGAAGTAGTCCATCACGACGGCGGGCAGCACGGCGACCCAGCCGCCGTAGAACACGCCGAACACGAGTGCGAACGCGGCCAGCGTCGCGACGCTGCCGGCGCCGGCCCACGCGACGAGCGCGACGGCCATGCCCGCGAACATCGCGAGCAGCGATGCGCGGCGGCCGAAGCGGTCGGCGAGGCCACCGAGAAAGAAGCGCCCAGCCGTGCTGCCGACGCCGATCGCGCCGAGCAGCAGCACGGCCGTCGACGATGCGACGCCATGATCGAGCGCATACGGCACGAGGTGCACGAACGGCACGAAGACGCCGAACGAGCACACGAGGCACGCCGCGTAGAGGCTCGCGAACGGTCGCGACGTGACGGCCTCGCGCAGCGTCGCGCCGGTGGGCGCCGCTACGGCAGCCCGCGCGCGATCCACAGCGTTCACGGCGCCCACGGCCCCTGCCGTGTGCCCGCCCGCTTTCGGCAAGCCTCCGCCGGCGGCCGGATGCACGGCCTCCCCGTCCGGCAACAGCCCGCGCCCGCGCGGGTCGTTCTCGATCAGCAGCGACATCCCGGCGCCGATCGCGACCGCGAGCGCCGCAAGCGTGAAATAGGCGCCGCGCCAGCCGACGTGCGCGATCAGCGCGGAGGCGAGCGGCGGCATCACGAGCGTGCCGACGCCGATTCCCGCGACCGCGAGCCCCGACGCGAAGCCGCGCCGCCGCACGAACCAGCGCTGCACGGCGCCGACGGCCGGCACATACGCGCAGCCGACGCCGAGGCCGACACCGAGCCCGTACGCGACATAGACCTGCAGCAGCGTATGCGCGGCGCCGGCCGCCGCGAGACCCGCCGCCGTCAGCAACATGCCGGTGACGGCGAGCCGCCGTGAGCCGAAACGATCGGCAAGCGGGCCGCTGACGATGCCGAAGCCGAAATACAGGAAGCCGGCCAGCGAGAACACGAGCGAGATCTGCCCGCGCGATGCGGCGAAATCCCGCTGCAGCGCTTCGACGAACGCGCTGAACGTGTACGCACTGCCGAAGCCGACGAACGTGACGGCGAACGCGGCCGCCACCACATACCAGCCGTAGAAGACGCGCGACGCGCGCGGGCCGCTCATGACGATGCTCCTCTCAGGTTCCGCCGGACGCCGCGCGGCGTCCGGATTGCCTCATGGATATAGTTGAACTATGTTGATCGCATCGACCGCCGCGAAGCAGCCGTGACGAATGCGATCCGCATGCGACAACGGTACTCGCGCGCATGCCTTGCCTCAAACGATATTTCGTCGGCCTTTCGCTTTAGAAAAACTCAATGAACCGTTCCCGTCTGCCACCGCTCAACGCGTTGCGCGCGTTCGAGGCAGCGGCCCGCCACCTGTCGGTGAAATCGGCAGCGGAAGAGCTGTCGGTCACGCCCGGCGCGGTGAGCCAGCTGATCCGCACGCTCGAGACCCATCTCGGCGTGCAACTGTTCGAGCGCGTGAACCGCGGCATCCTGCTGACCGCCGCGGGCCGCGACTATCTGCCGCCCGTGCGCAACGCGTTCCGGCAAATCGCCGACGCGTCGCAGCGCGTGTCGGGCGCCGCCGACAGCGGCGTGCTGACGGTGAGCGTCACGCCGTTTTTCGCATCCGCATGGCTCGTGCCGCGCCTCGCGCAGTTCCGCGACGCATGCCCGGACGTCGACCTGCAGATCGTCGCGAGCCATGCGCTCGCCGATTTCTCGCGCGACGGCGTCGACGTCGCGATCCGCCACGGTCTCGGCCGCTACATCGGGCTGTGCAGCGAACGGCTGCTGACCGTGGAGATCGTCGCGCTTGCGGCGCCGGAACTCGTCGCGCGGCTGGGCATGCCGGCCACGCCCGCCGACCTGGCCGGATGGCCGCATCTGCACGACGCCGAACGCAAGGGCTGGCACATCTGGTTCGACGCGCAGCGAATCGCCGATTTCGGGCCGCCGCGCGGCCCCGCGTTCGACGATTCCAGTCTGTTACTGCAGGCGATCCTCGCCGGCCAGGGTGCCGGCCTGCTTCCGGCGGCGATGGTGCGCGGCGAGCTCGCGAGCGGCCGGCTCGTGCAGCTTGCCGACGTCGCGTGGCTCGACGACTTCGCGTACTACCTCGTCTATCCGCCGCATCATGCGGAGCGCGCGAAAGTCGCCGCGTTCCGCCGGTGGATTCTCGAGGCCGCCCAGGCCGACGGCGCGGCATCGATGACGGGCACGGCGTAGCGTCGCTGCAGCGCGGGGCGGCGGCAACGATCTCGAGCCGATCGGCTAACATGCGGCCCGGGCCGTCGGCCCGCCAGCCACCGGCAACGGACAACGACATCCGCAGAGAGACCATGCCAGCCCTGCTCCGCCGCGCGACACGCATCGCAACCCTGTCGGCCGCGCTGCTCGTCGCGTGCGCCGCCCTGCCGCCCGCGGCGCACGCCTATCGCGCGTCGCCCGGCTACGGCAGCGAAGCGGACCTCGACCGGCACGACACGTACCGCAATCGCGACGGCGACACCGTCCATGCACCGGCGCATTCGAAATCGGGCCGCGTGCCCGAGGGCGCGAGCGCGCGCTGCCGCGACGGCACGTACAGCTTCAGCCGCCATCGGCGCGGCACCTGCTCGGGGCACGGTGGCGTCGCCGGATGGCTGTGAACGCGGGTCGGCCGAATGGCCAGCGCGGTGCCAGCGGCAGCCGGCGCCGAAGTACAATACGCGCTCGCGCCGCCAACCCGCGGCGACACCGCCGCGCCCCGCGCGGCACGCTCCGTACCGAATCACCCGACGCCACGCACGCCGATGCGCTGCGCGGCAGTCTCAACCCTTTCTGAGTTTCACACCCAAATGGCCCAATACGTTTTCACGATGAACCGGGTCGGCAAGATCGTGCCGCCCAAGCGCCAGATCCTGAAGGACATCTCGCTGTCGTTCTTTCCCGGCGCGAAGATCGGCGTGCTCGGCCTGAACGGCTCGGGCAAGTCGACGCTGATCCGCATCATGGCGGGCGTCGACAAGGACATCGAAGGCGAAGCGACGCCGATGCCGAACCTGAACATCGGCTACCTGCCGCAGGAACCGCAGCTCGATCCGACGAAGACGGTGCGCGAAGCCGTCGAGGAAGGCCTCGGCGACCTGTTCCAGGCGAACAAGAAGCTCGAGGAAATCTACGCGGCCTATGCGGAACCGGACGCCGACTTCGACGCGCTCGCGGCCGAGCAGGCGAAATACGAAGCGATCCTCGCGTCGAGCGACGGCGGCAGCCCCGAGCAGCAGCTCGAAGTGGCCGCCGACGCGCTGCGCCTGCCGGCGTGGGACGCGAAGATCGAGCATCTGTCGGGCGGTGAAAAACGCCGCGTCGCGCTGTGCAAGCTGCTGCTCGAGAAGCCGGACATGCTGCTGCTCGACGAACCGACCAACCACCTCGACGCGGAATCGGTCGACTGGCTCGAGCAGTTCCTGGTGCGCTTCCCGGGCACCGTCGTCGCCGTCACGCACGATCGCTATTTCCTCGACAACGCGGCCGAGTGGATTCTCGAACTCGACCGCGGCCACGGCATTCCGTGGAAGGGCAACTACAGCAGCTGGCTCGACCAGAAGGAAGAGCGCCTGAAGCAGGAAGAAGCGTCGGAATCGGCGCGCCAGAAGGCGATCAAGAAGGAACTGGAGTGGGTGCGCCAGAACCCGAAGGGCCGCCAGGCGAAGTCGAAGGCGCGTATCGCGCGCTTCGAGGAGCTGAACAGCCAGGAATACCAGAAGCGCAACGAAACGCAGGAAATCTTCATTCCGGTCGGCGACCGCCTCGGCAATGAAGTGATCGAGTTCAAGAACGTCAGCAAGTCGTTCGGCGACCGCCTGCTGATCGACAACCTGAACTTCAAGATTCCGGCCGGCGCGATCGTCGGCATCATCGGCCCGAACGGCGCCGGCAAGTCGACGCTGTTCAAGATGCTGACCGGCAAGGAACAGCCGGATTCGGGCGAAGTCGTGATGGGCCCGACCGTGAAGCTCGCGTACGTCGACCAGAGCCGCGATGCGCTCGACGGCTCGAAGACGGTGTTCGAGGAAATCTCGGGCGGCGCCGACGTGCTGACGGTCGGCAAGTACGAAACGCCGTCGCGGGCGTACATCGGCCGCTTCAACTTCAAGGGCGGCGACCAGCAGAAGATCGTCGGCAACCTGTCGGGCGGCGAACGCGGCCGCCTGCACCTCGCGAAGACGCTGATCTCCGGCGGCAACGTGCTGCTGCTCGACGAACCGTCGAACGACCTCGACGTCGAAACGCTGCGCGCGCTGGAAGACGCGTTGCTCGAATTCGCGGGCTCGGTGATGGTGATCTCGCACGATCGCTGGTTCCTCGACCGGATCGCGACGCACATCCTCGCGTTCGAAGGCGATTCGCAGGTCACGTTCTTCGACGGCAACTACCAGGAATACGAAGCCGACAAGCGTGCGCGCCTCGGCGAGGAAGCCGCGAAGCCGAAGCGCCTGCGCTACAAGCCGATCAGCCGCTAAGTGGCGCGGCCCGTGCATCCGGCGACGCGGCGACACGACGCCGGGTGCCGAACGCGGCCGCTTCCAGATCGGCAGAACGAAAAAGCGGGCTCATGGCCCGCTTTTTTCATCCGGCGGTCCGGCGCGACGCCTACGCGAGCGCGCCCAGCTCGCGCAAACGCGCCTCGGTCGCGGCCGCGCTCGTGTGATGAATGCCATGCCAGCCGAGTGCCGTCGCGGCCGCGGCATTCTTCGCGTTGTCGTCGATGAACACGAGCTCATGCGGCGCAATGCCCGGCAGGTGCGGATCGATCCGCGCCTGCATCTCGCGGTAGATCGCCGGATCGGGTTTCACGAGCTTCACGCGGCCCGACACGACGATGTCCTTGAAACGCCGCAGCACCGGGAAGTTGTCCCACGCATACGGAAAGGTCTGCGCGGACCAGTTGGTCAGCCCGAAGAGCGGCATCCCCTGCGCATCGAGCCGGTCGACGAGCGCGACGCCTTCGTCGAGCACGCCGCCGATCATCTCGTGCCAGCGCGCGTAGAACGCGCGGATCAGCGTCTCGTGCGCCGGAAACTTCGCGACCAGCTCGCTCGTGCCGTCGTCGATCGTCTGCCCGCCGTCCTGCCGGATCACCCAGTCCATCGCGCACACGTGCGTGAGGAACCAGCGGCGCTCGGCTTCGTCCGGAATCAGCTGCCGGTACAGGTACTCGGGGCTCCAGTCGATCAGCACGCCGCCGAAATCGAACACCACCGCCTTGATCGTCATGCGAACTCCGTGGCGAGCACGTCGGCGAGCGGACGCGGCGTCACCGCATTGCCCGACAGCGTATTGTTTTCCCACACGAAGTGATGATGCGCGACGATCTGCGCGGCCGACAGGTGGGTGCGCTCGTTCGTCGTGTGCAGGTCGGACACGACGGTCGTCCGATAGCCGAGCAGTGCCGCGCGGCGCGCGGCCGAATCGACGCAGAACTCGGTCGCATAACCGCAGATCAGCACCGAACGAATGCCGTGGCCGTCGAGCTGCGCGGCGAGCGGCGTGTCGTGGAACGAATCGCTCACCTGCTTGCGGATGCGCCAGTCGGCGCGACCGACGATCAGTTCCTCATGCAGTTCCCAGCCGGGCGTGCCGGGCACGATGTCGTCGTCCGCATCGCCGTCGTGCTGCACGAAGCACACGGGCACGTTTGCCGCACGTGCCGCCGCCGTCAGCCGGTTGATGCCCGACACGACGTCGTCGAGCCGGTACGCGGGCCGCGCCCGCTGCACCAGCCCCCGCTGCATGTCGATCACGATCACTGCGGTGTCTGCCATCGATTGCCCTCTCCGTCGTGGTCCGGCCGTCGCGCGGCCGGTATCTGTCGTGTATTGCGCGTCGCGTCAGATCGGCTGCGTGCGCGCGTCGAGCCACGCCTTCGCGTCGCCGCTCACGTGCCGGCCCACGCGCTCGCGCACGGTCGCGTGATACGCGTTCAGCCACGCGCGTTCTTCTTCATGCAGCATCTCGATCAGCACGCAGCGCGTGTCGATCGGGCACAGCGTCAGCGTCTCGAACGCGAGGAAATCGCCGAATTCGGTCTGCCCGCCCGCGCGATTCACGACCAGGTTTTCGATCCGGATGCCCCATTTGCCGGGCCGGTACACGCCCGGCTCGATCGACGTGATCATCCCCTCTTCCATCGCCGTGTACGGCTCGGCCGGCGCGTAGTGCGAGATGACCTGCGGACCCTCGTGCACGTTCAGGAAGTAGCCGACGCCGTGACCGGTGCCGTGGCCGTAGTCGAGCCCGGCCGCCCACATCGGCGCGCGCGCGATCGCGTCGAGCATCGGCGAGCGGATGCCGCGCGGGAAGCGTGCGCGCGACAGCGCCATCATCGACTTCAGCACGATCGTGAAATCGCGGCGCTGCAGGTCGCTGACCGTGCCGACCGGCACGACGCGCGTGATGTCGGTGGTGCCGGTCGTGTACTGGCCGCCCGAATCGACGAGCAGCAGGCCGTCGCCGGCGATCGTCGCGTGCGACTCGGGCGTCGCGCGATAGTGCGGCATCGCACCGTTCGCGTTGAAGCCGGCGATCGTCGCGAAGCTCGGCGACACGTAGCCGGGGCGCCGTGCGCGCGCGGCCGTGAGTTGCTCGTCGATCGTCAGCTCGGTGATCGTCTCGCGGTTCACCGCCTGCTCGAACCACGCAAAGAATTCTGCGAGCGCGGCGCCGTCGTGCTCCATCGTCACGCGCACGTGCTCGATCTCGGCGGACGTCTTGCGCGACTTCGCGAACGTCGACGGGTTCACGGCCTCGATCAGTTTCACGCCGGCCGGCACGGCCTCGAGCGTGCCGAACGTCACTCGGCGCGGATCGATCAGCAGCGTCGCGCCGTCGGGCAGCGCCGCGAGCGACGCGCGCGCGGCGTCGTACGCGCGGACCTCGACGCCGTCCTGCGCGAGCGACGCGGCCAGCGCCGGCGACACCTTGCCGTCGGCGACGAACAGCGTCGCGCGATCGGCCCCGATCATCGCGTGCGCGACGAACACCGGGTTGAAGTTGACGTCGGCGCCGCGCAGGTTGAACAGCCACGCGAGATCGTCGAGCGTCGACACGAAATGCCATTGCGCGCCCTGCGCGTGCATCGCGCGGCGCACTTCCGCGAGCTTGCTCGCGCGCGTCGTGTCGGCCTGCGGCGCCACGTGCTCGAACACCGCGTCGCCCGGCAGCCCCGGGCGCTCCGGCCAGATCGCGTCGAGCAGGTCGAGATCGGTGCGCAGCGCGATGCCGCGCGCGCTCAGCGCGGCCGTCAGCGCGCGTGCCGCCGCGACGCCGAGCACGGCGCCGTCGACGCCGACCGTCGCCCCGGCCGGCACGTTCTGCGCGAGCCAGTCGACGTGCGGCGCACTCTGCTGCCCGCCCGTCATCTTCATCAGCTGGACGCCCGTGCCGGCGAGTTCGGCCTCGGCCTGCACCCAGTAGCGGCTATCGACCCACAAGCCCGCGAAATCCGCGGTCACGACCAGCGTGCCGACCGAGCCCGTGAAGCCGGACAGCCAGCGTCGCGCCTGCCAGCGCTCGGGCAGGTACTCGGACAGGTGAGGATCGGCGGACGGCACGAGATAAGCGGCCAGATCCTCGCGGACCATCGCGCCGCGCAGCAGCGCGAGGCGGGCCGGCACCGACGAGACTTCGGGGAGACGGGCATTCATGATTTCACCTGAGAGCGTTCAGCGACGGGCCGACACGGCGACCGTCACGGCTACGGCGAGGAACGCGACACCGGTGCAGACCGGCCATTCGAGCGTTTCGCCGTCGTAAAACAGTCCAGAGAGATTGCCGGCCATTCGCGCGGCGGCGGCGCCTGCGATGCCGACCAGCACCACGATCCACCATGCCGGCCGGCCCGTGCGCCGCATCGGATGCAGCCACCGGCCGAACAGCCCGACGGCCGCTCCCAGGACAAGGATTCCAAACCAGTTCATTCGACGCCTTCTATAAATTCAGATTCGTCCCATAGGCGTGAACGTTGCCAGCGGCTAGCATCGATTCATCCATCGAACCCGAGACCAGCCGGGCGCCGCGAACATTCGAGTGTAGGGGCCGACCCGACGTTATGGCAAGCGCGCGCCCGCAGGCGTATTGAAGAAATCCTCATGCGAATCGCTCTCATCGATCCGGAGGCGCATCATGCTGCGCTCCTGAACCGCCTGCTGTTCGCCGGCGGCCATGTGTGCCACGCGTTTCCGTCCAGCGCGGCATTCTTCGAGTGGCTCGCCACCGATACCTGCGACATGCTGATCATCGGCAACTGGGCCGGCGACCAGCCGGCCGAGGAAGTCATTCCGCGGGCGCAGGCGATCCTGCCCGGGCTGCCGGCCATCGCCGTGATGCAGCTGCCGCGCGAAAGCGAAGTCGTGTCGTGCCTGCACGCTGGGGCCGACGACTGCCTCGTGCGCCCGGTGAGCGGCCCCGAGCTGCTCGCACGCGTCAACGCGCTGAGCCGGCGCGCAGGTGTCCGGCGGCCGCCGAATCGCTCGCGCGAAATGTATGGAGAATACGCGTTCGATGCGACCCACAGCCTCGTGCGCTTCGGCGATGCGATCGTCGCGCTCACGCCGAAGGAGTTCCGCTTCGCACAGCTGCTGTTCGCGAACCTGTCGCGGCCCGTGTCGCGCGCCCATATCCTCGAAACGGTGTGGGGCCGCCGCCGCGACATGAAGTCGCGCACGCTCGACACCCATGCGTCCCGGCTGCGCAGCAAGCTGCGGCTGCTTCCGGAGCACGGCTACCGGCTTCTGCCGCTCTACGGCTACGGCTACCAGCTCGACCGCGTGCCGATCGAGCCCCCAAATTCGAGGCCGCGCCACGCCGATGCCCGGTATGCCGCAAGTGAGGAAATCGCTGAAACGCTATAATATGGGGCTAAACGATAGCCCTCGATATGCAACTCCTCACGATCGGAATCAACCACCACACTGCGCCTGTCGCCCTGCGCGAACGCGTGGCGTTTCCGCTCGAGCAAATCAAGCCGGCTCTCGTCACGTTCAAGAACGTGTTCCTCGGCCCCCAGGCGCCGAATGCGCCCGAAGCGGCAATCCTCTCCACCTGCAACCGCACCGAACTCTATTGCGCGACCGACGATCGGGCCGCCCGCGAGGGTGCGATTCGCTGGCTGTCGGAGTACCACCAGATTCCGGTCGACGAACTCGCCCCGCACGTCTATGCGCTGCCGCAATCGGAAGCGGTCCGGCACGCATTCCGCGTCGCGTCGGGTCTCGATTCGATGGTGCTCGGCGAAACGCAGATCCTGGGCCAGATGAAGGATGCGGTGCGCACCGCGACGGAAGCCGGCGCGCTCGGCACCTATCTGAACCAGCTGTTCCAGCGCACGTTCGCCGTCGCGAAGGAAGTGCGCGGCACGACCGAGATTGGCGCGCAGTCGGTGTCGATGGCCGCCGCCGCGGTCCGCCTCGCGCAGCGCATCTTCGAAAAAGTGTCGGATCAGCGCGTGCTGTTCATCGGCGCCGGCGAGATGATCGAGCTGTGCGCGACGCACTTCGCCGCGCAGAGCCCGCGCGAGCTCGTCGTCGCGAACCGCACGGCCGAACGCGGCCAGCGGCTCGCCGAACGTTTCAACGGCCGCGCGATGCCGTTGTCGGACCTGCCGGCCCGCATGCACGAATTCGACATCATCGTGTCGTGCACCGCGTCGACGCTGCCGATCATCGGCCTCGGCGCGGTCGAACGTGCGGTGAAGGCGCGCCGCCACCGGCCGATCTTCATGGTCGACCTCGCGGTGCCGCGCGACATCGAGCCGGAAGTCGGCAAGCTGAAGGATGTGTTCCTCTACACCGTCGACGATCTCGGTGCGATCGTGCGCGAAGGCAACGCATCGCGCCAGGCCGCGGTTGCACAAGCCGAGACGATCATCGAAACCCGCGTGCAGAACTTCATGCAGTGGCTCGACACGCGCAGCGTCGTGCCGGTGATCCGTCACATGCATACGCAGGCCGACGCGCTGCGCCGCGCGGAAGTCGAGAAAGCGCAGAAGCTGCTCGCGCGCGGCGACGATCCGGCCGCCGTCCTCGAAGCGCTGTCGCAGGCGCTCACCAACAAGCTGATCCACGGCCCGACGAGCGCGCTCAACCGCGTGAACGGCACCGACCGCGATTCGCTGATCGACCTGATGCGCGGCTTCTACCAGCACGCGCCGCGCTCGAACGACCAGTCCGGCCACTAGCGCCGGCCGGTTGCCCCTGCCGCCGGCCGCGCGCCGGCCTATCCTTTTCGAATACCCCTTTTGTCCGGGAGCGTCGCTCCACACCATGAAGACGAGCATGCAACGCAAGCTCGACCAGCTGTCTATCCGGCTGGCCGAACTGAACGACCTGCTGAGCCGCGAAAACGTCACGGCCGACCTCGACCAGTACCGCAAGCTGACGCGCGAACACGCGGAACTCGGCCCGGTCGTCGAGCAGTACGCGCTGTGGCGCCAGTCGCGCAGCGACGAGACGGCCGCGCAGGAGCTGGTCGCCGATGCATCGATGCGCGATTTCGCCGAAGACGAGATTCGCAGCGCGCGGGAACGCATGGTTCGCCTCGAAGGCGAGTTGCAGAAGATGCTGCTGCCGAAGGACCCCAACGACGACCGCAACATCTTCCTCGAAATCCGCGCGGGCACCGGCGGCGACGAATCGGCGCTGTTCGCGGGCGACCTGCTGCGCATGTACCTGCGCTTCGCGGAACGCCAGCGCTGGCAGGTCGAGATGATGTCGGAGAGCCCGTCGGATCTCGGCGGCTACAAGGAAGTGATCGTGCGGATCGCCGGCCAGGGTGCCTACTCGCGGCTGAAGTTCGAATCGGGCGGCCATCGCGTGCAGCGCGTGCCGGCGACCGAGACGCAGGGGCGCATCCACACGTCCGCCTGCACGGTCGCGGTGATGCCGGAAGCCGACGAAATCGGCGAGGTCGAGATCAATCCGGCCGACCTGCGGATCGACACGTTCCGCGCGTCGGGTGCGGGCGGCCAGCACATCAACAAGACCGATTCGGCGGTGCGCGTCACGCACATCCCGACCGGGATCGTCGTCGAGTGCCAGGACGACCGCTCGCAGCACAAGAACAAGGATCGTGCGCTGAAGGTGCTCGCCGCGCGCATCAAGGACAAGCAGTATCACGAGCAGCACGCGAAGGAAGCGGCGACGCGCAAGAGCCTGATCGGCTCGGGCGACCGCTCGGAGCGGATCCGCACGTACAACTTCCCGCAGGGCCGGATGACCGATCACCGGATCAACCTCACGCTGTACCGGCTCGAGGCGCTGATGGACGGCGATCTCGACGAACTGATCGGCGCGCTCGTCACCGAACACCAGGCCGAACTGCTCGCGTCGCTCGGCGACACCGACTGAGGTCGCGATGCCCGACACCACCGCCGACGATCTGCTGCGCGCGTCGCCGCTCGACCCGGTCGATGCGCGCGTGCTCCTCGCGTACGCGCTCGGCTGGACCCGCACGCAGCTGATCACGCGCGGCGACGCCCCGCTCGAGCCCGCCGCGATCGCGCGCTACCGCGCGCTCGAAGCGCGCCGCGTGGCGGGCGAGCCGGTCGCGCAGCTCGTCGGGATGCGCGAATTCTTCGGCCGGCCGTTCGATGTGACGCCCGACGTGCTGATTCCGCGCCCCGAAACCGAACTCCTCGTCGAAGCCGCGCTCGACGCGATCGACGGTCGCCCGCATCCGGCCGTGCTCGATCTCGGCACCGGCAGCGGCGCGATCGCCGTGTCGATCGCCGCCGAACGGCCCGACGCACGCGTGTGGGCGCTCGACCGCTCATCGGCCGCGCTCGACGTCGCCCGGCGCAACGCGCACAAGCTGCTCGACGCGCGCCGCCCCGGCGGCCCGCTGCACTGGCTGCAGAGCGACTGGTACGCCGCGCTCGAGCCGACGCTCGCGTTCGACACGATCGTCAGCAATCCGCCGTACATCGCGCAGCACGATCCGCACCTCGCGCAGGGCGACCTGCGGTTCGAGCCGCGCGGCGCGCTCACCGACGATGCCGACGGCCTCAGCGCGATCCGCACGATCGTCGCAGGCGCCGGCGCGTACCTGAAACCGGGCGGCACGCTCTGGATCGAGCACGGCTACGACCAGGCCGAAGCCGTGCGTGCCTTGCTCGTGTCACGCGGCTTCGTCGCGGTCGAGTCGCTCGCCGATCTCGCCGCGATCGAACGCACCACGGGCGGCCGCCGGCCCGTCTGACGGCCGGCCCGCCCGGTTGAAATCCGCTATCATTTCGTTCTAACGCCCCGCCAACGCAAGGTCAGTCATGGACACCCAACAACGTATCAAGCAAATCGTCGACGAAAACCAGGTCGTGCTCTTCATGAAGGGCAACGCGCAATTCCCGATGTGCGGCTTTTCGGGCCGCGCCGTGCAGGTGTTGAAAGCCTGCGGCGTCGACCAGTTCAAGACGGTCAACGTGCTCGAGGACGACGAGATCCGCCAGGGCATCAAGGAATTCTCGAACTGGCCGACCATCCCGCAGCTGTACGTGAAGGGCGAATTCATCGGCGGCTCGGACATCATGATGGAGATGTACCAGTCGGGCGAACTGCAGCAACTGTTCGCCGCCGCGTAATGCCCCGTTCCCGATGGCATCTCCCAGCGCGCCGCCACGCCGGCTGATCGTCGCGATCACCGGCGCCACCGGCGCGGTCTACGGCGTGCGGCTGCTCGAATTGCTGCGCGCCGCCGGCGGCGTCGAAACGCATCTGCTGGTTTCGAACGCCGGCTGGCTCAATATCCAGCATGAATTGCAGCTGTCGAAGGCCGAAGTCGAAGGCCGGGCGGATGTCGTGCATTCGGTACGCGATGTCGGCGCGACGATCGCGTCCGGTTCGTTCGCAACCGACGGGATGGTGATCGCCCCGTGCTCGATGAAGACGCTCGCGAGCGTCGCGCACGGCCTGTCGGACAACCTGATCACGCGCGCGGCCGACGTCACGCTGAAGGAACGCCGCCGTCTCGTGCTGATGGTGCGCGAAACGCCGTTCAACCTCGCGCATCTGCGCAACATGACCGCCGTGACCGAAATGGGCGGCATCGTGTTTCCGCCGCTGCCCGCGTTCTACGCGATGCCGAAGACGATCGAGGAACTCGTCGACCAGACCGTCACGCGCGTGCTCGACCTGTTCGCGCTCAGCGCACCGATGACGACGCCGTGGGCCGGCATCCGGCCCGCACGGTAAGCCGCTCGACGCGGCGCTTCGGCGCCGTTCTCCACGCATCTTCGTCGATTCGGCCGCCTTCCGGTTCGATCCAACCACGCCCAGCCTCCCCGCGCCTGCTCCCACGCACCCGAATCGGCCGAATTATCAACCATTGCGATTCAATCAAATTCCGGCAAGCCGATTTATCAATGTCCGGTGCGCGCCTATAGTCCCAGGCAACCCACTATTGCAGGCTCCCCACCATGAACCGCTTGCCTTCGCTTTACCTGTCACACGGCGCCCCGACGCTGCCGATCGACCCGACGCTGCCGTCCGGCGCATTCACGCACCTCGGCGCCGAATTGCCGCGCCCCCGCGCGGTGCTGATGCTGTCCGCGCACTGGGGCACGCAGCAGCCGGTCGCGAGCGTCGCCGCGCACCCGGAAACGATCCATGACTTCTACGGCTTCCCGCGCGCACTGTACGAGATCCGCTACCCGGCACCGGGCGCGCCCGAGGTCGCCGAGCGGGCGGCCGCGCTGCTGAACGCGGCCGGCATCGCGACCGCGACGACCGAGCACGGTCTCGACCACGGCGCGTGGGTGCCGATGCTGCTGATGTTCCCGGAGGCCGACGTACCCGTCGCGCAGCTGTCGATCCAGCCGCGTGCGGACGCGGCCCATCACTTCGCGCTCGGCCGCGCACTGCGGCCGCTGCGCGACGAAGGCGTGATGGTGATCGGCTCGGGCCAGATCACGCACAACCTGCGCGCGGCCGATTTCAGCGCGGCGCCCGAGGATGCGGACCCGCGCGTCGCGGAATTCACCGACTGGTTCGAGGCGAAGCTCGCCGCGCGCGACGTCGACGCGTTGCTCGACTATCGCCGGCAGGCGCCGCACGCGGCGCTGATGCATCCGACCGACGAGCACCTGCTGCCGGTGTTCACCGCGCTCGGCGCAGCCGACGACGACTACCAGCTCGGCATCCAGTCGCTCGGCACGTATCAACGCGTGCTCGCGATGACGAACTACGTGTTCGCAAGCGCGGCCGCCTGAATCGCGCGACACGGCGACACAAACGCCGAGCACAAGTAAAAAGCCCGCCCGAGCATCGCTCGGACGGGCTTTTTTGCGCTTTCCGCCACCGCCGATTCCGGTGGCAGGTCAGGCGTCAGGCACCGACCCCTTCAAGGATCTCGTCGTGCGACTCGCGCTCGTCGAGATACTGGGTCCGGTAACCGGTATTCACGCCCCAGAAGTAGAACACCAGCGAGATTGCCGCGACGATCAGCATGTCCCAGCCGTACGGCAGCACGCCGTAACCGCCGAACTCCTTGCTGCCGACCAGCGACAGCACGGCCATCGTCGGCAGGTAGGCGACCAGCCACCATGCGGCCTTCAGGTCGGCGCCCCAGCCGGTCCAGCCCGACTTCGCCTGGAAGTAGAAATACACCGGCAGCGCGACGATCATCAGCAGGATGATTTCGCCCGTCAGCGGCCACTTCGCCCAGTACAGGATCAGCGACGCGCAGACGAACGCGAACGGTGCGATCAGTTTCATCAGCGGGATCGACAGCGGACGCTCGATGTCGGTTGCCGCGCGGCGCAGCGCCATCAGGCTGATCGGGCCGGTCAGGTACGAGATCACCGTTGCGACCGAGATCACTGCCGCGAGCGAGCTCCAGCCGCGGAAGAAGAACAGGAAGATGAACGACACGAGCAGGTTGAACCACATCGCCTGGCGCGGCACGCCGTAGATCGGGTGCACGTTGCCGAACATCTTCGGCATCGTGTTGTTGCGCTCCATCGCGTAGATCATGCGGGTGGTCGTCGCCATGTAGGTCGTACCGGTGCCGCTCGGGCTGATGAACGCGTCGACGTACAGCAGGATCGCGAGCCAGTTCAGGTTCAGCGCGATCGCGAGTTCGGCGAACGGCGACGAGAAGTTGAACTGCGACCAGCCCTTCGCGACGTCGGCCGGATTCACCGAACCGATGTACGCCATCTGCAGCAGCACGTAGATCACGAGTGCGATCAGGATCGACGTGATCACCGCGAACGGCACGCTGCGCGACGGATTGCGCGCTTCGCCGGCCAGGTTCACCGGGCTCTGGAAGCCGTTGAACGCGAACACGATACCGCTCGTCGCGACCGCGGTCAGCACGGCCGACCAGCCGTACGGCGCGAAGCTTGCATTCGATGCAGTGCCGAGGTTTTCCGAGTGGAAGCTCGACAGCATCAGGCCGAGGATCGTGAGGCCGGGGATCAGGAACTTGAAGATCGTGATCGCGGTGTTCGCACGTGCGAAGGCCTTGACGCCCCAGTAGTTCAGCATGAAGTAGATGACGACCAGCACGGCCGACAGCAGCAGGCCGGGTGTCGTCAGCTCGCCGTTCACGAACAGCGCATGCGCCCACGGATACTGCCACGTGCTCATGTACTGGATCGACGCTTCCGCCTCGATCGGGATCACCGATACGATCGCGATCCAGTTCGCCCACGCGCTGATGAAGCCCACCAGCGAACCGTGCGAGTAGCGCGCGTAGCGCACCATGCCGCCCGACTCGGGGAACATCGCACCGAGTTCAGCGTACGTCAGCGCAATCGCGAGAATCACGACCGCGCCGATGATCCATGCGCAAATCGCCGCCGGACCGGCAATCTTCGCAGCCTTCCAGGCGCCGAACAGCCAGCCCGAACCGATAATCGAACCCAGCCCCGTCAGCATCAGTGCAAACGGGCCGATGTTCCGTTGAATAGAACTCTTCACATCCTCTCCTATGTCTCAAAAAGCATGGTCGGCCCGCGGTCCGGGATCGGCTCGGACAGCAGCGCGCATGCAATTTTGGGGGGAAGGATCACCCGATCGGGGCAACCCGTCCACGCGGCGCGTAGTTTAACGGTTGCACCTCCAAGTTGGCGCCAAAATCGTTCGGCCCCTACAAAAAAGTCGCATCGTTTGCAAGGTTTGTAAACCTTAACTCCGCAATAACCCTGAGTGCATGGAAATCCGGTTGACCGCGCGACCGATTACCCGTATAAACAACGTTGCAGGATTTCAAGCGGCGAGTGAATTGGTTCTTTCGTAGTTCGCCCATCAACGGTACTCCGGTTGGTCCCATTACCCCCTTCCTTGATTTTCCGCACCCCATGGGCCTCGGCCCCGTTTTATCTTTTTAGGAACAAGTAACATGGCAACCGGTACCGTCAAGTGGTTCAATGACGCAAAGGGCTTCGGCTTCATCACCCCGGAAGGCGGCGGCGACGATCTGTTCGCGCACTTCTCGGAAATCCGCGTCGAAGGCTTCAAGACGCTGCAAGAAAACCAGAAGGTTGAATTCGAAGTGAAGACGGGCCCGAAGGGTCTGCAAGCTGCGAACATCCGTCCGGTCTAAGTTCGGCGCGATAATTCGTGTAAAAAAGCCCCGCTTCGGCGGGGCTTTTTGTTTTCCGGCGCGGGCAGCCATGCGGCCGCCGCCGATCGAGAATGGCCTCCGGTCAGCCGAACAGCCGCTGCGCGTGAATGCCGAGCCCGGTCGCGACGCTCGCGAGGCGATCGCCGAACACCGGCTGCGCGTCCGGGAATGCGCCGGCGAGCGCACCCGACAGGAACGCGAGCCCGGTCGAGCCGCCGGTGAAATACAGCGCGCCGACGTCGCGCGGCGCGACGCCCGCCAGCCGCACCGTTTCGCGCGCGGCATCGACGATGCGCGCCGTGTCGTCGACGCTCGCGTCGACCAGGCGTTCGGCGTCGAACGCGATCTGCAGATCCTCTTCCACGTCGTTCAGGTCGATCATCGTCTCCCCGCCCGCCGCCACGCCGATCTTCGCTTCTTCCGCGCGCGCCATCAGTGCATGCCCGAGCCGCTGCTCGACCACGCGCGTGAGCCGGTCGTACTGCCGCACGTCCTGGTACAGGTGCTTCATCAGCTTCAGCTCGCCCAGCCGCTTCGGCGTGTAGACCGTGTTGATGAGGTGCCAGGTCGCGAGGTCGAAGTAGATCCGGTTCGGCAGCTCGCGTCCCTCGGGATCGAGCGCGCGGTAGCCGAACGCCGGCAGGATCGCCGCCAGCTCGACGCGCCGGTCGTAGTCGGTGCCCGCGACGTGCACGCCGTGGTGCGCGAGCACGTCGTCCTTGCGCTCGAGGCGCGCCATCCGCTCCGGCCCGACGCGCACCAGCGAGAAGTCCGACGTACCGCCGCCGATGTCGGCGACCAGCACGAGCCGCTCGGCCTGCTGGCGCGACTCGTAGTCGAACGCGGCCGCGATCGGTTCGTACTGGAAATGCACGTCCGCGAACCCGACCGACTGCGCGGCCGCTTCGAGCTGGTCCTGCGCGAGACGGTCGGCGCGCGGATCGTCGTCGACGAAGAACACCGGCCGGCCGAGCACCGCGCGACCGATCGGCGCGCCGGCGCGCGCTTCGGCCTTGCGTTTCAGGTGCGTCAGGAAGCGCGCGATGATCTCCGTGTACGCCATCGCGCTGCCGTCGCCGAGATCGGTCGTGGTTTCCGCGAGCGGCGAGCCGAGGATGCTCTTCATCGAGCGCATCAGGCGGCCGTCGAAACCGTCGATATAGGACGCGAGCGCCGCCCGGCCGTATTCGACCGTCTGCTCGTCGTTGTTGAAGAAGATCGCGGTGGGCAGCGTCAGGTGGTCGCCCTCGACGGGCGCGAGGCGCATGGCGTCGCCGTCGGGCAGGGCCACGGCGGAATTGGACGTGCCGAAATCGATCGCGCAGTAAGTCATGGGAAGGTGCCGCAGCATGGCCGGCGCGAAAACGGAAAGGACGGGCTTTTTAACATGAAGCCCGCCGGATCACAACCGGGGGCGGCCGCCGGCGCGGTGCAACCGGCCCGGGGCGGAGATCAGGCGCGCCTGCGGCATGCCGACGACAGGGGCGGACGGGGTGCCCGAGGCGCCCCGCCGCCCGCTTGCAGCGCACCGGCGACAGGTTCGGACAGAGTGCTCGACGCACCCCGGCACCCGCTTGCGGCACACCGGCGACAGTGCAGACGGGGTGCCCGACGCGCCCCGCTGCCCGCCTGCAGCGCACCGGCAACCGGTGCGGACAAGGTGCTCGACGCACGCCTGCCCGCTTGCACCATCAGGCCGCGGCGTCGAAACCCTTCTTCCATGCGCCCGCATACACGACCTCGCCGATCGCATGGCGCGTGCGCGGCGCCTTTTCGCGTTCGCGCAATACCGGGTCGAGCTTGTCGACGTTGCCGTAGTGGCCGAGCGAGATGATCGCCGGAATCGCGACGTCGGCCGGAATCTCGAACGCATCGCGGAACGCCTTCGCATCGAAGCCGCTCATCTGGTGCGCGGCGAGACCGAGCGCGTGCGCCTGCAGCACCAGCGACATCGCGGCCGCGCCCGCATCGTACAGCGCGGTCGGCGCCGGCTCGCCCTTCGGCGTGAGCGTATGCGCGGTCACGGCGATCAGCACCGGCGCCGGCGCGTTCCAGCCCTGGTTGAACGGCACCAGCGTCGCGAATGCGTGCTTGAACGCCGCTTCGTCCTGCGTGCGATCGAACACGATGAAGCGCCACGGTTGCGCGTTATAGGCGGACGGCGCCCAGCGCGCCGCTTCGAGCACCGCGTGCAGATCGGCGGCGCTGATCGGCTCGTCCGAATACGCGCGCGGGCTCCAGCGGCCGGCGATCAGGTCGTGAATCGAAACAGTGGTGGGAGCAGGTTTGACGGACATGCGGTTCCTCGCTGACATCGATGAAGGGCGCGAACGCCCGGCGAACCGCAAGCATAACCGCTTGAGCCGTCGCGCGCCCGGTCATCCCGCGCAATGCAAATCACCGATCCTGCATTGACCGGCCGCACCCGCGCACGGGCCGGCCGGCGCACCGCGCTCAGGCGGCCTGCGCGGCCGCGCGGGACGGGCCGCGATTGATCCGCAGCACGATCAGCGCACCGACGATGCAGAGCGCGCCCGAGATCATCGACGCGATCGTATAGGTGCCGAGGCTCGCGCGCAGCAGCCCCGCGCCGAGCGCCGCGAACGCCGCGCCCAGTTGGTGGCCGGCGACGATCCAGCCGAACACGACCGGCGCCGCGGCCTTGCCGAACACGTCGGTGGCCAGCCGCACGGTCGGCGGCACGGTCGCGATCCAGTCGAGCCCGTAGAACATCGCGAACAGCGGCAGACCGAAGAAGTCGATGCCGAACGCATGCGGCAGGTAGATCAACGACAGCCCGCGCAGCCCGTAGTACCAGAACAGCAGCACGCGGTTGTCGTAGCGGTCGGACAGCCAGCCCGACAGCGTCGTGCCGAACAGGTCGAACACGCCCATCGCGGCGAGCAGCGAGGCGCCCTGCACTTCGGACATCCCGTAGTCGCTGCACATCGCGATCAGGTGCGTGCCAACGTAGCCGTTGGTGCTCGCGCCGCAGATGAAGAAGCTGAAGAACAGCAGCCAGAAGTCGCGCGAGCGGCTCGCGGTCAGCAGCGTGCGGAACGCGACCGCGAGCGGGTTCTCCTTCGTCGCGTCGGGCGCCGCCGGCGCGTCGGCCGGCTCTCCGTACGGGCGCAGCTGCACGTCGGCCGGTCGCTCGGGCAGCAGGAACGCGACCAGCGGAATCACGATCGCGGCCGCCACCGCGACGACCAGCACGACCGGCCGCCAGCCGTGGCGCTGCGCGATCGCCGCGAGCATCGGCAGGAACACGAGCTGGCCGGTGGCCGTGCTCGCGGTCAGGATGCCCATCACGAGCCCGCGCCGCGCATGGAACCAGCGTGTGACGAAAGTCGCGGACAGCGTCAGCGCGACGACGCCGGTCGAGCAGCCGACCATCAGCCCCCAGATCACGACCATCTGCCAGCTCTGCGTCATCATCGACGACAGCGCGACGCCCGCGCCCATCGTCACCAGCGCGGTCAGGATCGTCGGCCGCAGCCCGAAACGCTGCATCGCCGCGGCCGCGAACGGGCCCGTCAGGCCGTACAGCGCGATGTTCACCGAAATCGCCAGCGAAATCGCCGCGCGGCTCCAGCCGAGTTCGCGCTCGAGCGGCACCATCAGCACGCTCGGCGTCGCGCGCGTGCCGGCCGCCGCCAGCAGGATCAGGAAAACCACCGCCGCCGCGAGCCATCCGTAGTGGAAGCGCCCGCCGATTCGTGTCACTGCCCAGTTCATGTTGTCGCTCTCCAGTTGGCTGGCCCGCGCTCGCGCGCCAGCCCCGCCTCACCTCCGGGCCACCTCCGCCGCACGCTGCATCGGCTGACCCGGGCCGATACGTGGCATTTGTCTGTCGATCCGGTCGGCATTGTTACCGATCGGTCACAAGTGTGTTGCGATCGTAGTTACCAGTCGGTAACATGTCAAGCAATTCACCACGCAGTCGAGGGTCATCATGTCGGGCATCGAGGCCGCCAACAAGCCGCCGGCACGCCGCACGCGCCGGCCGATCGCCGCGGCCGCCGCGCAGGAACACCTGCTGCGCGCCGCGGAGGAGCTGTTTTACAAGGAAGGGGTGCGCGCGGTCGGCGTCGAGGCGGTCGTGGAGCGCGCGGGCGTCAACAAGATGAGCCTGTACCGCCAGTTCTCGTCGAAGGACGAGCTGATCCTCGCGTATCTGGAACGGATGGATGCGTGCTTCTTCGAGCGTCTCGATTCGAGCGTCGCGAAGCATCCGGGCCAGCCGAAGGCGCAATTGATCCAGTATTTCGTCGATCTGGCCGAACGCGCGACGCAGAAGGACTATCGCGGCTGTCCGTTCGTCAACGTCGCGGCCGAATTCCCGGATACGTCGCATCCGGCGCGCGAGCGCGTCGCGCAGAACAAGGAACAGCTGATGAAGCGGCTCCTCGAGTTGTGCGAAGGCGCGGGCGCCCGGCAGCCGAAAGCGCTCGCCGACGCGCTCGCGCTCATCGTCGAAGGCATCTACGCGGCCAGCCAGACCTACCGGCACGGCGAAACGCCGATCGGCACCGCGCCCGCGCTGGCCACGCAGCTGATCGACGCCGCCTGCGCGTGACGGGCGGCGCACGCGCCGACCCGGCGTGCCCGCTCCGGCTACAATGCGGCCCTCGCTGCCGCTTCGCCCGACCGCCTCCGCCATGACCGATACCCGCCCCGACTCCCACGACGACATTCTCGCCGCCACGCGGCACTGGCTCGCGCGCGCGGTGATCGGGCTCAATCTGTGCCCGTTCGCGAAGAGTGTCTATGTGAAGGAACAGGTACGCTATGCGATCAGCGAAGCGACGACGCTCGAGGATGCGCTCGCCGATCTCGAAACCGAGCTGCGCGCGCTCGAAGCGGCGGATCCGCAGCAGGTCGACACGACGCTCGTGATCTATCCGCGCGCGTTCGCGGATTTCGTCGACTACAACGATGCGCTGTTCTTCGCCGAGCGGCTCGTGCGGCAACTGCGACTCGACGGCGTGCTGCAGATCGCGAGCTTCCATCCCGAGTACCGGTTCGAAGGCAGCGAAGCCGACGACATCGAGAACTACACGAACCGCGCGCCGTATCCGATCCTGCACCTGCTGCGCGAGGACAGCATCGCGCGCGCGGTCGATGCGTTCCCGGACGCATCCGCGATCTACGAGAAAAACCAGGAAACGCTGCGCCGCCTCGGTCACGACGGCTGGCGTGAATGGATGCGCCGGCCGGGCGACGACGTCTGACGCGTCGCGCGGCGGGTGGCTGGCGCGCGGCGGACGGGGGCCGGGCGTCGGTCCGCCTTGGTCCGCCTTGGTCCGCTTTGGTCCGCTTTGGTCCGCCTTGGTCCGCCTTGGTCCGCCTCGATCCGCCTCAGTCCGCGGACTGCTCGACGGCCTCGCCGGCCGCCGCCGCGGGCGCCGGCGCGAAGAAGCGCTCGTTCAGTTCGGCGAGCCCGAACATGCCGAGGATCTCGTTCAGCCGCTCGCCGGGCTTGCGGCGCGGCAAGTTCTTGTACTGCGCGATGATCAGCTCGTTCTTCATCGAATGCTCCCAGCCGACCAGCTCGGTCACGCTCACCTGGTAGCCGTGCGCCTCGAGCTGCAGGCAGCGCAGCACGTTGGTGATCTGGCTGCCGAATTCGCGCGTATGCAGCGGATGCCGCCACACTTCCGTCAGCGCGTTCGCGAGCGACTTGCCCTTGTTCTTGCGCAGCACGCCCGCGACCTCCGCCTGGCAGCACGGCACCAGCACGATGTGCTGCGCGCGCTTCGCGAGCGCGAACCGGATCGCGTCGTCGGTCGCCGTGTCGCATGCATGCAGCGCGGTGACGACGTCGACCGTTTCGGGCAGCTTCGGCGACGTGATCGAATCGGCGACCGACAGGTTCAGGAACGACATCCCGCCGAATCCGAGCCGCGCGGCGAGTTCGGTGGAGCGCGTGACGAGTTCCTCGCGCGTCTCGATCCCGTACACGTGCGACGCGAACGCCGGCGTGCCGTGCCCCGGCTGCTGCTTGAAGAACAGGTCGTACAGGATGAAGCCGAGATACGACTTGCCGGCGCCGTGATCGACGAGCGTCACGCCGCCCTTGTCGGCCTGCACGCTCGCGAGCAGCGGCTCGATGAACTGGAACAGGTGATAGACCTGCTTCAGCTTGCGGCGGCTGTCCTGGTTCAGCTTGCCGTCGCGGGTCAGGATGTGCAGTTCCTTCAGCAGCTCGACGGACTGCTCCGGACGGATTTCGTGGGTCTTGTTCGACATCGTGAAACGGCGCCGGGCCACGGTCGGTCGACCACGGCCCGGCGGCGGGAATTCGTGAGGAATGGCGACAGTTTACCGAAAATACGCGATCAGGCTCGCGCGCCGAGCCGCCAAAGCGACGTGACCTCGGCGCGGCGCGCGGCGTGCAGCGGATCGTCCGCGTCGGCCGACTTCGGGTGCGCGGGGCGGATGTCTTCGCGGCCGCGCACGACGAGGCCGGCTTCGTCGATCCATTGCAGCAGCGTGTCGCGCGGGCGCAGGCCGAGATGCTCGGCAAAATCGGACAGGATCAGCCAGCCCTCGCCGCCCGGTTCGAGATGGTCGGCAAGCCCCGCGAGGAAACCGCGCAGCATGCGGCTGTCGGGATCGTAGACCGCGTATTCGATCGGCGCGCTCGGACGGGCCGGCACCCACGGCGGGTTGCAGACGACGAGCGGCGCGCGGCCGGCCGGAAACAGGTCGGCTTCGACGACGTCGACGCGCCCGGCATGACCGAGCCGCGCGACGTTCTCGCGGGCGCATGCGAGCGCGCGCGGATCCTGGTCGGTCGCGACGATGCGCTCGACGCCGCGCGACGCGAGCACGGCCGCGAGCACGCCGGTGCCCGTGCCGATATCGAACGCGAGCGAGGTCGCGGGCAGCGGCGTGCGCGCGACGAGTTCGACGTATTCGCCGCGCACCGGCGAGAACACGCCGTAATGCGGATGGATCGGCGCGCCGCCGAGCGCCGGGATCGGCACGCCCTTCTTGCGCCATTCGTGCGCGCCGACGAGGCCGAGCAGTTCGCGCAGCGACACGACCGACGGCGCGCCGCCCGGGCCGTATGCTTCCTCGCATGCGGCGCGCACGTCGGGCGCGCGGCGCAGCGGGATCGTGTAGTCGGCGTCGAGCGGGATCAGCAGCATCCCGAGCGTGCGGGCGCGCTGCGATTGCGCGAGCCGGTGCAGGTTGAACGCGTCGACGCCGACCGCGGCCTTCGCCTTCTTCGGCTTGCGTTCGACGCGGCGCGCCATCGCCTGCACGAGCTGGCGTGCATTCTGGAAATCGCCCTGCCAGACGAGTGCGGTGCCCTCGCACGCGAGGCGGTACGCCGCGTCGGCGGTGAGGCGGTCGTCGGCGGGCACGGCGCGCTTCGGCGGCTGCACGCCGGCTTCGGAGCGCCAGCGCACGGCATGTTCGGCGCCGTCGGCGTCGGTCCAGTGGAAAACGGGGAAATCGGTCACGCGAGCTCGGCTACGGTTGGCTTCAGACAGGCGGCGCTACCGGACTACCGGAGTGCGCCGCGCGGACCACACCATACCGCGCTTTGCCCGCGCGGCAAAGCGCGGGCGACCGCCCTGGCCGCCACCCGCGCGATGCTCGCGGCGTGTCAGCTCTGGTCGTCGAGCGCCGCGCCCGGCGCGTTCTGCTTCACCGACGCGATGCCGTTCTCGCGGCCGGCTTCAGCCTTGTACAGCTCGCTCGTGCCGATGATCTCGTGATTGCCGGCCTTCAGGTTGAACATGAACTGGCCGTTGCTCGCGGTCTTGCGCTCGTAGCGCGCGTCGTCCGGTGCGTTCTTGCGCACGGACGCGACGCCGTTTTCCGCCGACGCCTTGGTCTTGTACAGCTCGCTGCGCAGCATGATCTCGCCGTTGGCGGCCTTCAGGTGGAACAGGAACTGCCCGTCGTTCGCTTTCTTGATGACGAATTTCGCTGCCATGGTGCCCTCTCCAAAAAGTCGTCCGGCCCTCCGGACCGAGGCAGTCTAAACGCGATTGCAGCGCAAAACGTAAGGCGCACGAAACACGATCGTCAGGAATCGTCAGACGGCGCTGCAATCACGCCGCTTCGTCCGGTCCGGCATCCGGGGCGTCGCGCAGGCATCGTCTAGCCGCCCCACCCCGGCGTCGCCGGCATGCGCAACGTGCCCGCATCGCTGAAACGCACGGTGCCGAGCACGCCGCCGGCGAGCCGGCCGCGCAGCGCGTACGGCAACTCGCCGCTGGCTGCCGCGCCGGGCAGGTTCCACGCCTGCCGCGCGGCGGCGAACGCCGACACCGAAACGGGCACGTCGATCACGGCCTCGCCGAAGCGCGGCACGACGCCCGAGCGATCGCTGACCCCGCTCGCGAACGGCGTGCCGTTCAGGTCGAGCGCGACCGAAATGCCGTCGTATTCGATCGGCGTGTCATTCGGGTTCTGCACGCGCAGCTTCAGGCTGAAGCGCATCTCGAGGCCCTGTCCGGCCAGCGGGTCGAGCCCGGCGACGGTCACGCTCACGGGCTCGCGCGTCAGGCCCGCGCACCCGCCGAGCGCGAAGACGGCGGCGAACAGCAGCAGCATGGCGCGCAGCGGCGCGATACGGAACAGGGCTCGTGGCATGGGCTGGCCTCCTTGCGGCAATCGATCGGCGGGTCGTCGCCGCATTGTACCGAGCGCGCCGCGCCACGCCCTGATTCGTAGTTTTCGCGCGCCGCCGAGATCGTTAATAGATTAAAACTACGGAAACGAACGGCTAAACAGAAAGCGAATTAATGCCTCCCAGCATTCAATGGCGCGCGAAAAATTCAAGAGAAGCACTTTCTAATTTTTTCGTTTCCTTTACCCAAAACCATCAAGTATATTTACGCATCCTTCGAGCAGGCCGACAAACCTTCAAGCCGTATGACGGCGATTTTACGGAACGGCGACACGCCGTCCTTCCGTCCTGCGGCCTGGTACGGCCAGCCCCGTGGGTCGTCGGTTCAAAGGGAATGCACGCCCGCACAGGGCGGGCGGCCCCGTGTCGTGCGCGCGAAATCAATTCAGTACAACCCGCGCCCGGCCATTTTGAACCGGCCAGTTAACCGACATCCGGAAACACAGAGGGGGCAGTAAACCATGATTACCTTCACGTAGTCGGCCGGCCGTCTTTTCGAATAATCCGTCATTGGCATTTCTCGTCGCTGTTGATTAACGGCGAGAGATTTCTTTTGCCGGCGTTTTCGCAGCACTGAACGATTCTTTCAACAATCGAGGTTTCAGTCATGTCGATCAACATTCACAAGATGCGTTACCTGCCGCTGGTTGCCGCACTCGCGCTCGCCGGGTGCGGCGGCGACGACAGCGGCGTCGGCTCGGCTTCCGCACTCAGCTCCGCCGGCGCGCCGCACTCGAGCTCGTCGCCCGCCGCCAACACGCCGCCGTCAGCCTCCAACGTCGACAAGAGCGTGTCGCCCGTCGAGCTGCCGGACACCGTGGTACCGGTCAACTACCGGCTGTGGTTCCGCCCGAACGATGCGCTGAACGCGTTCGACGGGCGCGCCGACGTCGAGATCAAGGTGCTGAAGCCGGTCAACAACATCGTGATCGCCGGCCACCGGATCAAGTTCACGAACGGCCGCATCACGCTGCAGCCGGGCAACATCCAGCTGATCGCGACGCCGCAGGACAAGGGCGACTTCTACCAGCTGCGCCCCGTCGCCGGCACGATCGCGCCGGGCAACTATTCGCTGCACATGGAATGGTCCGGCATCATCAACTTCAAGTCGTACGACGATCCGGCCACGCAGACGGGCGGCAGCTGCGGCGACGACCCGTATCCGGGCTGCTCGGCCGCCGAAGGCGTGTTCCGCGTCGACCTGAAGGGCACCGACGGCAAGACGAGCGGCGCGATCCTCACGCAGGGCGAAACCAACCTGTCGCGCCAGTGGTTCCCGGGTTGGGACGAGCCGGCCTTCCGGCCGACCTATGAAGTGACGGCCGAAGTGCCGCAGAACTGGCGCGTCGTGTCGAACGCGGCCGAGAAGCCGTCGACCAACGTCGGCGGCGGCTACAAGCTCGTGCAGTTCGAGAAGACGCCGCCGATGCCGTCGTACCTGCTGTTCTTCGGCGGCGGCATGTTCGACACCTACGAGGACGACTTCTCGAGCCCGCTGCCGGGCGGCAAGGGCGGCCTGCACCTGCGCGTGTTCACGCCGCCGGGCATGAGCGACTGGGCCAAGCCGGCGATGGACCGCACCAAGCAGGCGCTCGATTTCTATTACCGCTACACGGGTATCCCGCTGCCGCTGACGAAGTTCGATACGGTCGCCGCGAACGACGCGTTCAAGGAGCAGAAGGACCTGAACTTCGGCGGGATGGAGAACTGGGGGTCGATCCTCGAGTTCGCCGACGACATCCTGCCGCAACCGGGCCAGCCGATGTCGCGCTACGGTAACGAGGTGCTGACGCACGAAGTCGCGCACCAGTGGTTCGGCGATCTCGTCACGGCCGACTGGTGGGACAACGTCTGGCTCAACGAGTCGTTCGCGACGTTCTTCGAGACGAAGACGACGATCCAGTTCTTCCCCGACGAGTTCAGCTGGCTCGACCAGGTGAAGAACAAGTATCGCGTGATCAATCGCGACATCGGCCCGAACGCGTTCCCGGTCGCGCCGAACTTCAACGACTGGGCGTCGAACGACTTCGTGCTGAGCGCGAGCGCGTTCACGTATGACAAGGGCGGCCATGTGCTGAAGACGCTCGAGAACTATCTCGGCGAGCAGACGCTGCGAAAGGGCCTGCAACAATACCTGGTCGACTACTCGTTCGGCAACGGCACGCCGAAGCGCCTGTGGGATGCGCTGTCGAAGGAAAGCGGCCAGGCGGTCGGCCCGATCGGCGACAGCTACGTGCGCCAGACGGGCGTGCCGCTGATCTCGCTCGACACGCAGTGCGACATGACGAAGAACCAGACGGTCGTCACGCTGAAACAGCAGCCGTTCCCGAACAAGAACGCGTATCCGGGCCTGCAGTGGACGGTACCGATCACGCTCGCGTACGGCCAGGGTCTCGCGAAACGCACGACGCTCGCGCTGAAGGATACGCAGACGCAGACGCGGATCGACGGCTGCACGGGCGTGGTCGCGGATCCGAGCGGTCTCGACTACTACGTCGTGAACTACAGCGACGCCGCGTGGAGCGGCCTGCTCACGCAGGTCAACAGCTCGGTCGATCCGGTGCTGCTCGCGAACCTGAAGAGCGAGGCCGCGCTGCTCGTCGCGAACAACCTCGCGCCGGCTTCGCGTTCGACGTCGATCGGCTCGGTCGCTTCGCCGGCGGCGATGAAGCTGCGCCAGACGCCGAGCTTCGGCGGCATCGCGCCGACGGTGAAGGAACGTCCGTCGCTGCGCTACCAGGGCATGTTCAAGCCGCGCAAGACGCTGGTTCAGTAACGTGATCCGGCCGGCCGGTGCCGCGCGATACGCGGCGCCGGCCGGCGTTCGACGCTTCATGTCCCTTCACGTCCCTTCACCGCCTATCGCAGGCCCCGGATGCGGGGCCTGTTTTTTGTTGCCGCCGCGTGCGGCGCCGCGCCAATGCCGACCTGGCGCCTGTTCACGCCAATAACGGGCCCTAGCGATCGTCGCGCCGGCGAAACGCCCACCACGCGGCGAGTGCGGTAAAGCCCGCGACCAGCAGCACCATCAGCCAGAACCCGTGCTTGTTCTCCGAGAACGGCACGCCGCCGACGTTCATCCCGAAGAAGCCCGCGACGATGTTGATCGGCAGCGCGATCACGGTCACGAGCGTCAGCGTGAACAGCGTCCGGTTGTTCTGCTCGTCGAGCCGCGAACCGATCTCTTCCTGCAACAGCTTGATCCGCTCGTTGAGCCCCGACAGATCGGCGAGCACCAGTGAGAACTCTTCGGTCGATTCGCGCAGCTCCTGCACGTCTTCGGCGTGCAGCCACGCGGGCGGTTTCGCGAGCAGCCGGAAAATCGAGCCGGGCTCGGGCGCCAGCATGCGCTGCAGCCGCGTCAGCGTGCGGCGCATCGCGCCGAGCTCGATGCGGTTCGACGTGAGCCGTTGCGACAGGAAGCGATCCTCGATGCGATCGACGTCGATGCTCGTGCGCCGCATGATCTGGATCAGCAGGTCGGCCTGGTCGCGCAGCAGGTGCACGAGAAGTTCGGCCGGCGACCGGAACCGCTCGCCGTCGCGCACGCAGGCGCGCAGCGTATCGACCGAACGCAGCGGCTTGAGCCGCGCGGTGACCATGATGCGCCGCTCGACGTGGACGAACAGCGTCGCGATTTCCGACGGCGTCAGCTCGAGGTTGAACATCACGTCGTTGACGATCGCGCGCAGCGCGCCGTCCTCCTGCTCGATGCGCGTCGAGCGCGATCCTTCGTGGAGGAATTCGAAGAAGCTGTCGGGCAATCCGAGGTGCGTGCGCATCCAGCGCTCGCTCGCGCCGTGCGCGAGATTGAAGTGCAGCCAGACGAAATCGTCCGATGCGGCCGCATCGCGCTCGCGGCACGTGCGCAGCCATGCGGCGGCCGCATCGGCATCGAGCATCGCGCCCGATCCGCCCGGGACGAAGCGGAATCCGCACACCATGCCGGACGTATCGGCGCCGTAAGTCTGTACGATCAGGTCCATCGTGTCGAAGGTCGTGCGGCGCTCGCCGCGCCGCGCATCGCGCATTGCGGCGCCACGCCGGGAAATGGAAGGAAACGTATGCCCGATGCATGCGGCATTTTCGTGACATTGTCACATCCTGCCGTCCGGCGTAAGACGTCCCCAAAAACAACGCGCCGCCCGGTGGGCGGCGCAGGTGCGATGTGCAGGCTGGTGTGATGCCGGTTACTGCCGCGTCTCCGACTGCGCGGCGGTCGGGCAGGCCGGATCCTTGCCCCAGTGGCCGTCGCAGACGCGCCAGCGGCACAGCTGATCCTCGAAGAAGCCGCGCTCCGCGCAATCCTTCACGCGCGATGCGAGCGAACCGCCCGTCGCGGCGGCCGTCTTGGTCGGCACGACCTGCCCCTTCTGCGCGGCGGCCTTCTTGTCGGCCGGCTTCGTGCGGGCGACCAGCGCGGCGAGCAGGTCCGCATCCGGGTCGTCCTTCCCGGACGCCTTCGCGCTCGCGGTACGGGTCGTCGCTTCGCGACGCTTCTTCGCCTGCGCGAGCTCCGCCTGCTGTTCCTTGTGATGCTTGCGAGCCTCCGCCTTCGCGTCGGCCTTCGCGTCGGCCTTGCTGCGGGCGGCGGCCTTGTCGCTCTTCGCGGCGTCGGCCTTCGCGGATTTCGTCGTCGCCGCTGCTGCGGCAGCCGTCGCAGCGACGGCGCCCGCCGTGGCTGCGCCCGATGCATCGTCGGCACCGTTCGCGAGCGCGCGCGACAAGCGGCTGTTGTCCGCACCCGACGCGCCCGATGCGGACGCAACGGCCTGGGACGCGGCATCGTCGTTGACGATCGTCGCCGTTTGCACGACGGGCACAGCCGACGCGGCATTCTGCGCGACCTGCACGGCGGCGGCGCTGGCCGGCTCGGCCTTCGCCGGTGCCTGCACGGGCGCGGCGGCCACGACGGCCGCCTCGCCGGATTGCTGCTGCCAGCGCCATGCGCCCCAGCCGCCGACGGCGACCACGAGCGCGACGACGGCCGCGATCGGCCCCTTCAGCGAACGGCGCGGCGGTTCGGCCGGCGGCGTGACACGTCCTTCCAGATTCGCGAGAATGCGCGACTGCTGCGGTTCGCCCCCGCCTGCCGGTTTGGTATCGGATAGCAGGCTGGGCGGGGTTTTCGAATTTGAATTTTCCGGCGCACTCATTCAGCGTCTCATTGAATCCTGGTTTAATTCACCGCGATAATATAGCCCGGCCTCTCAAAGCAGCCTGATTCTAAGAGCAAGCATTGCAAAACACAATCAATTCCAATTTCCGGGGATTTCGTTGATTGCCGTCGCACTCGTCGCCTATTTCGCCCTTGCCGTCGCGGTTGCGGCACTGTTGCTTTTACCGGGTATCCGCGCGACCGTTTTCGAATCCGTCGCCCAGTTTCGCGGCCGCCTGACGCGCCGCGCGAACGATCACGCCGCACGTACGCGAAGTCAAATTGTTAAATCGGCAACCGTTACGCGCGGCGCATTAAGTGACGTGCAAAATTTACTGATCCGGCGGCGCTTGATGATTATGGTGTCGGCAGGTATTCTTGCGACGCCGCCATTGGTGGCCATTGCGTTACGCGGTCGGCAATTATTTCAGTACGACGACACGGCGCGCGTGCCTGACGAGAAGATCGCCGCGCTGCTGCAGGGCGAACAGCTCGTGCCGCCGCCGCCGTTGCCGCCGGAAGTCTTTGCCACGAAGGAAGTCGAACAGGTGCGGCCTGCGCTGAGAGATGCAAGCCGCGACTGGAACCTGCTGGATCCCGATTTCCGTACGCGTTTGCTGCTGGTCTACAAGATCATGCACGAACAATATGGTTACGAGATGGCGTTGCTGGAAGGTTATCGGAGTCCGGAACGACAGAACCGGCTCGCGCAGATGGGCACCAACGTGACCAATGCGGCGGCCTTCCAGAGTTATCACCAGTTCGGGCTCGCGGCCGACAACGCGTTTCTGCGCGACGGCAAGCTGGTCATTTCCGAGAAAGATCCCTGGGCGATGCGCGGCTACCAGTTGTACGGACAGGTCGCCGAGCAAGTCGGCCTGACCTGGGGAGGCCGTTGGAAAATGATGGATCTCGGGCACGTGGAATACCATAAACCCGGTTTTAAACTGGGACGCGGCAGCTAGTCAGGGCTGCCGGACAAGAAATAATGAGGGCGGCATGGGGCTTTTTAATCACCCGGCAGGAAACGATTTGGGCGGCGCAAACGATCGGGCATTCCGTTGCGCGATTTTTTCAGGCCGCCGCTTCCGTTTTAATTCTCACAGCGTCCTTTCATTATTGCGCGCGCCTTCTCCGATGCCGCGGGCGCATTGATGCCAGCCCCCTTCATCCCGTTTGACAGCATGGCGACACATCGCGGCGCCACGCTTGCCGCTCGGCGCGCCTGCGTCGCCTCACCGAATCGCACCGGAACCTGAACGTCCTATGCAACGCATCCTCAACGTGCTGACTCATCCGCGTACGCTCTCGATTGTCGGGATCGTCGCGCTAGCGGCGATTCTCTTCATCGCTGCCGACATGCTGCAGCTGCCGCTCCTGTGGGCGGCGGTCGCCTTCGCGGCGATCCTCGTGCTGTGGCTCGGCGTCGCACTGGTGCGCCGCTGGCGCGTGAAGCGCGCGAACCGGCAGCTCGGGCAGGTGCTGGAAGAGCAGGCGGAAACCGGCAAGATCGCCGCGCCGGCCGCGGCCGCGCTCGCACCCGACACGAAGACCGCCGACCTCGACGTGCTGCGCACGCGCCTGTCCGACGCCGTGAAGACGATCAAGACGTCGAAGATCGGCCAGGTGTCGGGCGGCTCCGCGCTGTACGAACTGCCGTGGTACATCGTGATCGGCAACCCGGCCGCCGGCAAGAGCAGCGCCGTGCTGAACTCCGGCCTGCAGTTTCCGTTCGCGGACAAGAACAGCGCGGTGATCCACGGCATCGGCGGCACGCGTAACTGCGACTGGTTCTTCACGACCGAAGGGATCCTGCTCGACACGGCCGGCCGCTACTCGGTGCACGAGGAAGACCGCAGCGAATGGCTCGGCTTTCTCGGCCTGCTGAAGCGCTATCGTCCGAAGGCGCCGATCAACGGCATCATCGTCACCGCGAGCATCGCCGAACTCACCGGCAACCGCCCCGAGTTCGCGATCAACCTCGCGAAGAATCTCCGTCAGCGCGTTCAGGAACTGACGGAAAAGCTCGAGGTGTTCGCGCCGGTCTACGTGATGTTCACCAAGGCCGACCTGATCACCGGCTTCACCGAATTCTTCAGCAGCAGCGACAAGCACGAATACGACCGCGTGTGGGGCGCCACCCTGCCCTACGAGCCCGATGACAAGCGCGACGTGGTCGCGCAGTTCGACACGCACTTCGAGGAACTCTACGAAGGGCTGAAGGAAATCAGCGTCGCGCAGCTGTCGCTGTCGCGCGGCAACCAGCTGTCGCCGGGCCAGCTGAGCTTCCCGCTCGAATTCTCGACGATCAAGCCGTCGCTGCGCGCGTTCCTCGCGACGCTGTTCGAGAACAACCCGTTCCAGTACAAGCCTATTTTCCGCGGCTTCTACTTCACCAGCGCGCTGCAGGAAGGCGAAACCAACAGCGCCGCCGCGCAGCGCATCGCGCACCGCTTCGGCCTCGACGCGAGCGCGCTGCCCAAGCCGCACAGCGCGTTCTCGAAGAACGGCTTCTTCCTGCGCGACCTGTTCTCGAAGGTGATCTTCGCGGACCGCCAGACCGTGCGCCAGTTCGCGAGCCCGACCAAGACCCGGCTGCGCTACGCGACCTTCTTCGGCTTCGTCGCGGCGCTCGCGCTCGCGCTCGGCGGCTGGACCTGGTCGACGATCGGCAACCAGCAGCTCGTCGCGAACGTGCAGGCCGACCTCGACAACGTCACGCGCCTGCAGCAGGGCCGCAACGACCTGCAGTCGCGCCTGCAGGCGATGGACATCCTGGAAGACCGCATCGAACAGCTCGAACAGTTCCGCCGCGACAAGCCGGTGTCGGTGTCGCTCGGCCTGTACCAGGGCGACCGTCTCGAGCAGCACCTGCTGACCGAGTACTACAACGGCGTGCGCCAGATCCTGCTGGCGCCGGTCTCGCAGAACCTCGCGTCGTTCATGAAGGACGTGAACGCGCATCCCGAACAGCTCGTGCCGATGACGCGCCCGCCGGAATCGGGGGCCGTGCAGGGCGGCGCGATTCCCGTGTCGACGAACCCGCCGGGCGCCACGCCGCTCGCCGGCGCCGCGCAAGGCGCATCCGCGGCGGCGGCCGCCGCGCCGCAACAGCCGGCCGCGCCGCAAGGCGGCCTCTACAGCGACGCGTCGCCGACCAACGTGCAGGACGCGTACAACGCGCTGAAGACCTACCTGATGCTGTCCGACAAGCGTCACGTCGAACAGGCGCACCTGACCGACCAGCTCGCCCGCTTCTGGCGCGGCTGGCTCGAGACGAATCGCGGCAACATGCCGCGCGACGAGATGATCAAGAGCGCCGAGCGCATGATCTCGTTCTATCTCGCCCGCGTGAACGACAACGACTGGCCGATGATCGATGCGAACCTCGCGCTCGTCGACCAGACCCGCGAGAACCTGCGCCGCGTCGTGCGCGGCATGCCGGCCCGCCAGCGCGTCTACGAGGAAATCAAGGCGCGCGCGTCGACCCGCTTCGCGCCGATGACCATCGCGCGCATCGTCGGCGACGGCAACCAGGGGCTGGTCGCCGGCAGCTACGCGATTCCGGGCACCTTCACGCGCGAAGCGTGGTTCGACTACGTGCAGCCGGCGATCCGCGACGCGGCGACCAAGGAACTGCAGGCGAAGGACTGGGTCCTGAACACGTCGACGCAGGACGACCTGACGCTGGAAGGCAGCCCCGAGCAGATCCAGAAGACGCTCGTCGGGATGTACAAGACCGAGTACGCGCAGCACTGGCAGAAGTTCATGCAGGGCATCGCGGTGCAGGGCTTCAGCAGCTTCGGCCAGGCCGTCGACGGGATGAACCGCCTCGGCGACCCGCAGGATTCGCCGATCCGCAAGATCCTCGAGACCGCGTACGACCAGACGTCGTGGGACAACCCGTCGCTGGCGAACGTCGCGATCAAGAAGGCGCAGACCGGCGTCGTGAACTGGGTCAAGCAGCTGTTCACGCGCTCGCAGGCCGGCCAGGTGGCGGCCGCGAACATCGACATCAACGGCAATCCGGCCGAGGTGCCGATGGGTCCGATCGGCCAGGAGTTCATCGGGCTCGCGCGGATCGTCGCGACGCACGACGGCACGTCGATGCTCAAGGGCTACATGGATTCGCTGTCGAAGGTCCGTACGCGCTTCAACGTGATCAAGAACCAGGGCGACCCCGGCCCCGGCGCGCGCCAGCTAATGCAGCAGACGCTCGACGGCAACGGCTCGGAACTCGCCGATTCGCTGAAGTTCGTCGACGAGCAGATGCTGACAGGCCTCACCGATTCGCAACGCAAGTCGCTGCGTCCGCTGCTGGTGCGGCCGCTGATGCAGGCGTTCTCGGTGGTGATCCAGCCTGCCAGCGCGGAAGTCAACAAGGTATGGAACGCGCAGGTCTACCAGCCGTTCCAGAGCTCGCTCGCGACCAAGTACCCGTTCGCGGCGAACGCGAAGGTCGAGGCCGGCGCCGGTGAAATCGCGCAGGTGTTCGGTCCGGACGGTGCGATCGCGAAGTTCGTCGGCACGACGCTGGGCCCGCTCGCGGTGCGCCGCGGCGACACGCTCGCCGCCCGCACGTGGGGCGACATGGGCATCGGCCTCACGCCCGACTTCACGAACGGCTTCGCGCGCTGGGTCGCCCCGCTCGCCGGCGGCGCCGCGGGCGGCGCGGCTGCGGCGGCCGAACCGCAGACCGTGTTCCAGATCCTGCCGCAGCCGAGCACGGGCACGACGGAATACACGATCGCGATCGACGGCCAGCAGCTGCGCTACCGCAACACGCCGCCGCAGTGGACCAACTTCGTGTGGCCGAACCCGCAGGGCTCGCCGGGCGCGACGCTGTCCGCGACGACCTTCGACGGCCGCACGGTGCAGCTCGTCAACGAACCGGGCCGCTACGGTCTCGAGAAGCTGATCAATTCGGCGCAGCGCAAGCGCCGTCCGGACGGCACCTTCGACCTCACGTGGGTCCAGGGCAGCGTGAACGTATCGGTGACGATGCGCATCATCAGCACGTCGCAACCGACCAGCAGCGGCGGCGACCAGCCGCAGCAGCAGAGCCTGCGCGGCCTGCAGCTGCCGTCGTCGGTCGCCGACGCGAGCGCGGGTGCCGCGCAGAACGCGACGCAGGCCGGCTCGGGCGCGCCGGCGGCCGCACCGGCCGTCGCGGCCGCCACCGCAACGAACGCACAGGGGGCGCAATGACGCAAACCGTTCAGGCGCAGATCGCCTACTTCGGCAAGATTCCGTCGCGCGGCGACTTCGTGAAGAGCCCGCACAATCCGCAGTTGCTGCAGACGCTCGATCGCTGGATCGCGCAAGCACTCGAACTGCTCGCGGAGGATCCGCGCTGGAAGATCGTCTACGAGGATGCGAAGCCGATGCATTTCGCGTTCCTCGGCTCGCGCAGCAAGCTCGCCATCGCGGGCCACATGGTCGCGAGCCACGACGTGTCGATGCGCCGTTTCCCGTTCCTCGGCGCGACCGCGCTCGAGGTCGACCGGCCGCTCGCGTTCCTCGCGCGCAGCCCGCTCGCGTTCGCGCGGCTGTGGTCGCGCGTCGCCGCGCAGATGCCGGCGCTGCTCGCGAAGGAGGAGCCGCCCGGCGCGCTGCAGGCGCTCGGCGATACGCAGGTGCCGATCGACGTCGGCGGCCCCGGCACATCGCATGACGGCACCTTCAACGACTTCATCGAACACCAGTCGCTGTACGGCCTGCAGCAGATGCTGCTCGAAAGCGGTCATCCGGTGCGGCTGCGCGGCGCGATGCTCGCGCTCGGTTCGCTGTTGCGGCCCGTGATGCAGAGTGGCTCGTCGCACATCGAGCGCGGCCTCACGCTGCCGCTGCCGGTCGACCCGTTCTATCGCAGCCTCGTCGCCGCGTTCTGGCTCGAACTGATCGCACCGTTCGTCGCGCAGGCCGACTTCGAGCTCGCGATCTTCATCGGCACGATCGCCGAACGCGAACGGCTGATCATCGGCTTCAACGGCGCGTCGTCGAAGACGCTGCTGAGCGTCGTCGATCCGCAGACCTACGCCGCCCACAACATCGACATCGACGATCCCGAGTGGATCGACGCCCATGCGCAAAACGATCACCAGATCAGCAAGCTCGTCAGCTACCTCGACCAACCGCAACTCTCGCTGCGCGTCGCCATCGACGCCTTCCGCGAAGCGTTCATCGGAGGCTGACGGGATGCAACGCACGATTCAGGTCCGGCGCACGCGCTTGTCGCCCTTCGTATCCGCTCTCGCCGCCGCGGGCCTCGTCGCCTGCGGCGGGGCCCATGCGCAGAACACGGGCGGCGCGACCGTCACGCCGGTCGGCAACGGCACGGTCGCGGCCACTGCCCTGCCCGGGAACGCCAACCCTGGCGCCGCGTCGGCCACGGCGTCCGGCACGGTGGTGCGCGGCACGGCCGGCACGATCGCACCGCCGCCCGCGAACGCGTCGCCCGGCCAGGTGGTGGTCGGCGGCAAGGTGCCCGACGAGGCGACCAAGGCCGCCGTGCTGCAGAAGCTGCGCGACACCTACGGCGCGGCGAACGTGGTCGACCAGATCGAGGTCGGCGACGTCGCGACGCCGCCGAACTGGAGCGCGAACGTGCAGAAGCTGCTCGGTGCGCAGTTGAAGCAGATCAGCAAAGGCCAGCTGAAGATCAACGGCACGCAGATCGAGATGAAGGGCGAGGTGCACAACGAGGCGCAGCGCCAGCAGCTCGCGAGCGACATGGCGAATACGCTGAATCCGACTTATACGATCAAGAACGGGCTGCGCGTGTCGGCGTCCGAGCAGGGGCTGCTCGACCAGACGCTCGCGAATCGCACGATCGAGTTCGAAACGGGCAGTGCGACGCTCACGCCGCAAGGCAGGCAGATTCTCGATCAGATGGCGGCCGCGCTCGCGAAGATGCAGAACCGCACGGTCGACATCATCGGGCATACCGACAACTCCGGGAACCGGACGTCGAACATCGCGCTGAGCCAGGCGCGCGCGGATGCGGTGAAGGGGTATCTGATCACGAAGAGCATCCCGCCGCAGCAGATGACGACGACAGGGGTCGGGCCGGATCAGCCTATTGCGCCGAATGATACGGCCGAAGGGCGGGCGAGGAATCGGCGGATCGAGTTCCGGGTGGGGCAGTAGGCGGAGCATTCGGGGGTATGGCGAGAATCCAGCAATTCCGATGAAATTCGCTCTGCGCTGCTTGCGATCGGCCATTCTTCTGGTTTTCGGTGCGGTCTTCGTGCTGCTGGGCGCATCGGGCGTCATCAATTCGGCCATCCTCGCTCGCGCTGGCGCATGGCCTCATGTCCCCGCCTTCGTCGAGCGATGCGAGTTGTCTCTGCGATATGGCAAGTCCGACGTGACATGGGAGGCGCGCGCCGTCTTCCGCTATGGTGCCGGGCAAACGCAGCACTACGACACGACGTGGCAGCCTGCCGGGTCGCCTGTTTATTCGCGTTCGGCCGCGTCGAACATCGGTCGCGAACAGTTCGCCGCGTTCACGAAGACGTATTGCAGCGAGGCCGGGAACGATGGTCTGCGCGTTTCGCCGATGTTTCCGGGTATTGCGCGGCGCAACGAAGCAGTTATGGGCGGGGAATGGGTACGAGAAATCGGGTTCGGCCTGTTAGCCCTGGTCGGCGGGTCGATGCTGTGTGCGGTGAGCATTGCGCTGCTTCCGTGGATCGAGGATCGCAAAAAGCATGCGGTGCGGCGCAAAGCACGGCGCGCGCGGAATCGCGCCAGCGGTGCGTGATGCGGACGTGCAGACAGGTTTCGCGGAGTTGCTTGTAGACCAGGCGCCATGCTGAATCTGCCGTGAGTCTATGTTCGGCGGTTCAGCATTCGAATATGGCGGTCATCTCCCGGAGCGCTCTTCCCTGACAGACAGCGAGGCAGGCGCTCCGTCATCCAGCAACGCCGCTCAATGAATGGGGGGAGTTGTGCCGCCCTTGTAGCCCCGCGCCCATTCCTGGCTCTGCTTGGCCGCCTGGTCGATACGTGCCGCGGCAAGATCGTCTTTCTTGCGCTGCTTCGCTTCCTTTGCGAGATCGCTCGACCCGAACGTATCCTTGTCGCGAGTGCGGAAGTACAGTGACGGCGCCAGCACGTGGTCTTGCCAGCTCGTCAACAACGTATCGTGGACAAGCATGTCGAACAGCGCCATGACCTCCTGCGGAAGCGGGTGCTTGCCTTCGACCCCTTCCTTCCAGGCCGACACCAGCTCCATCTCGGCTTCCGGCAGCATAGCCGCCTCGATCGCGTCCGCGCTCGCCTTGTTATTGGAGTCCCACGAATCCGGCATGTTACGGATACGCTCGGCGGATTGCTTCAGGCCGTCCTGATACGACGCGCGGCGCAGCTTCTTTGCCGCTTCCTTCTCGAGACGCTCCCAGACCGTCGAATAGTCCTTCGGCGCTTCCGCGATCAGCTTCTCATAGCGCTTTTGTGCCGCGTCGCTCGCTGCCTTCATGCCCCGCAGCTTCGCCTGGTCCTCCTGGCTGCGGCTGGCCAGCATGCTCATGTTGATGCCTTGTCGCTGCAGTTCCCAGTCGAGTTGCGACTTCGCCGTCTTGCGCTGCACGTCAGCGTCGCTCATGTTGCGTTTCCAGTCGGCAACCGGGTCGGCAATCGTGCGGCGGAAGTCGGGATCCATGTAGCGGGCTGCGATCCAGCGCATGAAGACTTTCGAATGCTCCATGAAGTCGGCGCCGGGCTTGCGCGGGACGAGGGTGCGGTAGGTGTTGACCAGCGCCTTGATTCGATACTCCTTACCACCGTACTTGATCGGATCCGAGAGCTTGAAACGCTTGAACACCGGCGCGTTGTACAGGTACAGATCCTCCATGGTGTCCATGACCGCGCCCGCCTTGATCGCTTCCAGCAACATGTCTTGCAGCGGGACTCTCATCAATTCGGCATTGAGCCCCGTGGCCCCGCTCGGCGCGCCGCCGACGACATCACAGCTCGTGCCCGGATAGAGAAACTGTTCGCCACGGGTTTTCTCGAGACTGTCGAGTCGCTGATAGAAGCGCATCTCATGCGCAGCGGCAAAATGAACGCAGCGCTGCACACTGGCCGGGATGGCGAGAGGACGATCCTTGAAGCTGGTTTTGAGCATACCCAGATAAGGCACCATTCCGATCAGCTCGCCGGCCTCCTCCGACATGATGGACGAAACTGCATCGAGCAATCCGACGAATTTGATCTGAATCGACACACCGTCAATAGCGAGATCCGTGTCGTCCCTGCGCTTGTATTTCTCCGCCAGATCGTTGATGAACGCACGTGCGAGCACGCACCCTCGATCCGCGCCGAACACCGAAACCTCGATCGCCCGGACTTTCGGCATCTGGCTCTTGACGGCCTCGTACGCAGTCTTGAACTGGTCCTTGGCGGCGATCAACCGCGTATCGACACCTGTGCCGAAAGCTTTGGCCATGACGGAATTGTCACGCACGATCGGCACGTTCTCCATCGCTATACCGACAAAGAGGCTGCGAGCGACCGCCCAGCCCGCCTTCATCGGAGTGCCTTTGACGTTGTTCTTGAAGTCGTTCTTCGCGTTGCGCCACAGCAGCGTTCCGGTCGCCTTGGTTCGTTCCCAGTATCGCTCCGGCGATGCATTCAAGACGTTCATGACACGCCGCGCCTGAGCGGGAATGCGTTCGATATCCTTCCGAAGATCCTGGAATGCCTTGTCGATTGGTCGAAGCGAGAAGTCCCCCTCGAGGAACCCATCGATGAGCTGCTTCTTTACGTCGTCGACACGTTTTTTTACGCCGGCCTGCTTGAGCGGCGTATTGACGCGCGTGAACGACTTGGCGACCGATTGCGCTCCGCTCAACGCCTTCTTGCCCCCCATCTTGCTCGCGGCTACGGCAGCATTGATCCATTCCTCGGCCTTGGCTGACTCGTTGAGGGGCGTGCCCAATCCCGAATAATAGAAGCGAAACCAGAACTGATTCGCGGGCCGTCTCGGATCCTCCATATCGCGATGCGCTTCCCAGAGCCGGGCGATATTGGAGTATTGCGAACTCGATGGATCGTCGATATCGCGATGGCGTCCGAATGCATCGAAGAAAAAGCCCATCCGAATCGTCGCGCCGCACGGCATGCAATCGCCCTTCGGGTACATCGTCGCATTCTGGTTTGCGATTTGGGCGTATACGGATGTTGGCGTCGCGTCATCCGGATCGAGTTTGACTCTTTCAGCCATGCTTTTTCTCCTCGACACGCGGCGGCGGAACCAGCCCGTCGGATATGGGTGGCACTGCGACCGGTTCGAACTTGTCGCTCGTCAATTCAGACAGAACATTCTTCGGCAACGATTGCATGGACTTCGCAAAAGCGCCTGGCTTGCCGGCATCCGCTTGCAACATGCGCTGGATCTCCGGATGCGAGTCGAAGCGACTGTTCACGAGCAGGTTGTAGTAAGCGTACTGCTTCAAATCGTCGAGATCGACGAGGCGGTACTTCAACCATGCCAACGCAACAACTCGAGCGACACGACGAAACTGCTGGTCTTCACGCTCGTCGTACCGCTTGCTCAATTGCGCCTGATACCTGCTCGCCATCCAGCGCGACACATCGATCATCGGAATACGCGATTCGTCCATCAACGCGCCAGGAAACTGAAGCTCGACGTGACGATCCGGATAGAAGTGAACCTCGAGGATTCGATCGCCTACCTTCTCCGGAACCTGCGATGGGGGCAACGTCGCCTTTGCCTCGGCGTGAAGCGTTTCCTCATTGCCTTTATGCCACTGGTCGACGTCGACGTAATTCCACTTGACCGTGAACTCGGTTCCCTGGAGCTTGTAGCAACACGTCACCCCGCCCCCACCACCCGGCAAGCTGTTCCCCCCACCCGCCTTGTTTCCGTGGGCATCGGTGATCGTGAACCCGTCCAGGTTGTACGGCAGATAGTTGTGAGCGATGACCGAAACGCCGCTATATGTCGGCTCCGACTTGCCGCACGCCGCCATGGCCGTCACGAGCAGACACCCAGCCAGAACACGGCTCGCCAGCCCCGAAAATCCCGTCGTGCTATTCACTGATGTTTTCCTTCCGAATATTGTCGAGCATGCGTTGCAGGCATATCCCACGCATCGGTATCGTTCCGCCCGTCACGTAAGCGGCCCTTCCACTCATAGCCAGAACCCCTCTCCACGAAATCAACCATGTCGCGCCTCGTCCATACGCGGTGACGGCAGCAAGCCGTCAGGAACCGCCGGGACAGCCACGGGTTCGAAGCGGCCGCTCGCCAAAGCCGACAGCACGTTCTTCGACAAGGTCTGCATCGACTTCGCGAACGTACCGGGTTGACTGGCATCAGTCTGCAAGATGCGCTGGACCGTCGGGTGCGAATCGAATCGACTGTTCACCAGCAGGTCGAAGTACACGTATTGCGCGAGATCACGCCAGTCGGTCAGCCGATATTTCAGCCACGCAGCAGCCACTGCACGCGCGATGCGACGATGCGATTGCCCGTCCGTATCTGCAAATTTCCTATCCAGTTGCGCCTGATAACGAGTCGCCATCCATCGGGAAACCTCGACGATCGGAATACGCGACTTGTCGAGAAGTTCGCCCGGAAATTGAAGCTCGACGTGACGATCCGGATAGAAATGAACTTCGAGAATGCGGGCGCCGAGCTGCTCAGGAACGACCGACGGTGGCATCACGACCTTTGTCTCGACCTCCTGCATGTGCGAGTCGTCCATCGTCCATCGGTCTGCATCGTAATACTTCCATTCGACCGTGAACTCGGCGCCCTTGAGTTGGTAGCAACACGTCACGCTCCCCCCACCTGCACCCGGCGGGTCGTCCCCGCCCCCGCTTGCCTTGTTTCCAAACGCGTCCATCACGGTGAAGCCGCTCATGTTGTACGGCAGATAATTCCGAGCCATTACCGAAATTCCGCTATACACCGGCTCCGACTTGCCACACGCGCTCAAAGCCGCCGCAAGCAGGCACATCGCCGGCACGGACCTACGCCACGCCACGAAGCGCCTCCATCGATTCCCGCTCGTGCGCATCGCGAATCGCATTCCATGTCGCGTCGTCGATCGTCGCCAACGCGTCATTGAGCGTCGTCTCTCCATGCGCCACGGCTCCAAGGCACACCCGCACCGCCGGATGCTCGTCGAACCGGGGCGCAACCAGCACGCCCGTCATTACGTAGCACTGCAATTCCGCTTCTTCGGCAATCCCGTGCGCTGCTGCGCGTTCGAGTTGCTCGACAACCTGATCATGGAGTTCCGCATCGGACAGGTGATCGACCACCGCCGCCATCGTCTCGCGAAACTTCAGCACGAGCTTGTCCGGGTACCCGAGCTCGATCAGTAGCGCGTGCTGCCGCTCGCTGAGGTCCGGTGCGTCGCTTGCCGACATCACACCTTCAACCGCCAGCGTGTCGTTGCGCCACACGACTTCGTCGAGCCGACGATCGCGATATCGGATCTCGCTAAACGGCGCGACGAACTGCTGCGCCTGCGTGTCGCTCCACACCTGTCGGAGCCGCCCGAATACAAGATTGTCGAAGAAGAACAGGTAGTACGCGCGACCGTTCGGCAGCGCGTACTTCACGTACTGGCGCAGATGTGCATCCAGCGCGTCGAACGACCACGCCGAGCACAACCACGTCACCGCATGCAGATCGACGGCATCCAGCCACAGCTGACGCAGCACGCGATGCTGCTCCGCATCCCCGCCGTCGAGTGCGCGACCGTCGAACGCAATCAGGTACGGTGCGATATCCGTATAGGCATCCAGCCCGGTATCGGTCCAAAGGGACGCGTAACGCAGGCCGCGCACGGCTGCCAGCTGCGTGTCCAGCTCCTGATAACCGCGCGTGTCGACGAGCACGTACAGACGCATCGGTCTGCCGTCGCCGGCCTCGTGCTCCAGCGATGCCTTCAGCGCCTCCACGAATGCCGGCCATTCACGCTCACGCGGATTGGGCCCATCCGCCGCCATCTCGATGGTGTCACCCGTATCGTTGACTTCGTCCATCAATCCGCCTCAACCATCGATTCACGACCGCTATGCGCATTCAGCACGCATTGCTTGCACGTGCCGCCCGGCATCGCGGGCAGCGGATACTGCATGCTCGTCGGTCCGCTGAACTGGTGCTGAGCGCCCTTGAAATCTACCTTCCCCGGCGCGTGAATCTCGATGTTGCCGCCCTTGATCCGGATATAGGCGCCACCCGACGTGAGCAGGATCTCCTGCTTCGCGGCCACGTCGACGGCCTCGGTCGCCGCCATCATCTTCACGGTCTTCTGCGCTGTGAGTTCGATGCTGTCCGCATGCGCCTGAACCTCGACCTTGCCCTTCGCGGCGAACAGCTTCATCCCGGCGTTCTGCGCGAACAGGCTGATGCGATCCCGGATGCCGGCGATCAGCGACTTCCCGCTGGTAATGAACGTACTTTGACCACTGACGATATTGGTCTGCCGGTCGCTCGCCAGGTGCACCGACTGCTGCGACGCCACCCCAATCCCCGCCGGGCTCGCGAACAACATCACCGGCTCCTTGAACGCATTCGCATTCCCCGTCCCGCCGCCTGCAGTCCTGCCGCCACCCGAGGCCGCCCCCGCCACGCTGTTCTGCGTCGTCTCGGCGAATTGCTTGAGCGCATCGCGACCGGTGCCGAGACTCTCCGCCTGATGCATCTCGCTGACCTGCGACATCGATTCGATCAGCCCCTGCGCATTGCCAAGCTGCTGCTTCGCCTCACTCACGTCGAGCGGCTGGCTGTTCGCCTGCTTCGGATGCGTCGTCACGTACAGGCCCTGCCCGGCTCGCATCGCGCCGTACGCATCCGTGCGCAGGTCGAAGCCTGAGCCGAGATACGCACCGCGCGTGTTCCCGTTCTGCTCGATCAGATAGCCGAGATGAAGCAGCGAATTCGCACTGCTGCTGAACAGGCGCGCGCGGTTCTGCCCGGTCGCGTCGTCGAGCACCATCTCGTTGTGCCCCGATCCTGCATACTCCTTCGACCGGAAGCCCGACAGGATCCCGTTGCTATGCCACTGCGGCCTGGTCGCACCGTTGTACACGCGATGCATGACGATCGGCCGGTCGCAGTCGCCGCCGATGTAGCCGATCAGCACTTCCTCGCCGACCCGCGGAATATGCACGCCGCCGTACCCGCCGCCGGTATCGGACTGCACGACACGCATCCAGCACGACGCGTTCTCGCGGCCTTCGCTCTGGCGGTCCCAGACGAACATGACCTTGATCCGGTTCAGCTCGTCCGTATAAACCTCTTCGCCCTTCGGCCCGACGACGATCGCCGTCTCGAGCTGCATCGCGGGCTTGCGATGCTCGAACGGGCTGCGGTACGGCACGCTCGCGCGCTGCGCTTCGACCTCGACGAGATAGAACCCGGCGGAGCCGTCGTCATGCCCAACTTCGAATGCCGCCGCTTCCCCGTGACCGGCCTTCACCTGCGCCAGCTGGTCCTGCAGGCTATGCGGAAAGCTCGCTTCGTGGTCCGAAACCGGCAGATTGTTCTCGATGTACCGCGTAACGCCGATGGCCGCGAACTCGCGCTCGCTCGCCGAATCGCGGTCGTGCTCGGGATGACCGGTCAGCGTGAAGCGCCGGCCGGCATCGATCGCGCGCACGCCGCCCACGCCGAAGAAGCGCTTCGCGCGCGACTCCCATTCCTCGAGACGAATCTTCGACAGGTGTTCGCCGCGGTCCTGGCCCGGATACGTGTACGCGCCGGTGTATTCATAGATTTCCGCCTGGCCCGGCAGGTCCCCCTGGCCGGCCTTGGTCGGCAGCGACGTGCCGTTCGGATTGCCCGGCGACGACGGCGCTTTGTAGTCGAAGGTGCGCGTCGTGTGCAGCGTGCTTTGCAACGTCCGCGATGCGGTCCATTGCGTAAACCCGGCGGTTTCGGTGCCGCTGCCGGAACGATCGAACGTAACGACATTCGGGGACAGCGCATCGACCGCATGCACGTCGTCGGTGATGACGAGCGTATGCGCCTTCCCGTCTTCGCTGTGCCGCCAGAACCCGAACAGCCCTTCGTCCTCCATCAGCCGGTGCACGAAGTTCCAGTCGGTTTCGCTCTGGCGACAGTACGACCGGGACGGCAACGGTTTCGACAACGCGAACTGGTATTGGCCCCTGGCCTGCGGATGCGTATCGAACACGTCGGAGAGAATTGCGTCGACCGGCTGGTCCTGCCAGTACCGCATGTCGCTGCGGAACTTGAGGAAATGCATCCACGACGCGAAGCGCAGCTGGTAACTCGACAGGCTGCCGTCGGCGCCGAGCCGTCGCGCCGTGTGGACATAGCCGTTGATCGGCAGATACGACTTGTCCGGCTGCTGGATCCACAGCGTGATCGGCTGCGCGATCAGCGTCTTGAGCTCGACGTCGCTCGCGGTGGACACCAGATCGAGCGCCACGCTGAAATCGCGGCCGAGCGCCGAACGGGTCACCGCGCGGCGCGGCACGAGCGCATTGTTCGGCAGCGACGGGATGTCCGTCTTCAGCAGCCGATCCTGCTGGATCAGGCCACCACGAATCGCCTGTGCCAGTTCGGTCACGTTCATGCGTCACCCTTCTTCTCGTTCATCGCGAGCCCGCCGGGCCCGCGCTCTCAGGTCAACAAGCGGCGGCTCACGACTGCTCGTCGGGCCTCACCCCCAGCAGCTCGCGGATGTGCGACAGCGACCCGTCGTCCTTCACGACGCTCTCGAGCCACTTGTGCAGCGGCATGTCGGCCCATTCGGCGGCCTTGTCCGCGAGATACGCGACCGGGCTGTGCGGCTCGGTCTGGCGGAAGTAGCGCGCGACCGCGCGAAGCTGGTCGACGGCCTGTGCACGGTTCTGGATGCCGGCGATCATTTGCGTCACCGGCGGACGCGGAGCGGTCTGCGACTGCACATGGGTCTCCTCGGTGTGGAACGCGTCGCCGAAGCTCGGCTCGATGCGCTCGGGCTGCGCCTGCGGCGCCGACGGTGCATGCGGCGCGCTGCCCGTATAACCCTGCTCGCGCGCGAAGCGCTCGACGAGCCGGTACACGGTCTCGAACGCGTCGCGCGTCTGCCGGAAGCTCGGCGCCGAATCGCCGGCGCGTTCGACGAGCCGCTCCTCGAACGCGTCGAGCGAGATTTCGAACGCCTTCAGGTTCGCGAGCAGCGTCGTGTAGAACGCGATCGACGTCACGCGCCGCGACGCATCGACCTGCTCGACCGACGGCTTGCCGCGCGCGATGTCGTCCGCATGTTCCGGATCGCGCTTCACGGCCTGCGCCACATGCTGCGCGACTTCCCAGTCGAGCGTGGTGAACGCGTTCGATGCGCCGTCGGTCACCGGAATGCCGCGCAGCAGCTCGGCCGTGCGGCCGGACAGCCACGCGACGTTGCCGAGCCGGTATTCGACGTCGTCGCCTTCCGGCAGCGGATGCACGGTGTCCCAGTAGTCGCGGCACAGGCCTTCCAGCAGCGCATAGCCTTCGGTGAGGCCGGTGATGCCGTCCTCCAGCGCGAGCGCCTCGGTCAGCCACACGGCGAGCCGCAGGTCCTTGGTGCGCGTGCGCAGCAGCGCGCCCGCGTGATCGACGACGAAGCCCCAGTCGGCCTCCTTGATCTCGGTCACCCACTCGCCCTGGTCGAGCGTCGGATCGTCGTAGCGCCGCGCGTCCTGGATCGCGTCGAATTCGTTCGAGAACAGCAGGTCGTCGCCGCTGGGCGATGCATCGCTGATCGGCGTCAGCAGCTCGGGGAGATTGATCGGCATGGTTCAGTGAATCCGTTGATGCATGAGATGTCGCGTGCGGAGGCTCATTCGACCGTATAGGCGAATTCGCCGGCCTCGTCCGCGCGCACGGCGATGCGCGCGATGGCCGCACCGTCGGCGATCCGGCCGAGCACGTGGCCCGCGATCTCCGGCAGCAGCGTGCCGTTCAAAATATGGTCGACGTTGCGGGCGCCCGAATCAACCTCGGTGCAGCGCGCGAGCACCGCGTCGACGAGCGATTCATCCCACTCGAACGCGGCCTTGTGGTTCGCTTCGATGCGGCGACGGATCCGTTCGAGCTTCAGCTCGATGATCTCGGCCAGCACGTCGTCGGAAATCGGGTAGTACGGCACGACCTTCATCCGGCCGAGGAACGCGGGCTTGAACGTCTTGTACAGCTGCGGGCGCAGCGCCTCGGCGAGTGCGTCCGGATCGGGCAGTTCCTCGGCCGGCTTGTTCAGGCACGCCTGCATCACCGCGGCCGATCCGACGTTCGACGTCAGGATGATCAGCGTATTGCGGAAGTCGATCTCGCGCCCTTCGGCGTCGTCCATCGTGCCCTTGTCGAACACCTGGAAGAACATCTCGAGCACGTCCGGGTGCGCCTTCTCGACCTCGTCGAGCAGCACGACGGAATACGGGTTGCGGCGCACGGCCTCGGTCAGCACGCCGCCCTCGCCGTAGCCGACGTAGCCCGGCGGCGAGCCCTTCAGGCCCGACACGCTGTGCGCTTCCTGGTACTCGCTCATGTTGATCGTGACCATCTTGCGCTCGCCGCCGTACAGGATGTCGGCCAGCGCGAGCGCCGTCTCGGTCTTGCCGACGCCCGACGGCCCGACGAACATGAACACGCCGCGCGGCTTGTTCGGATCCTCGAGGTTCGCGGTCGCCGTGCGCACGCGCTGCGCGATCGCATCGAGCGCATGGTCCTGGCCGATCACGCGCGCGGTCAGCAGCGGCTGCAGGTTCAGCACGGTGTCGATCTCGTCCTTCACCATCCGGCCGAGCGGAATGCCCGTCCACGCGGCGACGATCTCGGCGACGACGTGACCGTCGACCTGCAGCGGCACCATCGGCTCGCCGCCCTGCAGCGCGTGCAGCGCCGCGACGCGTTCGGCCAGCTTCTCGCGCGTGGCCGGCACGTCGACCGGCTCGCCGTCTTCCGACGGACCGCGCGCCCGGTCGAGCGTGTCGCGCAGTTCGGTGATCTCGACGACGATCGCGCGCTCGGCTTCATAGCGCGCCTCGTCGTCGGTCAATTGCGCGAGCGCCGTGTCGCGCGCGCCGCGCAGCTCGCCCAGGCGCTCGTCGTGCGCGGCGCCGCCCGCCGCCTCGCGCTCCAGCGACGCGATTTCCGCGTCGATGCGCTCGATGCGCTTCTTCGTGTCGTCGATCGCCGCGGGCGTCGCGCTGTGCGCGAGCGCGACCTTCGCGCACGCGGTGTCGAGCACGCTGATCGCCTTGTCCGGCAGCTGGCGGCCACTGATGTAGCGATGCGACAGGCGCACGGCCTCGGTGATCGCGTCGTCGAGGATCCGCACGTTGAAGTGCTTCTCCATCAACCCGGACATCCCGCGCAGCATCGCGGCTGCGAGCGGCTCGCTCGGCTCCTCGACCTTCACGACCTGGAAGCGCCGCGCGAGCGCCGCATCCTTCTCGAAGTACTTCTTGTATTCGCTCCAGGTCGTCGCGGCGATCGTGCGCAGCTCGCCGCGCGCGAGCGCCGGTTTCAGCAGGTTCGCCGCGTCGTTCTGGCCGGCCTGGCCGCCCGCGCCGATGATCGTGTGTGCCTCGTCGATGAACAGGATGATCGGGTGCGCGCTCTTCTTCACCTCGTCGATCACGCTCTTCAGGCGGTTCTCGAACTCGCCCTTCACGCTCGCGCCGGCCTGCAGCAGGCCCATGTCCAGCACGTGCAGCGCGACGCCGCGCAGCGGCGGCGGCACGTCGTCGGCCGCGATCCGCAGCGCGAGACCCTCGACGACCGCCGTTTTGCCGACGCCGGCCTCGCCGGTCATGATCGGGTTGTTCTGGCGACGACGCATCAGGATGTCGATCGCCTGGCGAATCTCGGCTTCGCGGCCGATCACCGGATCGATCTTGCCGTCACGCGCGCGCTGCGTGAGGTTGGTCGTGTACGTGTCGAGCGCGGGTGTCTTCGACGGGCCGGCCGCGGGCGCGGCGCCGTCGGCGGCCGGCGCGACGTCGCTGCCTTCCGCATCCGCCTGGCGCGGCTCGGCTTCGCTCGAACCGGCCATGATCTCGTCGAACTTGTGCTTCAGGTCCGTCACGTTCATTTCCGCGAACTGCGACGACATGCGCTGCGCGAACTGCGCGAGATCGGGCGCAGTCAGCAGCGCGAGCAGCAGATGCCCCGAACGGATGCGGCCGAGCTGCGAATCGAGCGACGCGATCAACCAGGCCTGTTCGAACAGCGCGATCAGGTGCACGGAAAACACCGGCGTGCGCGTGTTGCCCGTCTTCAGGCGCGTGAGTTCGCGCTCGAGATCGGCGCGCAGCGCATGCGGATCGACGCGGCTCGCGCGCAACGCGAGCGGCAGGTCGCCCGTCGCCTGGTCGAGCAGCGCGAGAAACAGATGCTCCAGATCGACCTCGTAATGGCCGCGCGCCAGGCACGCGCTCGCCGCGCGCTCGGTCGCGTGCCGGCACAGCGGGTTCAGTTTCGTGATCAGGGTCTTCAGAGGCGTGCTCATGGCGTCGATCTCAGGTTCGATTGTTTGTTGTCGTTCGGAATCAGTGAATCACGTGCAGTTCATAGCGGGCGTCCGAGCGGTCGTCGGCTGCGTCGCGGGTGCAGAGGAACGCATCCCAGCCGAGCCGCGAGCCCGCGCCGAGCACGCTCGCGCCGACCTCGGTGCGTTTCAGCACGAGCTTCACCTCGTATTCGAGCGTGACGCCGGCGAGCAGCGTCAGCATCCGCTCGAGCGCGACGGCCTGCGCGCCGCCGGGCAGGAACGCCTCGTAGTCGCGCTTGGACAGCGGGCCGACGACGATCCGCGCGCGCATGTCGCGCTGCCATACGCGTTCGCCGACGAGCGCCGTCGCGCCGAGCACCGCGTTGACCTCGCCGAGCACGCTCAGCTGGTCGGGCGGCACGTCGTACCACTTGCCGACGAACTGGTCGATCTTCACCGGCACGCGGAAGTAATCGGACAGCGTGCGCTGCAGGTAGGCGGCCGACATCGGCCGGTGCCGCGCGGCGAGCGCGTAGCCGGCGACGGCCTCGTCGAGCACGCCGCCCGCGCCGGCCGCGAGGCTGTCGCGCACCTCGTCGCTCGGCACGCCGGCGATCGCGAGCAGGAGCGGCAGGTAGCGCTCGTCGCGGTCGAGTTCGTAATGGAACGGCAGCCGGTATTTCTTCCACGCCGCGTAGAACAGCGCGGTCGCGCGGTTCGAGAACACGTCGAAGAAGGCGCGCGCCGCGTGGTCGCGCTTCAGGTGCTCGCGCGCGACGATCTGCTCGGTGTAGTGCAGCGGCAGCGCGCCCTGCCCGCCGAGCAGCCCGAAGAATGCGGGTGTCAGTTCGACGTGACCGAGCTCGCCGGCCGCGAGCGCGGCGCCGCGATCCTCGCCCGAGTCGAGCAGCGTGCCGTCGTCGTCGAACGAGCGGGCGCCTTCGATCTCGCTCGGCGGAAAGCCGAGCGACAGCGTGTTGCGGAATTCGATGCGCTGCGCGACGACGTCGCCCTGCCGCCACGCGCCGGGGGCATCGGACGCCTGCCGCGCGAATAGCCCTTCGAGCACGCGCACCGCCTGGAAGAACTCGAAGCGGTGCGGCTCGTCGAGCAGCGCGTCGACTACGCCAGGATCGATTCGCCGGTGCGGGGCTTGCATCGAATGATCTCCTCGCCGGTGCGCTTCGACACCACGACTAGTTGAACGAAACTGTTGAGATGGACGTACAGCCCGAAGAAGCTGTCGAGCACGCGTACGAACGACGCGAGGCTCGCGCCGACGAAGTGCTCCTCGTCGATCGTCAGGCGGATCTCGATGCCGCGCACGAAGGTCGCGAACGGCTTGCCGGGCAGCCACTGCACGGCGCCGCGCTGCTCGACGCCGGCGAGGCCGTCGATCTGGCGCATCGACACGGCGGTGCGCCGCAGGTCGTACAGCGTCAGCATTTCCTTGAGCGGCGCGAGCCCGTGCGCGACCAGCGACACGTGGTTCAGCGCGAGATGCGACACGAGCCGCCAGTGCGCGGCGCGGCCGCGCTCGAAGCGCACGCTCTGCGTCGGGCGGCGCAGCATCGAGATGCCGCTCGTCTGCGCGCCGCCTTCCTGGAACAGGTCGCCGCCTTCGAGGCCGAAGGCGAGCATCGCCGGCAGGTCGCGGTTCGTGCAGGTGAGATCGAGGCTCAGCGTGTCGGTCTGCGGCGAGGTCGGCTCGAAGTCGATGTCGACGATCGAGATCTCGGTTTCGTAGCCGGGGCTTTTCTGCGCGACCCAGTCGTTGCGGCGCGCGAACCAGTAGTGACCGATCCGTGCCGATTCGCCGTGATGCAGCGAATAGAACGGCCGGAACTCGATCACCGATTCTTCATGCGCCTGCTGCCGGACGAGCTTCACCGAATCGATCGAGTACACCTCGTACGCGAACGCGCGGCGCGCTTCGGCGATCACCGGATACGACACCGCGCGGTGCGTGATGCGGATCGGCTCGCCGTGCTGGCGGAACAGGTTGACGATCGGCGTGCAGAACAGCCGGAAATGGCTGGCCGTCAGCAGCTCGAGCAGCCGCGCGACGTGCGAATCGCTGCGCACGTCCTGCAGCACCAGATGCAGCGTCGCGCGCTGGCAGCGGCCCGACGCGCGCGCGATCGCCGCAAGATCGAAATCGACGAAATCGAACTTGTCGGGGAACGCGAAGTATTCGGTGAGCAGGCGATACGCGGGGTGCGACTTCGCCGGGTAGTCGATCAGCGCGTCGTCCTCGTCGAAGCCGGCGTGCGCGATCGGCAGCTTGCGCAGCGCGGTCCAGCGGCCGTTGCGCTCGGGCTCGACGTACGCGCCGAGCACGTTGACGAACAGGCAGTCGGTCAGCGCGGCGACGAACGACTGCTCGCCGTGCAGGTGCGCGCGCAGCGTCGGCAGCTTCAGCGCGCCGAGATCGAGCTGCGCGGCGAGCGACTCGAACGTGATCGAGATCACGCCCGTCGCGTTGGACGGCAGCACGGTCGCGCTCGGTGCGAGCGCGACCGGCGTGTAGCGCGCCTCCGAGATGCGGATCGGCGCGAGCGTCACGTCGTACGCGGTGCGGAACCGGCACTGCACGCCGCGGATCGGGCGGCTCTTCAGCTCGGTGCCGCGGTCGATCACGACCGGTTCGGTCTGCTGGCCGGGCGACGCCGGCGTGAACTGCGCGATCGAGCACGACGGGAACGGCCGCAGGTAGTGCGGATACAGCACTTCCAGCAGCGCTTCGGTGAATTCCGGGTAGTCGTCGTCGAGCTTCTTGTTGATGCGCGCGCCGAGCAGCGCGAACGACTCGATCATCCGCTCGACGTGCGGATCCTCGCAGTGCTCGCCCGACAACGCGAGCCGCGCGGCGATCTTCGGATAGCGCTCGGCGAAATCTCGCGAATAGCGCCGCAAAAACGATAATTCGCGCTCGTAATACGGCAGCAATTCTTCCATCGACGACCCCGAACCTCAATATTTCCTGCCGGACCCTGATCCACCACCGGGCGGTCCGGCCCGCTCGGCAGCTCGATTCACAGCATTCTGGCCGCGCGTGCGCGCGTGACCGAATACTGCAGCGTCGACGGCTGCAGCATCGCATCGAAACTCACCGGCTCCTCGGCCGGGTGCACGACGAGCAGCGCCTGGATCGCGAAGTAAAGCGCGTTGGTCGATTGCTCGTTCAGTTCGAACGTCACCTGCACCTGCTGCAGCCGCGGCTCGTGGCGCGCGATGGCCTGCTGGATCGACTTGCAGATGAACGCGCGGTCGTAGTGACTCGCGAGGCTCAGCCCCGCGAAATCGTTCAGCCCGTAGGTCAGCACCGACTTCTGGCATTCCGGCAGCGCGGCCAGCTCGATTTCGGTGTGCGCGATACGGGTGTTGAGGATCGCCTCGACGTCGCGGGCGACCGTGTTCTTGAGCTCGTCCAGCGACAATTGCCGCATCGCGGCCGAGGCCGGCAGATGCGGTTCGTCGTCGAACAGCTTGTCGAGAAAACTGGGTTCGAATCTTTTCATCGGCCGGCGTGCACAGCGAAAACGGCAACGGGACGCCGAGCGCCCCGTTGCCGCAACCGACCTTAGACCGCGTAGGTCTTGTCGTTCTTCGTCAGGCTCCAGGCGCCTTGCGTGTTGCCGCCCTGGTTGCCGCCGATCTTCTGCTGGGTCTGCTTCCACTGCACGGCCGCGTACTTCAGCGAGAACGTCTCGAGCGGCAGACCTTCTTCGCGAACGCTCGGTGCGATGCTCGAGATGATCACGTACTTGAGCTTCACTTCCAGATACTGCACGCGCTTGCCTTCACCGTCCGCGCGCGAGAAATGGACCGTCACTTCATCGAACGTGGTGCCGCCCGACGCGTGCTGATACAGCAGCGGGCTCGACGAATCGATTTCCTTCGTGAAAATCATGTCGCCGTGCTCGCAGCGCGTCATCGTGTGACCGCCTGCGGTCGATGCCGTTGCCGAACGCGGCTGAACGATCGAGTGATCCCACGATTTCAGCTCGATCCAGCCTTGATGGTCCTTGTCCGCGGATTCACCCTTCACCGCCGGACTACCAAACTGCAAGTGCATATGTAACATGGCCCTTCGACTCCCCAAAGAGGTGGTTTTAACGTCCTACCCAGGCGGCCCGCCCGGGCGATCTACTCGCTTATGAATTTGCCGGTTTGGGCAGATCAGCGACAAGTCGCAGAGAAATCGAGAGTTCGTCGAGCTGAAAGTGCGGACGCAGGAACGCGACCGAACGATACGAGCCCGGCTTGCCCGGAATCTCCGACACTTGTATGGATGCCTCGCGCAGCGGAAATTGCGCCTTCTGTTCCTGCGACGCGTTGTCGTCGAGCAGGACGTACTGCGAAATCCACCGGTTGAGGAAAGTCTCTACGTTCTGCGCCGATGCGAAGCTGCCGATCTTGTCCCGCATCATCGCCTTCAGGTAGTGCGCGACGCGCGATACCGAGAAGATGTACTGAAGCTGGGCGGACAGGACGGCGTTCGCATTCGCGCTGTCGGTGCTGTATTTTTTCGGTTTCTGCACCGATTGCGCGGCGAAGAACGCAGCGTAATCCGAGTTCTTGCAATGCACGAGCGGGATGAAGCCGAGGTCGCTCAGCTCCTTCTCGCGGCGATCGGTGATCGCGATTTCGGTCGGGCACTTCAGCGCGACTTCACCGTCGTCGGTCTTGAACGTGTGGGTCGGCAGGTCCTCGACGAGGCCGCCGCCCTCGACACCGCGGATCGCCGCGCACCAGCCGAAGTCGTCGAACGCGGCCGTCAGGCGTGCCGCGAAGGCCCACGCCGCGTTGCACCACAGGTACTTGTCGTGCTCGGTGCCGTCGACGTCCTCGACGAAGTTGAAGTTCTCCGCCGTCTGGCCGTCCTTCGGATTGAACGGCAGGCGGCCGAGGAAGCGCGGCAGCGTGAGGCCGACGTAGCGCGAGTCTTCCGAATCGCGGAACGACTTCCACTTCGCGTATTCGACCGTGTCGAACACCTTGCCGAGATCGCGCGGCTTGCCAAGGTCGGAGAACGACTCGAGGCCGAGCAGCTCGGGCGACGCCGACGCGATGAACGGCGCGTGCGCGGCCGCCGCGACGTGCGACATCTGCTCGATGAAGTACATGTCTTCCGGCTGGCGCGAGATCTCGTAATCGCCGATCAGCGCACCGAACGGCGAGCCGCCGAACGTGCCGAACTCTTCTTCGTAGACCTTCTTGAACAGCGCGCTCTGGTCGAACTCGCTCGCGCCCTTGAAGTCGCGCACGAGGTCGCGCTTCGGTGCGTGCAGCGCCTTGATCTTGATCGTCTGGCCGGTGTTGCTTTCCTTGACCAGGTAATCCATCCCGCGCCACGTGCTTTCGAGGCGCTGGAATTCCGGCGCGTGCATCACCGCGGACAGCTGCGTGGAGATCAGGCGATCGAGTTCCGCGACGCGCGCGTCGATCGTCGCCGACAGGTTGTCCGACACGATCACCGTGCCGTCGAGCACCTGGTGCACGAGTTCGCCGATCAGGTCCTTCGCACGTGCATGCTCGGAATCGGATTTCGCGACCTTGCTCTTCTCGACGATGTCGTCGAGCAGCGAAGTCCCGGCGGCGTATTCCGCGCCGCTCGCTTGGGCCGCAGCCGTTTGCTGGTTCATCTCAACACTCCGTCGTCATTCGCCGTCTTTGTCGCCGCCGGTGCCCTTCGCGAGCTCCTGCAGCTGCTGCGTGTTCTTCAGCACTTCGGACAGCAGGTCCTCGAGCTTGTCGTTGCCGGCGAGCTTGTTGCGCAGGTCGGCGAGCTTCGAGCGCGCCTCGAGCAGGCGGCGCAGCGGCTCGACCTGTTCGACGACTTCGTCCGGGTTGAAATCCGACAGCGAACGGAACTTCAGGTCGACCGCGAACTTGCCGCCTTCCGGGCTCAGGCGGTTTTCCACCTGGAACGCGGCACGCGGCTCGATCGCCGTCATCACGTCGTCGAAGTTGTCACGGTCGATGTTGACGAACTTGCGGTCGCGCAGCTTCGGCTGCTCGACTTCCGACTGGCCCGCCAGATCGCCGACGACCCCGACGACGAACGGCAGTTCCTTTACCTCGATCGCGTCGCCCTTCTCGACCTCGTAGGTCAGCTGGACGCGCGGCGGCCGTATTTTCTGCAAGCTTTTCTGAATGCTTTCTTTCTTGGCCATCTCGACGGCTCCCAGGTTAGTTGTGGTTATCGCGTCAGTTGCGGTCAGTTGCGCAGTGCGCTGAACGGATCGGCGCCGCCCTTCTGCGGCGCGGTGTTGCCCGACGCCGTCGGCGTGGTGGCAGCACCGGCGGCGACCTCGGTTGCAGCGCCGGCGCCGGCCTTCGGACGGTGAATCTGGCGACGCACGACCTTGCGCGTTTGCGCCTTCTGCTCCGGCGGGAACAGCGCCGATTCGCCGAGCGTGTCGCGCAGCTGCTTCGCGAGCGCCTGCGCGTCCGACTTCGCATCGCCCGCGAGCGACGAATCCTGGCGCAGTTCGCCGAGCGACTGCGTCGCGATCCGCAGCCCCGCGACCGCGAGCACGCTCTTCGCCTGACGGTCGGTCGCATCGCGCTGCAGTGCTTCCTGCGCGGCGACGATCGCCTGGCCGTAGTGGTTCTGGGCAAACTGGATCTGCGCGATGCGCGACCACGGCTCCTCGCGCGTCGGATCCGACTTCGCGAGCTGCTGGTACAGGCCGAGCGCCTTGTCCTGGTCACCCGATTTCGCGACGGCGTCCGCATCGGCCAGCGACTTGTTGAACACCTCGGCAGACGGCGGCGCCGGCGGCTGGCTCGCACAACCGGCGATCACGCCGCAAGCCAGCACTACCCCAGAAAGTTTTGCGAAGAGACGGTCTTTCATCGTTATATCCACCGGCGCGTGAGTATTAAAATCGTTGAGAATCTGGTTCTTTTGCTTTGCAAGAAGCGCGCGGGTATAGTACCGATCAATTTTTCATAATTCAATCGCTGCGTGCAGAGTAATTCCTTTTAAAATCGTGCGCCACCCCCTCGAAACGCCTCTGGCAGCGGCTCGCCGACGGCTTTCGCATCGACCGGAATGCGCAAGTTTTACTTGGCCTGCAACGCTTTGCGCGAACGACGGAAAAAATTTCCGAAGGCACGCTGCCGGGCGCGTGTGCTTAATAGTTGAACGGCCGATACGCCGGGGATTCGCGGCGAACGCGGAAATACCCGGCAGTTTTGACAGGGGAGTTAAAGGCGGCACGCCGTAAGCACGATGAGATCGTCCATGATTCGCTATGCGCTGCCGCTGATTGCCTGCGCGCTCCTGGCCGGATGCGCGGCCGCCCCGCTGCTCGGCTCCGCCGCGAGCGCCGTCATGCAGGCCGCCGGCGTCGGCAAGCCCGACGTGCCGGATGCCCAGAAACCGCCGCGCAACATCGGGCTCACGCTCGCCGCCGCGCCGAACCTCAATGCCGCGAACGATCACAAGCCGCTCGCGTTAGTGGTCAGGCTTTACGCGCTGAAGGATCCGACTTCGTTCCAGCAAGCGCCGTTCGATGCATTCACCGATCCGACCAAGGAAAAGGCCGCGCTGGGCGCCGATCTGCTGAACGTGCGTGAAGTCACGCTGATTCCGGGCCAGCGCTATACGGCAACCGAAAAGCTGTCGCGCGAAGCGCAGGCATTCGGCATCGTCGCGCTGTTCCGCGATCCCGCAATCCAGCGGTGGAAACTGACGTTCGACCCGGCAAAGTCGGAGAAATCCGGCATAATCATCGGCCTGCATAATTGCGCGATGACGGTCACCGACGGCTCTGTCATCGCACCGCAACAGGGTGCGCCTTCGCAACCGCTGAATTTGCTTTCGTCGGTGACCTGCGGTTAAACATGACGCACGAATGTCATTTAACAAGAGTTAACAAAATGGCGATTAATTCGGGCACGAACAAATCGATTACATCGCAACGCGACATTAACCGGATTTGACATGAGTTATTCGGCCAAGGTGCTGTGGGGGGAAGGGCTGTTCCTCCGGCCTCAACACTTTCAGCGGCAGGACGCGTACCACGAGGCGCGCCTGTTCGAATCCATCCAGGCGATCCAGCCGTACAACTGGGGCGTGCGCTCGGTGCGCATCGACCGCGATGCGCTCGGCAGCAACGTGCTGCGCGTGGCCGAGCTCGCGCTCGTGTTTCCGGACGGCGCGCTTTACGCCGCGCCGCAGGCCGACGACCTGCCGCCGCCGATCGCGCTCGACACGCTGCCCGACGGCATCAACGAATTCGTGTTCTACCTCGCGCTGCACCCGCTGCGCGAGAACGGCACCAACTACAGCGACGATCCGGCCGCCGGCTTCATGACGCGCTTCGTCAGCGAGCAGACGAGCGTCGCCGACAACTTCACCGACGCCGCCGAAGCCGACATCACGTTCCTGAAGACGCAGGTCAAGCTGATCGCGCACAGCGAGCCGCGCGACCAGCTTCTGTCGGTGCCGCTCGTGCGCGTGCGCCGCACCGCGACGTCCGGCTTCGAGATGGACGACAGCTTCGTGCCGCCGTGCCTCGCGATCGACGCGTCGCCGATCCTGCACCAGCGGCTGCGCCAGCTCGTCGACGCGCTGCAGGCGAAGGTGAACGCGCTGTACGGTTTTCACCGCGAACCGTCGAAGAACATCATCGAGTTCCGCTCGGGCGACATCGCGTCGTTCTGGCTGCTGCACACGGCGAACGCCGCGTTCGCGACGCTCGCGCACCTGCACCAGCACGCGGCGCTGCATCCGGAGCGGCTGTTCCAGGAACTGCTGCGCCTCGCGGGGCAGCTGATGACGTTCTCGAAGGGATACACGCTCGCCGACCTGCCCGTGTATCGCCATGACGATCCGGGCCCGAGCTTCGCGCGTCTCGACCTGATGCTGCGCGAGCTGCTCGACACCGTGATCTCGACGCGCTACTTCGCGATCACGCTCGACGAGGTGCGTCCGTCGTTCCACCTCGGCCGCCTCGATTCGGGCAAGATCGACGACAAGACCGAGTTCTATCTCGCGGTGTCAGCGGACATGCCGAACGTCGAGCTCATCGATGCGGTGCCGGCGCGCTTCAAGGTCGGCGCGCCCGACGACGTCGACAAGCTCGTGCTGTCGGCAATGCCCGGCGTGCGGCTGTCGTACATGCCGCAGGTGCCGCCCGCGATTCCGGTGCGGCCCGGTGCATGCTATTTCCAGCTCGACTCGCGCGGCGCGTTGTACGAGCGCATGCTGCAGGCCCAGTCCGCGATGATCTACGCGCCGACTGGCATCAATGACCTGAAATTCGAACTGATCGCGGTCACATCATGAGCTACGCGCCTTCCCTGTTCGGCGACAACGCGCCGGCCCCGCTGCATACCCCGGCGTCGACCGACGCCGCGTTCCAGGCCCGTTCGCTGCTCGACCTGCTGTACGACGGGTTCTTCATGCTGTTCCTGCTCAAGAACGGCCGCGAGCCGGACAGCGCGAGCGAGTTCAGCACGAAGATCCAGGAGTTTCTGGCGGATTTCGAGCGTGGCGCGAAGAAGCTGAACATCCCGGCCGAGGACGTGTATGGCGCGAAGTTCGCGTATTGCGCGGCGGTCGATGAAATGGTGCTGTCGTCGCAGTTCAAGATCCGCACCGACTGGGAACGCCGGCCGCTGCAGCTCGTGCTGTTCGGCGAGCAACTCGCGGGGGAGAAGTTCTTTCAGTATCTCGAGGAATGTCGCGCGCAAGGCGCGGCGCGGTTGCAGTCGCTCGAGGTGTTTCATATGTGCCTGCTGCTCGGGTTCCAGGGCAAGTATCTGCTCGAGGGGCCGGAGAAGCTCGCGTATCTGACCGCGCGGCTGGGGGATGAGATCGCGCACATGAAGGGCAAGCGGGCGGCATTTGCGCCGCATTGGCCGCTGCCGGATCAGATCGCGCATCGGCTGAAGCGGGAGGTGCCGGTTTGGGCGATCGGGGCGGTGTTTGCGCTGGTGGCCCTGCTCGGGTATCTCGGGCTCAATACCTATCTCAAGGACAAGACGCTGCAGGCGTTGGCGCCTTACTCGCAGGTGATCAAGGTCGGGCCGGAGTCGGCGAATTTGACGATTTCGTTGCCTTGAGGGGCAGGCTTCGTTCGGATGTTGACGCTTCGCGAAGAAAGGACCGCTCGGCGGTCCTTTTTTACTGTGGTGCGTGGGGCGCGTCGTCTTGCGTCGTCAGAGCAGAATGAATTCCTCGTTGTCGACGTAGAACACGAACGCGTCGAACAATTGCGCGACGCTCGGTTCGTCGACCTGGTCATGCGCGTTGATCACGATGTCCTCGATCGTCGCGCTATTCAGCGTTACGCGCCAGCCGGGTTGCGGTGCGGTAGCGGGCGGCGCGGCGGCTTCGGGGTCGTCGGCGGCTTCGGTGAATGCGCCCTCTGTATCGAGCGTCCACGGCATCGGCGGCAAACAGAGCCAACCGGAAAAATCGCCGGGATGTTCGAGAATGTGTTTCAGCGACGCGGTGGTCGCGGTGATGGTCGACATGGGTATTGCGGTGGTAACGGGACTGGAGTCAATACGCCCGAGCCAAGATGCGGCGGTTGCACAAGCGTGTCTGCGCAGCGGCGCTCGTGTCGAGCAAGGCGTGATTATGCCAAGTTCGTATGCGCGGGGGGGGGGGGAGCGACCCTATGGTTATCGTCTGTCAGCTAACTTCTCTATGAGCCGATGTACTTGAATTTCAAATTTAGCTCGTCGCGAGTTTTGCACAGCTCAACATGCAAAATAGGCTCCTCGGCCCTCCCATCCATCCAAAGCACGCATTCGGCGCCCCAGGATTGACCACCGTCCATTTCGAAGAGATCGATGTATGGCCTAGATCCCCTCTTGCCGGAGAACGCTAGTTCGATCGGCGCCAGACCAATACTGGGCTTCCTTCCGAAGTAATCGTTGAGGGACTCGCATATCTCGTCGAGAATCGGTTCTGCTACTCCAAACTTCGACTCTAGTGTCCTTTTGTCCATCGAGTTGATTGCGTCAAGGAATTCAGAGATCACCTTATACGCTCGATCATTCAATGGGGGGTTCATCTCAGCCTCATTCGTTTCGATGGAGCTGCCGTGTCTGATCCGGCGTTTGCGCCGATGCTGGAGAAATAGCCGCGCGCATGTAAAGACGGCGCATTTGGCCGCTTTGGAACTGAGCCCCGCTGCCTTCAGCGAATTGAAGGCTACATTGTCCCAGTGTCGCTTATAGCGCAGGCCCGCCTATTTCGCTCTTTAGAGCATGCTTCACGGCACCAGTATGTCGTACAAATACAGCGTTGGCCGCTCAGTATTGCCCTTCTTCACTCGACGTGATCATGAAAGCGTCCGTGCGCCCCCTCCTCTGCCCCCAAGCAAGCCCGATCGGATCGTATCGAATAACCTCCTCAGACGAGGCGGTTGGCTTCTGCTTGTACGCTAAATCGACAACACCCTGGAAGTGTTCGCGCATATAGCCAATCTCAAGCTCCAACGTGACTACAGATTCAAGCAGCACCTCGTTATCGTCGTCATCAAAGTCGGGGACATGACTGACATACACGTTCATACCAGGTCGCAAATCGTCGACGTCTCCGGTACGTAAATCATGTAGATCACGCCCCAATCTTTCTTGTTTTTGACGAGATCGATCACATCCTCGATCTTGTAAAACATATTCACATTGAAGCCGCTCATATTGAGCATCCTATGGCAGAGTCGAATTCCCATCCCACCCGAACACCGCTCGTTCGCCATTCACCTCCTTCTCAACGCGGCGACCAAACGCATCTTAGAGATACCGTGGCTGACTCTGCTGCAACCCCTCGGTAACCCGCTTGGACAGAAACGATTGAACTCGTCCCACTCGCCTTCCTTCTCACCCGCCCTACTCATCCTTAATGCAGTCGCAGAGGAACTGATGCTAGCGACTCACATTCGAGTGCTCGGTCGCCGCTGACGCCCCCGTGTTGCAAGCACGCGTCCTCATATGCAACATACTCACCGTCAGATTGCGATGCGAGCAACGCGTCGATCTTTCCGAAATCAGCATCGGAAGGAATATCAACCGCAAAGAGAGAAAGTCCCCGAGTGACGGAACATTGTGCTCCGAGCGACTTCAGATCGGAAATGATCGATGCTTTGGTGTCGGGGTCCTCGGCAAAAACTCGCAGCGTTGAATGCCCCCCCCGGGCAACCACTGATGTTGCAAACAGTTCACCATCGACATCCATAACCGCTACCGTATCCCCTTTGCTCACGCCAGAGACATAATATGGCACATTGTCGATAACATAATATAAATCACCCGAAAATATTCCCCACAGAGATTCATACTCCATTTGAGGATATCCATCCTCATCTTTCTTCAATCGAAAAATAATCTTCCTAAGTTCTTGCATATTTCACCCTCAATTGTCACACGGCGTACGCCCCAAACGATTAAGTCGCTTGAAATTATCCTTGATTCTATCCCACAACCGTCTATTACACTTTCGGCACAGAACTTGCGTATTCGCCTCATCATTTGCTCCGCCTAGGACGTCCGGCTCAATATGATCAAATTGGCGCTCGTTTGTTGGGGGAGTGACCCCTCGTTGACTCTTCTTTCCAGGAACAACTTCAACCCCGCAACATTCACATGTCTCTTTCCCGAAGAATTCGTGATTCTCTTTCGCCACCTTGTCCTTAACGGATTTCGGAATGCGAGCCAAGCCAAGGGGGTCAACCCACTCGATGGGATTCGGAGCGTATTGGTAAATGTTGACGCCCCCATTAAGCCCGATAGGATCCTCTGAGGTAAATCTCCCGGTTACTGGGTCGTAATATCGATATCGGTTATAAGCGAGCCCGGTCTCATCATCAACCTGCTGCCCCTGGAATCGCAACGGGTTCTTCGGTACGACACCTGCGGCCTTCGACACTCGCGCGATCACATCTCGCGCTTCACCCCAAGCCTTATACGACGCTTCCCACACGACGTCTCCGTCGTCATCCGTCAGCAACTGAGGCGTCCCGATCTGATCGCAGTGGTAATAGAACAGCGCCGCGCCACCCCGCCGCTCCGGCATCTTCTGCAGCGGATCCTCCTCCGGCACATAGCGGTCGGTACTCTTCCACTCCGGCGTCGAGATTCCCTCAACCGGTTCCGCCACATACTGCGCCAGCGGCACAAACGTTCCCGGCTCGTAAAGATAGTGCGTGCCACGCTCGCCATCGCTCTCGTACGCCAGCGCGTCGCCATCCCACCCGAACACCGTCCGCTCGCCGTTCACCTCCTTAGCAATCCGTCGACCGAACGCATCATAGAAATACCGTGACTGACTCTGCCGCGACGCCTCCGCAACCCGCGCCGACAGCAAGCGATTGAACTCGTCCCACTCGTATTCCTGCTCCCTCGCAGGCGTACGCTTGCGCACCAGATTCCCGCGCGCGTCGTACTCGAAGTGCATCCCCGCATACGCCTTCAGCAGGTTGCCCAGCACCTTCGGCACCTCGACCGGCAACGTGCTTTCCGGCCGCACCGGGCTCGGACGGGATGCAGGCGCTTCGGTGGACCGCACCGGATCGATGATGTTGCTCGCCGGGTCGAACGCAAACCGCTCCTTCGCGACCGGACTAATTGCCTCGATCAGCCGCCCGACCGGATCGTATCGGTAATCCGTCCCGCCCTTGCGACTATCCTCGATCCGCGACAATTGCCCGGCCGCGTCATAGCGATACCGCCGCTCGGCGAGCGGCGCGGGCGAGGTCGACCGCTGGATCGTCTGCTGCAGTACGCGTCCTACCGGGTCGTAATGCGTGCGCTGTCCGACCTTGCTCGACAACATGCGTACCGTCTCGCGATGCAGGTCATCGCGCTCGAATTGCACACGCTCCTCGCCATCGAGCAGCATCCCGTGCACATGCCCCGAGCCATACATCAGCCAGTCAACCGCATGCCCATCCGGCCGCACGGTACGTCGTCGGTTGCCGAGCTCGTCGTATTCGTGGTGCCAGACGTAGCTACGCCGCTCGCCGAACAGATCGTACGCGTGATGTTCGCGCACCAGATTGCCGACCGGATCGAAGAAGAACTGCACGCGGCTGTACCGGTTCACCGCGTCGATCAGCCTGCCGCTCCGGTCGTAGGCAAACCGCTCCTCGCTTTCCCCCGCCACACGCTTCATCAGGCGACCGTTTGCATCGACGTCGATCGACGTCACGCAACCCGCTTCATCAACCTAAACAAGGCTGCCAATCTCCTCGTCGAGCCTCAACTCATCACACAAACAGCAAGGGCCGCTCACGCGGCCCTTCTGGCATTTAACTACTAATCCCCAAGCAACTTTACTTTTTCTTGATTGATAGCGATCACGTCAACGTGATTCTCACACGAAAAGTTCGATATCGAATCTTGCAGATGCACGTGTTCAGCATCATTGGAGTCCATTTCGTAAGCCGCATTAATCAGGAATACACCAAGAGCCCTAATTACCTCCGGCTTGGCAAGGATGGAAATCTCATCCAGCCTCAACGGCCTATCGTCGCCTTCCTGGGTTCCAAAAATATTCACTTCACCGAGATCAGTCATAGATCGAAACCCTTTTCACGCAAACCATCTTTCTCTGTTCGCGTCAGCCCAGAGACGCCCCGCGCGACCCGTGGCTCTGCGCGTCATCCTTATTCACGACAATCTCCTGCTTTCTGGACTTGCATTGGCAGTGAGCATGAACTTGTTGGTTCGTATTCCCCACTGACAGGATCGGGCCAGGCCTAACGGATCAACCCACTGCACCGGATCCGGCCCGTACTAGTGGACGTTGATCCCGCCTGCGAGCCCGATCGGGTCCTTGCTAACGAACCGACCGCTGCTCGGATCGTAGTACCGATGCCGGTTATAGATCGTTGCCCGTGATGCGGCCGTCGCGGATGCTGGTCAGTCCTGACACGAGATCGCTAGCCAGTGGTTTGACTTCATCCTCAGCTAGCGCACCGAGTGGCACAACAACGAAACGTTCGCCCCTTCGGAGATCCAGAGCAAAGCAGTAATCCCCACCGTCCGTACCGATGCCCACGAAACCTCTGCCCATGCGCGTCGTGATCGAGTACAAGGCATTGAGTTCGACGGCCTGCACGACGGTCCACATGGACAGATAGAGGTCACCAACTTCGCCCTCGCCCCCATCCGACCACGCAAGGAAGTCCTTATAGTCCAGTGGGAGCGAGACGCCTAGCGTAGTTTCCAGGCTCGCGATTTCTGCAAGGTTGGACGGGGCGCTTCTGCGAAAGCCAACGCCCAGTAACGCGGTGAAGTCCGTCATTTGATGGCTCCGAGTTTGTCGAAGTATTTGTACGCCTTCTTCAAGGCACGCTTGCGGCAGTCGTCCGAGATCCCAGCAGCCCGCATGTCTTGTGACGAGTAGTTAAACTGATCCTGGATGCTGGTAGCCCAAGGGTCCTGACCTGCAGCCGCCATTGCGTCGCGACGCGCGTTCTGGCTATCACTGATCGCTTTGTGGATCGGGTTTTGTGGGATGAGAATCGCAGGAGCTTCACGATAGTTGTACCCCTCGATTTTATTCGCTTTAGCCCAACGATCCTGGATGATGTGGTGACTCTGATAGCCAGACGGTCGGGGACTCGGTTGATTACCGTGCGGCTCAACGCCGCATGGGCATCCGCATTGCTTCGCGAGTCCAAGTGGATCTATCCAGCCCGTTGGGTTATCGGCGTATTGATAGACGTTGATCCCCCCAGCAAGCCCGATCGGATCTTTCGACACGAAGCGGCCTGTTTGCGGATCATAGTACCGATGCCGGTTATAGTGCAGCCCCGTCTCGTCATCGCCTTGCTGCCCCTGGAGTCGCAACTGATTCCTCGCCGTGATCCCCGCCGCCTTCGACACTCGCGCAACGACCTCCCGCGCTTCGCCCCACGCCTTATACGACGCTTCCCACACGACGTCTCCGTCGTCATCCGTCAGCAACTGCGGCGTCCCGATCTGATCGCAGTGGTAATAGAACAGCACTGCGTCACCCCGCCGCTCCGGCATCTTCTGCAGCGGATCCTCCTCCGGCACATAGCGGTCGGTACTCTTCCACTCCGGCGTCGAGATTCCCTCAACCGGTTCCGCCACATACTGCGCCAGCGGCACAAACGTTCCCGGCTCGTAAAGATAGTGCGTGCCACGCTCGCCATCGCTCTCGTACGCCAGCGCGTCGCCATCCCACCCGAACACCGTCCGCTCGCCGTTCACCTCCTTAGCGATCCGTCGACCGAACGCATCATAGAAATACCGTGACTGACTCTGCCGCGACGCCTCCGCAACCCGCGCCGACAGCAAGCGATTGAACTCGTCCCACTCGTATTCCTGCTGCCCCGCAGGCGTACGCTTGCGCACCAGATTCCCGCGCGCGTCGTACTCGAAGTGCATCCCCGCATACGCCTTCAGCAGGTTGCCCAGCACCTTCGGCACCTCGACCGGCAACGTGCTTTCCGGCCGCACCGGGCTCGAACGGGCGGCCGGCGCTTCGGTGGACCGCACCGGATCGATGATGTTGCTCGCCGGGTCGAACGCAAACCGCTCCTTCGCGACCGGACTGATCGCCTCGATCAGCCGCCCGACCGGATCGTATCGGTAATCCGTCCCGCCCTTGCGACTATCCTCGATCCGCGACAATTGCCCGACCGCGTCATAGCGATACCGCCGCTCGGCGAGCGGCGCGGGCGAGGTCGACCGCTGGATCGTCTGCTGCAGTACGCGTCCTGCCGGGTCGTAATGCGTGCGCTGTCCGACCTTGCTCGACAACATGCGTACCGTCTCGCGATGCAGGTCATCGCGCTCGAATTGCACACGCTCCTCGCCATCGAGCAGCATCCCGTGCACATGCCCCGAGCCATACATCAGCCAGTCAACCGCATGCCCATCCGGCCGCACGGTACGTCGTCGGTTGCCGAGCTCGTCGTATTCGTGGTGCCAGACGTAGCTACGCCGCTCGCCGAACAGATCGTACGCGTGATGTTCGCGCACCAGATTGCCGACCGGATCGAAGAAGAACTGCACGCGGCTGTAGCGGTTCACCGCGTCGATCAGCCTGCCGCTCCGGTCGTAGGCAAACCGTTCCTCGCTTTCCCCCGCCACACGCTTCATCAGGCGACCGTTTGCGTCGACGTCGATCGACGTCACGCAACCCGCTTCATCAACC
>NZ_QTQM01000028.1:0-100490 GCF_003854225.1 Burkholderia sp. Bp8986 | reverse complement strand
GACCACCGAGATCCATCACCACGTGTCGCATGACGGCGACGGCGCGGGCGCATCCGGCGGCGCGGCCGGCCTGACGATGTGGGCCGCGATCGGCCAGATCGTGATGCTCGACATCGTGTTCTCGATCGACAGCATCGTGACCGCGATCGGCATGACCGAGCACGTCCCGATCATGTTCGTCGCGGTGATCGTCGCGGTGTCCGTGATGCTGTTCGCCGCCCAGCCGCTCGCACGCTTCATCGACCGCAACCCGACCATCGTGATGCTCGCGCTGTCGTTCCTCGTCGTGATCGGCATGACGCTGATCGCGGAAGGCTTCGGGTCGCACGTGCCGAAGGGCTATATCTACGCGGCCATGGCGTTCTCGGCGTTCGTCGAGGGCATGAACATGCTGGCGCGGCGCGCGAAGGCGAAGCGCGTGGCGCGCGGCGAAGGTCGCTGAGCCAGGCGGGCGGGCCGTGGCCAGCCCTCGATTCGGAATGTCCGACGAAAGGAGAAACGCGATGAAATGTCCGGTCTGCAAGACGCCCGACCTGCTGATGGCCGAGCGGCAATCGATCGAGATCGACTACTGTCCGACGTGCCGCGGCGTGTGGCTCGATCGCGGCGAACTCGACAAGCTGATCGCGCGCGGAACCGGCGATGGGCCGGCGCGCCGCGACGAGGTGCCGGTGCGGCACGATGCGCAGGCGCCGCGCGGGCGTGACGACGGCTGGGGGCGCGACGGCCGCGTGCCCGACGACCGTTACCGGCACGACGGCCGGCGTCGCAAGAAGTCGGTGTTCGACCTGTTCGATTTCGATTGAACGCGACGGCGAGCGTGTCCTGCTCGGCACATCGAAAAAAAGCCCCGCCGCGCGTCATGCCCGGCGGGGCTTCGTCATTCGTCATTCGTCATGCGCGTCGCGGACGAACACGCGCCGACGTTACGCGTTGCCGGCCGTCACGTCGATGCGGCGCGGGCGCGTTTCCTCGCGGCGCGGAATCGTCAGCGTGAGCACGCCGTCGCGCAGGCTCGCATCGATCCGCGACGTGTCGAGGTCGGGGCTCAGCACGAACGTGCGCACGTAGCGCGGCGCGCGGACTTCGGCGTGACGCACGCGCAGGTCGGCCGGCGTGTCGATGCGTGTGTCGGCTTCGATCGTCAGCGTGTTGTCGTGCACCTTCACGTCGAGGTTTTCGCGCGGCACGCCGGGCAGGTCGGCACGCAGCGTGACGCGCTGCCTGTCTTCGACGATATCGACGGCCGGCGTGATCGCGGGCCGGCGCGCGGCTTCGGCGGCGGCTGCCTGCGTGGCACCGGTCTGGCGTTCGGTCAGGGTCTGGCTCTGGCTCTGGCTCGTATTCATATCGTTCTCCTGAAGGTTACTGAACGGTGATCGCGCGCGGCTTCGAGGCCTCGCGCCGGCCGACGCGAATCAGCAGGCAGCCGTTCTCATAGCGGGCGCTGACGTTGTCGGCGTCCGCGTTCTGCGGCAGCTCGACCACGCGGCGGAACGCGCCGTGAAAGCGCTCCTGCGCGTAGGTGCGTACGTCGTCGCCGGCGTCGTGCGGTGCGGGTTTGCGCTCACCGCTGATCGTCAGCAGGTCCTTGTCGATCGAGACGTCGAAGTCGGCCGCGGCCATCCCGGGAGCGAACGCGACGATCTCGATCGCGTCGTCGGTCGCGCCGACGTTCAGCGCGGGGAACGCGCTCGGACGCACCGCGCGGATGCCGGTCGGGGGCTCGCCGAACAGGCTCGCCATCTGCCGCTGTACCCGGGCGAATTCGTCGAACAGGTCGTGACCGAAATGAATACCGCTCATGAGGATCCTCCGGAACATGAGACGCGAAAGACACGATGGCGCGACGCCGATGGCGAGTGCGACGCACGGTTTTCCGCTGAGTCGAAACGGGGGCAGTGCGCGTGACGGGCACTGCCTGGCAACGGGTAATTAGAGGCCGCCGCGGTCGTTTTCAAGAGGGAAAGTGCAATCGGCATCAACGCGTCGTGACGGGGATCGATGCGACAATCGTCGCGCTATCCACAGACCACGGAGACGGAACGGACATGGAGATTCAACGCATCGCGATCGTCGGGGCCGGCGTGATCGGCGCGAGCTGGGCGGCTTTCTATCTGTCGAAGGGCTTCGACGTCGTCGCGACCGATCCCGCACCGCAGGCCGACGCGCGGCTGCGCGACGCGCTCGCGGCCTTCCTCGGCGAGCGGGCCGCCGAACTTTCCGCGCGGCTGTCGTTCGACGCCGATCTCGTGCGCGCGCTCGACGGCGTCGATTTCGTGCAGGAAAACGGCCCCGAGCGGCTCGACCTGAAGCGCGCGCTGTACCGGCAGATGGACGACGTGCTGCCCGCGCGCGTGCCGATCGCGTCGAGCTCGTCGGGCCTGAAGATGTCCGAGATCCAGACCGCGTGCGACAGGCATCCGGAACGCTGCCTGATCGCGCATCCGTTCAACCCGCCGCACCTGATTCCGCTCGTCGAGCTGGTCGGCGGCAGCGCGACCGACCCGAGCGTGATCGCGCGCGTGAAGGCGTTCTACGACGCACTCGGCAAGCAGACGATCGTGCTCAACAAGGAGATGACCGGCCACGTCGCGAACCGGCTCGCGGCCGCGCTGTTTCGCGAGGTGTATCACCTCGTCGGCGAAGGCGTGGTGAGTGTCGCCGATGCGGACAAGGCGGTCGCGTGGGGGCCGGGCCTGCGCTGGGGCTTGATGGGGCAGTGCCTGACCTATCACCTCGGCGGTGGCGCGGGCGGGATCGCACACTTCCTCGAACACCTGTCGGGGCCGATCACGACGTGGTGGGACGACCTCGGCACGCCGTCGTTCGATCCGGCCGTCGATCGCAAGCTGAACGACGAACTGCGCGCGATCCAGGGCGAGCGTTCGATGCAGGAACTGGCGGCCGAGCGCGACCGGCTGCTCGTCGAGCTGATCGACGCGCGCCGCCGCAGCTTCCTGCCCTGAGCGCGTCGCCGCGCGGCGTTCCGGTCGCGCCGGGAAGGCTATTGCTGCACGGCCGCTTGCGGTGCCGGCTGCGGCGTCTGCGCGAGCCACGCGGGCAGCGCGGCCTGCACCAGTTCGCGATTGCGCGCGCGCGTCGCGGCATCCGGCGGATAGTTGCCGTCGTTGGTCGGCAATTCGCCGTCGAGGTAGGCCTGCTTCAGCTGGGCGACGACTTCCGCGCGCGTGAGGCCCTGCGCGGGGGCGGCGGCATCGGTTTGCGCAAAGGCGGGGGACAGCAGCGCGGCTGCGGCGGCCGCGACGGCGATTCGCACGACGTTCATGGTGTGCTCCGATCAAGGGGACGGGACAGCGGACGCGCGGCACACTGCCGTGCGTTCCGATGCGGCCCATTGTCGCGAGCGGGGACTGCGCGGACGCTGACGCGTTCCGGGCAAGATGGTCAGTTGCGCGCGAACACCGCGGCGGCGTTGGCGTGAAGGCGGCAGCCAGCCTTACAGCTCGGCCGCCGCCGCGATCAGCGTCGCTTCGAGCGCGAGCGTCGAGCGCGACGCGGCCGCCGGCCGGTCGATCACGTATTCGAGTTCGCCGAGTTCGGGGAGCCCCGCGTCGAGCCGCGCGAGCCCGGCCGGAATCACGTAGCCGGCGAACGCGCTGACGCCGAGCCCCGCGCTCGCGGCCGCGCGCAGCACCGCGATGCTGCTGCTCACGACGGCGATCCGGTAAGGGCGGCCGACCGCCTCGAGCGACTCGAGCACGCGGCGGCGCGATACGCTCGGCTCCGGATGCATCGCGAGCGGCAGCACGGCCTCGTGGCCGGTGATCCGCGAATCGGGGCCGGTGCACCAGTACAGCGGTTCGCTGCGGATCACGCGGCCGCGCCGGCTGCCCGCGACGCGTTTCGCGAACACGAGGTCGTGACGGCCTTCGTCGAGCGCATCGAACAGGTCGCCCGACAGCCCGGTCGAGATCGCCAGCTCGACTTCCGGATTGCGCTGCACGAAGCTCGCGAGCGCGGCCGTCAGGTGCGCGGACGCGAAATCCTCCGACATCGCGAGCCGCACCTTGCCCGACAGCGGCGGGCCACACACCGACGTGACGGCCTCGTCCATCAGCTCGAGGATGCGCACCGCGTAGCGGAACAGTGCATCGCCGTGCTGCGACAGGTGCACGTTGCGCGTGTCGCGCTCGAACAGCGGCCGGTCGAGCAGTTCCTCGAGGCGGCGAATGTGCTGGCTGACGGTCGACTGCGACAGGCTCACGCGTTCGGACGCGGCGGTGAAACTGCCGGACTGGGCGACGGCGACGAAGCTGCGCAGCAGCTCGGGCGGTAATGGACGCATTGCTAAATCCACTGAATCGGTTTCGACAACTTCATAAATGGCCGGATGGTGCGGCGCTAGTATCGGATCACGCGCTGGTGCGGCCCATGCAAACGGGGCGCCGGACGCGTAGCCCGTGTCGCGCCGCCGGCTCCATCGGTCAGTCTAAGCCATCCGGCGTCCGGCCCGAAACCGCATCATCCCATCGACCGCCTGAGAACGCGCTCGCACGACGAGCCGCCGGGCCGCGGCGCCCCGCCGCAGGAGACACCCAGTCCGCGCCCGGAACCGGCATGCGGGCCCGACTCCCGCACGCGTCAGGCACCCGTCACGAAGAGACTGGAGACGACTCATGATCATCTACGGAACCGCGCTGCTGGCGTTCTGCCATCTGGCCGGACTGTTCCTCGGCGACCTGCTGGGCGCAGCGATCGGCGTGAAGACCAACGTCGGCGGCGTCGGCATCGCGATGCTGCTGCTGATCTGCCTGCGCCTGTGGCTGCACCGGCGCGGCTGGCTGCCGAAGGAGACCGAGGCCGGCGTCGGTTTCTGGGGCGCGATGTACATCCCGGTCGTCGTCGCGATGGCCGCGAACCAGAACGTCGTCGCCGCGCTGAAGGGCGGGCCGGTCGCGCTGCTCGCCGCCATCGGCGCGGTCGCGATCTGCGCATGCTGCATCGCGGTACTCGTGCGCACCGGGCGCGACGACACGGCCTTCGCGGGCGTGCCGCAATTCGAAGAACAGTAACGGAGGCCGCGATGCTGCAGATGCTCGAAAAAACCGTCGCCCACAACGGGCTCGTCGCGTCGTTCGCGCTGGTCGGCCTGATCATGTGGCTGTCGTCGCTCGCGTCGCGCAGGCTCACTTTCGGCCGCGTGCACGGCTCGGCGATCGCGATCGTGATCGGCCTCGTGCTTGCGTACGTCGGCGGCGCGTTCACCGGCGGCGAGAAGGGGCTGGCCGACGTCAAGCTGTTCGCCGGCATCGGCCTGATGGGCGGCGCGATGCTGCGCGATTTCGCGATCGTCGCGACCGCGTTCGAAGTGCAGCCGACCGAGGCGCGCAAGGCCGGCCTCGTCGGCGTCGTGTCGCTGCTGCTCGGCACCGTGCTGCCGTTCATCGTCGGCGCGTGCATCGCGCGCGCGTTCGGCTATACCGATGCGGTCAGCATGACGACCATCGGCGCGGGCGCGGTCACCTACATCGTCGGGCCCGTCACGGGCGCGGCGATCGGCGCGAGCTCCGACGTGATCGCGCTCAGCATCGCGACGGGCCTCGTGAAGGCGATCATCGTGATGGTCGGCACGCCGGTCGCGGCCAACTTCATGGGTCTGAAGACGCCACGCTCCGCGATGATCTTCGGCGGCCTCGCCGGCACCGTGAGCGGCGTGAGCGCGGGCCTCGCGGCGACGGATCGCCGGCTCGTGCCGTACGGCGCGCTGGTCGCGACGTTCCATACCGGCGTCGGCTGCCTGCTCGGGCCGTCGGTGCTGTTCTTCACGACACGCGCGCTGGTCGGCGCATAACCGCCACGCGTGCGATCCGGGCGACCCGTGCGCAAGCACCGGCGTGCGCGGGCCGCGGCGGGGCCGCATCCATCGCGGCGTCCTCTGAGTCGCATTCGTCAACATCATCAATCGGCGGCGGCGCCAGGCTTAGAATGCCGCTGAACCATCGAAGCGGGAGAACTGTTCATGACGGGATGGAATCACGCGCGGCAGGCGCGCGATGCACGCCTCGCGGCCGGCGCGGCTTTCGCGTGGCCCAAGGCCACTTCCTCCGGGGCGCGCGGCAAGCGGGTCGATGCGCGCGACACCGTCGCGTTGCTCGAAGCGGTGCTGCGGCCCGGCGACCGCGTTTGCCTCGAAGGCGACAACCAGAAGCAGGCCGACCTGCTCGCCATCGCGCTCGCCGACGTCGACAGCGCGAAGATCCACGACCTGCACATGGTGCAGTCGGGCGTCGTGCTGCCCGAGCATCTCGACGTGTTCGAGCGCGGCATCGCGAAGCGTCTCGACTTCGCGTATTCGGGCCCGCAGTCGCAGCGCATCGCGAAGCTGCTGTTCGGCGGCAAGATCGCGCTCGGCGCGGTGCACACCTATCTTGAACTGTTCGCCCGCTACTTCATCGATCTCACGCCGCAGGTCGCGCTGATCGCGGCGGTCAGCGCCGATGCCGACGGCAACCTGTACACCGGCCCGAACACGGAAGACACGCCGACCGTCGTCGAAGCCACCGCGTTCAAGGACGGCATCGTGATCGCGCAGGTCGACCGCATCGTCGACAAGGTGCCGCGCGTCGACATTCCGGGCGACCGCGTGCATTTCGTCGTCGAGGCCGGCCGGCCGTTCTACGTCGAGCCGCTGTTCACGCGCGACCCGGCCGCGATCACCGAGACCCAGATCCTGACCGCGATGCTCGCGATCAAGGGCATCTACGAACCGTACGGGATCAAGCGCCTGAACCACGGGATCGGCTTCAACACGGCCGCGATCGAGCTGCTGCTGCCGACCTACGGCGCGAAGCTCGGGCTGAAGGGCAAGGTCTGCACGCACTGGGCGCTCAATCCGCACCCGACGCTGATTCCCGCGATCGAATCGGGCTGGGTCGAGCAGATTCACTGCTTCGGCTCCGAAGTCGGGATGGACGACTACATCCGCGCGCGCTCCGACGTATGGTTCACGGGCCCCGACGGGTCGCTGCGCTCGAACCGCGCGTTCTGCCAGACCGCCGGCCTCTACGCATGCGACATGTTCATCGGCTCGACGCTGCAGATCGACCTGTCCGGCCATTCGTCGACGGTCACGGCCGAGCGCATCGCCGGGTTCGGCGGCGCGCCGAACATGGGCAGCGACGCGCGCGGGCGGCGTCACCCGAGCGCGCCGTGGCTGAAGGCCGGCGCGGAGGCCGACCCCGACACGCCGGCGGCGCTCAGGCGCGGCCGCAAGCTGGTCGTGCAGATCGGCGAGACGTTCGGCGACAAGAACGTGCCGATGTTCGTCGAGAAGCTCGACGCGCTGAAGCTCGCCGACAAGCTGCAGCTCGACCTCGCGCCGATCATGGTCTACGGCGACGACGTCACGCACATCGTCACCGAGGAAGGGATCGCGAACCTGCTGATGTGCCGCGACAAGGACGAACGCGAGCACGCGATCCGCGGCGTGGCCGGCTATACGGAAGTCGGCCGCGGGCGCGATCGCAGGCTGGTCGAGCGGCTGCGCGAGCGCGGCGTGATCCGCCGCCCGGAGGATCTCGGTATCGATCCGCTCGACGCCGACCGCCGCTGGCTTGCCGCGCGCTCGATCAAGGATCTCGTGCACTGGTCGGGCGGCCTGTATGCGCCGCCGGCCCGGTTCCGCAACTGGTGAGGACAAGGGCATGGAACAGTTGAACTATCGCTTCACCGCGCGCGAACGCGCGCAGGGCGAACTGGCCACGGTGCTCGTCGGCGTGGTCGCGTCCGGCAATCTCGAGGTGCTCGTCGAGCGCGTGCTGCCGGGCAACGAATGCGAGATCGACATCCGCACCGCGGCGGTCGGTTTCGGCGCGGTGTGGCAGGCCGTCGTGTCGGACTTCGTCGAACGGCGCGCGCCGGGCGGCCTGAAGCTGTCGATCAACGACGGCGGCGCGCGGCCCGACATGGTGTCGCTGCGGCTCGCGCAAGCCGTGCGAGCGATCGAGGGAGGCGCATGATGACCGACGCGATCCACGACGCACCCGCATTCGTCGCGAACCGCGCGAGCTGGTACGAAGCGTCGGCGCGCCAGCGCGTCGACGGGCTGCTCGACGCGGGCAGCTTCACCGAATTTCTCGGGCCGGGCGATCGTGTGACGAGCCCGCACCTGCCGCTGTTCGACCTGCCGCAGCAGTTCGACGACGGGATGGTGGTCGGCCGCGGCCGGCTCGACGGCACGCCGGTGTTGGTCGCCGCGCAGGAGGGCCGCTTCATGGGCGGCGCGTTCGGCGAGGTACACGGCGCGAAGCTCACGGGGCTGCTGCGTGCGGCGCGCGACCTCGGCACGCCGGTGCTGATCCTGTTCGATACGGGTGGCGTGCGGCTGCAGGAAGCGAATGCGGGCGAACTGGCGATCGCCGAGATCATGCGTGCGCTCGTCGAGGCACGCGCGGCCGGCGTGCCGGTGATTGGGCTGATCGGCGGGCGTGCGGGCTGCTACGGCGGCGGCGGGCTGCTTGCCGCGTGCTGTTCGGCGCTCGCGGTGTCCGAGCAGGGGCGCATCAGCGTGTCGGGGCCCGAGGTGATCGAGACCAATCGCGGCGTCGAGGAATTCGACGCGAAGGATCGCGCGCTGATCTGGCGCACGATGGGCGGCAAGCACCGCCGGCTGATCGGCGGCGCGGACCGCTACGTGGCCGATACGCCCGACGCGTTTCGCGCGGCCGCGCTCGACCTGATCGGCCGTGCGCCGAAATTCGACGCGGCGATGCTGCGCGCGGAGCAGGCGCGTCTCGAAGCGCGCGTCGAACGGTTCGGCGCATGCAAGGACGCGCTCGACGTGTGGCGTGCGCTCGGCGCGAGCGAGCCGGAAGCGATTCCCGGCATGCCCGACGGTGAATTCGCGAAGCTCGCCGATCAACTGCAGGAGCCGCAGCATGACGCTCGATGAAGTACTGACCTCGCTGTTCCCGAACGGCCACGCGATCACGCGGACCGGCGGCTTGCTGGCGGGCCACGCTGATCTGACCGGCACGCGCGTCGACGTGATCGGCGTCGCCGACCGGCTGCCGTTCGGCATCGACGAAGCCGTGACGCTCGCGTCGCACGTGCTCGACACGATCGGGCGCGGCGGCGACACGCCGATTCTCGTGCTCGTCGACAGCGACAGCCAGCGGATGAGCAAGCGCGACGAACTGCTCGGCCTGAACGAAGGCTTGTCGCATCTCGCGAAATGCCTGATGCACGCGGAGCTCGCCGGGCACCGGACGATCGGCCTGCTGTACGGCCATACGGCCGCGGGCGCGTTCATCGCGACCGCGCTCGCGACGCGCACGCTGCTCGCGTTGCCGGGCGCGGAGCCGGAAGTGATGGACCTGCCGTCGATGTCGCGCGTGACGAAGCTGCCGATCGACGTGCTGAAGGAGATGGCGCGCTCGACGCCGGTGTTCGCGCCGGGGCTCGACAATCTCGTGAAGATGGGCGCCGTCGACGCCGTGCTCGACCCGGCACGCGCGCTCGACGCGCAGGTCGCCGAATGGCTCGGCAAGCCGGCCGATCGCAACGACGTGCGTGCGGCGCGCGGCCGGCCGGTCGCGGCCGACGTCGCGCGGCGTGTCGAGGCACTCGCGCGTGCCGCACGCTGACACGCCGCTGCGCCGCCACACGCTCGTCACGCTGACGGCGGCCGGGTGGGGCGCGGCCTGCGCGCGCGATCCCGCGCTGGCGGCCGATCCGCTCGTGCAGGCGTGGGCCGCGCACGGCTGGCCGCTGATCGTGCGCCGCGCGTCGCCCGACGAGGCCGATGCGGGGCGCATCCCGCTCGGCTTGCCGCTGCCGCCTTCGGCGGGCAAGCGGCGCATTGCAATGAACGTCGCCGCCGACGCGCTCGCGTCGGTCGGTCCGCTGCCCACGCTCGCCGATGTGCTCGCTGTCGCACCCGACGCATGGCACGCGACGCTGCGCGACCTGGCTGCGCTCGGCGCCCGCTGCGGCGTGCAGGGCCGCGTATTCGGCAGCCTCGCATGGCAGGCGCTGACGGGCGAGCGCTACCTGAGCGCGTCGTCCGATCTCGACATCGTGTTTCCGCTGCCTGACGCCGCATCGCTCGCCGCTCTGCTCGACGGCCTGGCGACACTCGATGAACACGCGCCGATGCGCATCGACGGCGAACTGCTGCGCGACGACGGCGCCGGCGTGAACTGGCGCGAGCTGCATGCGCGGCTGCCTGAAGTCGCGGTCAAGACGGCGATGGCCGTCGAATTGATGCCTGCCGACGCATTCACCGGAGGCACGCGATGAGTGCTTGGGCCGCCTGCCGTGCACCGGCGCCGTCCGATGCCGAGCGCATCGCCGAACTCGCCGAGCACAGCCTCGTGCTGGAAATCGACACCTATCCGAAGCCGGGCCTCGTCAGTCACGTCGACAGCGGCAGTCACGCGGACATGGATGCCACGATGTTCGTGCGCAGCGCGGCCGTGCTGCGGCCGTACTTCGCGGAGCTCGCCGAAGCCGGTGCGCGTGACGCCGACATGGCCGTGCTGCGCAAGATCGGGCTGCGCGCGGAACACGCGATGCTTGCCGCGACCGGCGGCGTCAACACGCATCGCGGCGCGATCTTCGGGCTCGGGCTGCTGTGCGCGGCCGCCGGCCGCCGCACGGTGCCGGGCACCGCGGCACGCACGCTGACGCTCGGCGCGTTCGTCGCGCGGCGCTGGGGCACCGAGATCCTCGGCGGCCCGCGGTTGCCCGACAGTCACGGCGAGCGCGCGAGCCGCCGCTACGGCGTCGGCGGCGCGCGTCGCGAGGCGGCCGACGGGTTCACGACCGTGTACGACGTCGGGCTGCCGGCCCTGCGCCGCGCGCGGCCCTGCATGCCGGACGATCCGGAGGCCGCGCGCGTCGACGCCTGCTTCGCGCTGATCGCCGCGCTCGACGATACGAACCTGCTGCACCGCGGCGGGCAGGCCGGCCTCGATTTCGCGCGCGCCACGGCACGCGCATTCGTTGCCCGCGGCGGCATCCGCGCCCGCGACTGGCGACTGCGAGCGGCCGCCGCGCACCGCGCGTTCGTCGCGCGCCGGCTGAGCCCGGGCGGCGCGGCCGACCTGCTGGCGATGAGCGTGTTCGTCGATGCGCTCGAGACGAACGAGGCGGGACGATGACGCTGGCGATCCTCTGTTCGGGGCAAGGTGCGCAGCGTGCGGACATGTTCGAGCTGACCGGCGCGGTGCCGCAAGCCGATGCGCTGTTCGCGCACGCCGGCCGGCTCCTCGGCGACGATCCGCGCGACTGGGTGCGGCACGCCGAACCGGATGCGCTGCGCGAGAACCGCGCTGCGCAGATCCTCTGCACGGTGCAGGCGCTTGCGGTGACGATGTTGCTCGAGGCGATGTGGCCGCGGCGTCGTTGCGTCGCGGGGTACAGCGTCGGCGAAGTCGCATCGTGGAGCGTCGCGGGGATGATCGATCCGCACGACGCGCTGGCGCTGGCCGAGGCGCGCGCGCGCGCCATGGATGCCGCGAGCGGCGGCGATGAACGGATGGCATTCGTGCGCGGGCTCACGCGTGCGCGGCTCGCGCAACTCTGCGACGGCCGCGATGCGGCGATCGCGATCGCCAATCCGGGCGATGCTTACGTGCTGGCCGGGCGGCAGGCCGACGTCGCCGCGGTGGCCGACGCCGCCGCACGCGACGGTGCGCTGCGTGTCGCGCCCGTGTGCGTGCGGATCGCGTCGCACACGCACCGGCTCGCGGCGGCGGTGCCCGCGTTTCGCGCATCGCTGGCCGCCGTGAACGTGCGCCGGCCGCTGCCCGGCACGCGACTGTTTTCGGGGATCGACGGCGCGTCGGTGCTCGATGTCGACGCCGGGCTCGACAAGCTTGCGCGCCAGATCGCGGAGCCGGTCGAGTGGGCGGCCTGCCTGGCCGCGTGCGTCGAGGCCGGCGCGACCGCGTTTCTCGAACTCGGCCCGGGCCGCGCACTGGCCGAGATGGCGGGCGGCGCGTATCCGGCGCTGCCGGCCCGCAGCGTCGCGGATTTCCGTTCCGTCGACGGTATCGCGAGCTGGCTCGCGCGCGTCGCGGCCGGCTGACCGGCGGCGTGCAAGCGGCCGGATCACGCGCCGGAACCGCTTCAAGTCCGCTTCGAATTCCGCTTCGAAATCCGCCTGCCGACCGGTCGTTCCGCGCCGGGTGTTGCGCCGGCGCAGCAGCGCTGCAGCAGGCGCTTGTCATGCGAATTGGCGTCGCTACAATGGCGCCCGCCATGAGACCAGCCGCCTTCCTCGTCGCCGCGCTTTGCTGTGCGGCGACCGCCCACGCCAGCCCGATCCCGTCCGACGCCGCCGCGGTCGGCAGGTACTTTTCGTATGACAATGCGGCGGCCGACGCGACCGTCGACCTGATCGGTCAGGCACAGCGCCGCGTGCTGCTGGCCGGCTACGCGTACGTGCCGCCCGCGGTCGCGGCGGCGCTGCGCGCGGCGCGTTCGCGCGGGATCGACGTACGGGTCGTGCTGGTTCGCTCGCCGCGTGCGGGCAAGTACAGCGGCGCGGGCTATCTGAAATCGGCCGGCATCGACGTGGCGATCGATTCGCGGCACGGCGACCCCGCACCGCGCTTCGTGATCGTCGACGACAGCGTCGCGCTGACGACGCTGTCCGACGACGCGGCCGCGCACGCGGAAACGGTCAACGTGTTCCAGCGTGCGCCGGAACTCGCGCAGTCGTACGCGCAGTCGTTCTGGCGGTTGTATCGGCAGGCCGGCGGGCTCTAAGCGCTTGACGGCGGCCCGCCCCGGGCGAACGCCACCCATCCTATTCCTTGCCGCGATCGGCCTGCCGCGGACGCCGGTATGACCCCGCTTGCATCGGCGTGTCCGATGAACCATGCTCGTTGAACAGGTGCCGGCGCGCAGGTCGCGCATCCGGCCCAACGGCAGGGAGCCGATCTTGACCGAGTGTTTTGCCGATCGCGCCGACGCGGGTCGTCAGCTTGCGCTCGCGCTGCACGACTATGCGGGGCGTCGCGACGTCGTCGTGCTCGCGCTGCCGCGCGGCGGCGTACCGGTTGCATTCCCGATCGCGCAGGCGCTGCGCGCGCCGCTCGACGTGCTGGTCGTGCGCAAGCTCGGCATGCCCTCCGATCCCGAATTCGCGATCGGCGCGATAGCGACCGGCGGGGCGATCCACCTGCAGCACGCGGCGATCCGCGCGATGGGCGTGTCCGATTCCCAGCTGGCCGACGTGATCGTGCGCGAGACCGCCGAACTGCAGCGCCGCGACACGCTGTATCGCGGCGCGCGGCCGCCGCTGCCGGTCGACGGGCGCATCGCGATCGTCGTCGACGACGGAATCGCGACCGGCGCGTCGATGCGCGTCGCACTGCAGGCGCTGCGCAAGCGCCATCCCGCGCGCATCGTGGCCGCCGCACCCGTCGCGCCGGCCGGCGCCCAGCATGCGTTCGACGATCTGGCCGATGCGTTCGTGACGGTGTCGCAGCCGCTGCGCTTCTTCGGGATCAGCCAGTTCTACGCGCGTTTCGACCAGACCGGCGACGACGAGGTGCGCGCGCTCCTCGATGCTGCCCACGGGCCGGACGACGACCTCACGTCCGCCTGACCCGGCGCCGGCGCGATATCGGGCGAACGGCTTCGGCCTGCGCGAACACGCGCTGCAGCGCCGGATGGACGTTGCCGTGCCAGCGCGCGCCCGTGAACAGCCCGTAGTGATCGCAGTCGTCGATATCGAGACGCTGGCGCTCGCCGGCCTTGAGGCCGCGGCACATGTCGAGTGCCGCATGCGTCTGGCCGGCGCCGGTGACGGCGTCGCAACCGCCTTCGACCGTCAGCAGCGCGACGCCGCGCAGCGCGGCCGGCTCCACGCGCTGGCCGCCGACTTGCCACGTGCCGTTCGCGAGGCACATCCGCTGGAACACGATATCGACGGTGTCCAGGAAGTATTCGGCCGGCATGTCGAGCAGCGCCGTGTATTCGCGCAGCGCGCGCCGCGCGTCCGCCAGCGCCGTCAGGTCGAAGTGCGACGCGGCGCGCGCGTAGTCCTCGATCAGCGTCAGGAAGCGTTGCGGATACAGCAGCGCGATCTCGCCCTGCTGAAGATAGGTCGGGAACACGTGCCGGCCACGGCCGGGGAAGCGGGGCGGCACGATGTCGATCAGGTGGCGGCGGCACCACGTGAGCGAACGGGACGCGGCCGTGGTGCCGAGCGTGGTCGGGTTGATGCGTGCGTCGAGCGGCCCGCCGATCAGCGTGACGCTCGCGGGCGGTGCGTGGCCGCGCGCGGCGCGCAGCGCGAGTGCGCCGAGCGCGGGAACGGTGGCCTGGCATACGGCGACGACGTGCAGCGGCCGGTCGTCGCGGGCGAGCGCGTCGACGAAGCCGTCGAGCGTCGCCACGTACTCGTCGAGCCCGAAGCGGCCCGCCGCGAGCGGGACGTCGCGCGCATTGACCCAGTCGGTCACGCAGACGTCGCCGTCCGCGAGCAGCGCCTCGACGGTCTCCCGCATCATCACGGCCGCGTGCCCCGCTAGCGGCGCACACAGCAGCACCGCGCGCCGCGCATCGTCGCGTGCGAAGCGCCGCAACTGGCAGAACGGCGTGCGCGCGACGATCCGCTCGTCGACGGCCGGCCGCCGGATCTCGAAGCGCGGCGGCCCGGCGGCCGGCCCGAGGAGCGGCTCGAACAGGTCGTCGTAGCACGACGACACGGCGTGCGGCAGCGTCGCGGCGGGCCATACGTCGAACGCGTGGCGCGTCGCTTCGCGCCAGGCGCGCATCCATTCCCGCTGCTGCTCGACGACGTCGTACCACATGGCGAACCTCGAGGCGGAAGGGGGGGAATCTGCATTATGGTCACTCCGGGCGCGCAGCGGGTGTCGGAAACGTGACCGGACGACGCGGATTTCGCCGCGCGTTTCGGCGGCATCGCGCTAGGCACCGGCGCACGGCGCTGCTACAGTCGTCGGTCCCATTCCCTCAAGCGGAGCGTTTGCGATGAAGCTGATCGGCATGCTGGATTCCCCGTTCGTGCGCCGTGTCGCCATATCGGCGAAGCTGCTCGACCTGCCGTTCGAACACGAGTCGGTCTCGGTGTTTCGTCAGTTCGACCGGTTCCGGTCGTTCAGCCCGGTCGTGAAGGCGCCGACGCTCGTGACCGACGACGGTGCGACGCTGCTTGATTCGTCGCTGATCGTCGACTACTTCGACCATCGCGTCGCGCCGGAGCGGCGCCTGTTGCCCGACGCCGCCGACGCGCGGCTGCGCACGCTGGTGCCGGTGGGCCTCGCGCTGGCGGCGGCCGAGAAGACGGTGCAGGTGGTGTACGAGCACGCGTTGCGACCGACCGACAAGCAGCACGCGCCGTGGCTCGAGCGCGTGCTGAGCCAGCTCGAGGCTGCGTACGGCGAACTCGAGCCGCTCGTCGCGGCCGCGAACGGCTGGTTCGGCGGCGCGCGGCTGCTGCAGTCCGACGTGACCGTCGCCGTCGCCTGGCGCTTCACGCAATTCATGGCAGCCGATTACCCGGCGCTCGCGCGGATCGATCCGGCCCGGTATCCGGCGCTGGCCGCGCATTCGGCGCGTGCGGAAGCGCTGCCGGCGTTTGTCGAGACGCCGCTCGCCTGAATCCGGCGTCGATCGCGGCGGCACCGGAACGACGGCGGGCGACGGCGGCGCGTCCGGCCCCGCCGCGTCGGAACCGGGCCGGCATTCGGCGCGTATCGACCCAACCGCAGTCCGCGGCGCGTCCGACCGCGCGTTATTGTTCGGCGCGACGTGCTGAAAACCACGTCGCGCCGCTGCGTCTTATGCGCCCGCGCGCTCGTGCGCTGCCCGCCCGGCCCCGTCCGGCAAGGACGTGCCGATTGTTCTCCGCCGCTGACAAGTGACTTCGCAATCGCGCTGTTTATCCGGATGCGGGCCGTCCCTAGAATCCACTCCATCGAATATGCATTGCCTGATGGAGCCGATGATGAGAGCGCTGATCGAATCGAGTCTGTACCACCCGTCCGTCGTGTTGCCGCTTGCCGCGCTGACGCAGCTGATGGTCGAGCGCGACTTCAATCTCGGCCAGGTCGGCCTGATCGTCGCCGCGCGGGGCGCGCAGGCAGCCGTGTCGCGTTCGCGTGCGCTGATCTTCTGCCGCCACTGCGAAGCGCACGCATGAACCCGCGTCACGTCTACGGATAAAAAAACGCCCGGCCGGCGCAAGCCGGTCGGGCGGATCGGGTTCGATCGGGCCCCGGCTTCGGCCGGGGCTTTTTCATGGGCGAGCGGGCGACGCTCAGGCGCGCGCCGGCGACACGACGCCGTAGATTTCCGCGTCGTCTTCCTCGCGCAGCTGGCGCGCCAGCTGGTGTGCCTCGCGGCGCGACGCGACGGCCGGCGGCGAGCCCTTGAGCGGCTGGCGTGCGGTTTCGGCGAGTGCGACGACCGACACGATGCCGATCACGGCCGCGCCCATCATGTAGTACGCGGGCATCATCAGGTTGTGGGTCACGTCGACGAGCCACGCGGTGACGAGCGGCGTCGTGCCGCCGAACAGCGACACCGACACGTTGAAGCCGATCGCGAGCGCGCCGTAGCGGATCTCGGTCGGGAACAGCGCCGGCAGCGCCGACGGCATCACGCCGGTGAAGCACGACAGCAGCACGCCGAGGATCAGCAGGCCGCCGAACACCGACGCGGTGGTGCCCGCATGAATCAGCATCATCGACGGAATCGACAGCGCGAGCAGGCCGACGCAGCCGGCCAGCATCACGGGCTTGCGGCCGACCTTGTCCGACAGGCGGCCGGCGGCGAGCGTCAGCGGCATCATCAGCACCATCACGATCAGCACCAGCACGAGGCTGTGCGACTCGTCGAAGTGCAGCGTCGACGACATGAAGCTCGGCAGGTACGACAGCACCATGTAGTCGGTCACGTTGAAGATCAGCACGAGGCCGACGCAGAGCAGCAGCGCGCGCCAGTTGCGCATCAGCGTCTCGCGGAAGCGCGCTTTCGGCACGGCCTTGTCCTGCGCTTCGCGCTCCTCGGCCTGGCGCTTGAACGCCGGCGTTTCCTCGAGCTTCATCCGGATGTACAGGCCGATCAGGCCGAGCGGGCCCGCGATCAGGAACGGCACGCGCCAGCCCCACGACAGCAGCGCTTCCTGCGACAGCGACGCGGTGAGCAGCGCGACGACGCCGGCGCCCATCACATAGCCGATCAGCGTGCCGAACTCGAGGAAGCTGCCCATGAAGCCGCGGCGCTTGTCGGTCGAGAACTCGGCGATGAAGGTGGCGGCGCCGCCATATTCGCCGCCGGTCGAGAAGCCCTGCACGAGGCGGGCGACGAGCAGCAGCACGGGCGCCATGATGCCGATCGACGCGTAGCTGGGGATCAGGCCGATCGCGAAGGTGCCGACGGCCATCATGATCATGGTGGCGGCGAGTACGCGCTGGCGGCCGATGCGGTCGCCAAGCGGGCCGAACACCATGCCGCCGAGCGGGCGCACGAGGAACGCGGCCGCGAACGTGCCGAAGGTCGCGAGCAGCTGCGCGGACGGGCTGCTGGACGGGAAAAACACTTTACCGAGCGTGACGGCGATATAGCTGTAGACGCCGAAGTCGAACCATTCCATCGCATTGCCGATGGCCATCGCGCTGACGGCGCGCTTGAGCAGGCTCTGGTCGACGACGGTAATGTCGTCCGCGGCGAGCGGAGCCTCGCCGGACGACGTGGAGGAAGAAGCAGCGGTCGGGCTGACGTGTGTTGCGGTCAAGGTCATGCACTCCTTTGACTGCGCCGGAACGGGCGGGCCGTCCGACACGGTTTGCCGGCGAGCGCGATGTCGTGTGCTGCGCGTCGGGGCAGGCCATTTAAGCGCTTACTGCACATGAGGCGGTAAAGGGCCGTAAGGGACTGCTTCGACGCGGGCCCGATGGGCCGTCGCGACGGTGCGCTCATGAAGAATGGGCCGCGTGATGCGAGCGGCAGATGCCGGCGCGGACGGAGTCCGGCGTTCCGGCAAGCGCCCCGGAGGGGCAACGAAACGAGAAAAGCGGGCCTGTCGGGCGGGCTTTCCTGTGGATGCAATTTCGGTCGAAGCACCGGCCCGCAATGCGCGGACGGACTTCTTGCGAAATCGAATAGACAGAGATTGAATGTTGAAACAGGCGACATGATAGCACGATGACAGACGATCGTGCAAATTGCCCGGAATCCCCCGTCTGGCGGCGGTTTCGGCGGGGCCGGCTCCGGTATGATCGGCGGCGCGCGGCGGGGTCGCGCGGCCCGCCGGATGGGGGCCGAATTTGCGAGGAACCGGATGACCGAACTGATCAGGATTGCGGCGTTGTTCGCCGTCACTGCACTGGCCGAGATCGTCGGCTGCTACCTGCCGTGGCTCGTGCTGAAAGGGGGAAGGCCTGTCTGGCTGCTGGTGCCGGCCGCGCTGTCGCTCGCGTTGTTCGCGTGGCTGCTGACGCTCCACCCGAGCGCGGCGGGGCGCACGTATGCGGCGTACGGCGGCGTGTATATCGCGGTGGCGCTGATCTGGCTGCGGGCGGTCGACGGCATCGCGCTGACCCGCTGGGATGTGGCGGGCGCGATGCTCGCGCTCGGCGGGATGGCCGTCATCGCACTGCAGCCGCGCGCTTGAGCGCGGCTGCAGGCACGGCTTCGGCGCGTGAGGCGCCGCGTCAGGCGGCTTCGGCGGCGTCCGCGTCGGCGGACTTGCGCCATACGCAGGCGCCCTTGACCGACTTGTCGAGTTCGTCGAGCTGGGCCTGGTGAGCGGCCAGTTCGTCGTCGCTCGCCGCGAGCACCGGCAGCTCGAGCGACGCGAGCGCCACGCGCTGGCCGTTCGCCGCGCCGCCGTCGGCGCCTGTGTCGTCGAGCATGTCGATCACGAGGCTGTCCTGGCCGCGCGTCATCGCGAGATAGACTTCGGCGAGCAGCTCTGAGTCGAGCAGTGCGCCGTGCAGCGTGCGGTGCGCGTTGCTGATGCCGAACCGGTCGCACAGCGCGTCGAGCGAATTGCGCTTGCCCGGGAACATCTGCTTGGCCTGCACGAGCGTGTCGATCACGCCGCCGCAATGCTCGGTGAACGGCGGCAGGTCGAGCCGCGCGAATTCTGCGTCGAGGAACCCGAGGTCGAACGGCGCGTTATGGATGATCAGCTCGGCGTCCTTCACGAAGTCGCGGATCTGGTCGACGACTTCCGCGAACTTCGGCTTGTCGCTCAGGAATTCGGTCGTGAGGCCGTGCACGGCCAGCGCGCCCGGATCGCTGTCGCGCTCGGGGTTCACGTAGATGTGCAGGTTGTTGCCGGTGAGCCGCCGGTTCAGCAGCTCGACGCAGCCGATTTCGATCAGGCGGTCGCCCGTGCGGGGGTTCAGGCCGGTGGTTTCGGTATCGAGAATGATCTGGCGCATGTCGGATAAATCGGGAAAGACGGTAGGGCGGCCTGCGTTCAGGCTGCGATTCAGGCCGCGAGCGATGCGACGCCGCGGTTCGCGAGCGCGTCCGCGCGTTCGTTTTCGGGATGGCCCGCATGGCCCTTCACCCAGCGCCACTCGACCTCGTGCTGTGCGACGAGCGCGTCGAGCCGCTTCCACAGGTCGGCGTTCTTCACCGGGGTTTTCGCCGCGGTGACCCAGCCCTTCTTCTTCCAGCCGTGGATCCACTCGCTGATGCCTTTCTGCACGTACTGCGAGTCGGTATGGACGATCACGCGGCACGGCCGCTTCAGCGCCTCGAGCGCGGCGATCACGCCCATCAGCTCCATGCGGTTGTTGGTCGTGTTCGGCTCGCCGCCGAACAGCTCCTTTTCGCGGTCGCCGTAGCGCAGCAGTGCGCCCCAGCCGCCGGGGCCGGGGTTGCCTTTGCAGGCGCCGTCGGTATAGATGTCGATGGTGTCGGTGGTCATGAGTGTTCTTGATGGGTGGTCGGAGTGGCCGCCGGCGTCAGGCCCGGCGCGAGCACGGGCTTCTTCATCTTGATCGGGCCGACGAGACGCATGCCGCGCACGCGCTTGACGGCGGTGACCATGTAGACGGCGCCGAAGATCGGCCACCAGCGGTCGCCGGCGGCTTCCATGAAGCCGTAGCGGGCAAGCCATTTGTCGGTGACGAGCGGCGGTCGGTAGCAGCCGAAGCGGCCGCGCTCGAGATCGAAGCCGAGCAGCTTGATCCAGTCCTTGAGCCGGATGAACGCGATCTGGTCGCGTGCGGCCGGCACGAACGGGCGGTTGGCCATGCGCCCGAACGACTGCCGCATGCCCCACAGGCTCAGCGAATTGAAGCCGGTGATTACGAGCTGGCCTTCCGGCATCAGCACGCGTTCGGCCTCGCGCAGCAGGCGGTGCGGGTCGGACGTGAATTCGAGCGTATGCGGCATCACGATCAGGTCGACGCTCTGCGACTCGAACGGCAGGTCGAGCAGGTCGCACCAGGTCGTGCTGCGATCGGCCGGCGCATGCTCGGGCGCATGCGCCTCGCGCGCCCACGGATACTGGTAGGGCGCGCTCGCGCCGCTCGCCGGGTCGAGCACGAGGCCGCGATACGGCATGCGGTTCTCGCGCAGCGCGTCGAGCTGCGGCAGGCCGAGCTGCAGCGCGTGAAACCCGAAGACGTCGGACACGATCCGGTCGAGCTGCGCCTGCTCCCAGTCCAGCACGTAGCGGCCGGGTGGCGAGTCGGTCCAGGCGGGCCAGTCTATAATTTGACGATCGGACATAACGATGATTGCGTGCCCATGAACGAGCTGGAATATGTGCCGGTGCCGGCATTCGAAGACAACTATATCTGGCTCGTCTCGGACGGCCGCGATGCGATCGCCGTCGATCCGGGTGAAGCCGCGCCGGTACGCCGTGTTCTTGCCGAACGCGGCTGGCGCTTGACCGCTATTTTACTCACGCACCATCACGCCGACCACGTCGGCGGTGTCGCGGCGCTGCGCGATGGCCAACCGGACGATGTGCCGCTGGTCGTTTATGGCCCGGCGGAAGAATCGATCGACGTGGTCACGCGCCCGCTCGCGGGCGGCGATCGCGTGACGCTCGGCGCACCGGCGCTTGCGTTCGACGTGCTCGACGTGCCGGGTCATACGCGCGGCCACATCGCCTATTTCCAGGCGGCCGGGCAGGGCGCGGCCACGCCTCACGTGTTCTGCGGAGATACACTGTTCTCATGCGGTTGCGGCCGGCTGTTCGAAGGCACGCCCGCGCAGATGCTCGCGTCGCTCGACGCGCTCGCGGCGCTGCCCGGCGACACGCGCGTGCATTGCGCACACGAATACACGCTGTCGAACATCCGCTTCGCGCTCGCGTGCGAACCGGGCAATGCGGCGCTCGCCGCCTGGCGCGACGATGCGCAGGCGCTGCGCGCGCGCGGCGTGCCGACGCTGCCCACGACGATCGCGCACGAACGTGCCGTCAACCCGTTCATGCGGTCGGACAGCGCGGCCATCCATGCGACGCTCGAGGCCGAGCTGCACGAAACGGTGCCGGATCGACTGGCGGCATTCACGCTGATGCGCGAGTGGAAAAACCGGTTCCGATGACGATTTCGGGAGGACTCCAAACCTCAGGTGGCGTCTGTAAAAATTGCTGCAAATGTAGGATTTCGCTGAGTTTTCGGTGTTTTTATTGACGTGAAGCACGCACTTCCGTAGTATCGCCAGCAATTTCCAGCCGTCGGAAGCCGAGATTTTCATGCGACTTATATTGAGTGCGATGGTGGTCCTGCTGCTCGCCGCTTGCGCGAGCCAGGCCCCTGTCGCCAACAACGCCGCCGATTCGCAGGCGACGTCCAACTACCTCCGTAAATCAGCCACCGCCAAAGAAACTGTCGACGTCGACAAGCAATCCGTCGGCGACCTGACCAGTGCGGACTCCGATCTCTGGGGCCGTATTCGCCGCGGCTTCCAGATGCCCGACCTGCAGAGCGACCTCGTCGACATGCAGACGACCTGGTACACGCAACGTCCCGATTACGTGCAGCGCATGACCGAGCGCTCGCAGAAGTACCTCTATCACATCGTCGAGGAGCTCGAGGCGCGCCACATGCCGACCGAGCTCGCGCTGCTGCCGTTCATCGAATCCGCGTTCAACCCGCAGGCGCTGTCGGTCGCGAAGGCGGCCGGCATGTGGCAGTTCATGCCGGGCACGGGCCGCACGTACAACCTGAAGCGCAACATGTGGCAGGACGAGCGTCGCGACGTGCTCGCGTCGACGAGCGCCGCGCTCGACTACCTATCGCGCCTGCATGACATGTTCGGCGACTGGTATCTCGCACTGGCCGCGTACAACTGGGGCGAAGGCAACGTGCAGCGCGCGATCGCGCGCAACCAGGCGGCCGGCCTGCCGACCGACTACCAGAGCCTGCGGATGCCGAACGAGACGCGCAACTACGTGCCGAAGCTGCAGGCGGTGAAGAACATCATCGCGAATCCGCAGCAGTTCGGCCTGACGCTGCCGGAGATCCCCAACCACCCGTATTTCGTGACGGTCACGACGGCGCGCGACATCGACGTGGCGGTGGCCGCGAAGCTCGCGAATCTGTCGCTCGACGAGTTCCGCTCGCTGAACCCGTCGTTCGCGAAGCCGGTGATCCTCGGCGCGACCGAGCCGCAGATCCTGCTGCCGTTCGACAACGCGGCGGCGTTCGAGAAGAACCTGAAGGCCTACAACGGCCAGTTGTCGACGTGGACCACCTATACGGTGAGCGAGCGCGCGCGCCCTGCCGCGATCGCCGAGAAGATCGGCGTGGACGCCGACACGCTGATGTCGGTCAACAAGATTCCGGCCGGCATGCGCCTGAAGCCGGGCTCGACGATCGTCGTGCCGCGCGGCGATGACGACGACGAGGACATCAGCGCGGACGTCGCGGAAAACGGCGTGCTCGCGATGGAGCCCGACGTGCCCGACACGCGCAAGATGCTGATCCGCGTGCGCCGCAAGCAGTCGATGGCGGCGATCGCCGGCCGCTACGGCGTGTCGGTCGCGCAGCTGAAGGCATGGAACCGCACGCATCGCGATCTCGCGATGCCGGGCCAGGCGCTCGTGCTGCACGTGCCGGTCGGCCGCGCGGTGCCGGCCGAGCCGGGGCCGGAGCGGATCGCGACGTCGACCGCCGGCGCGCATATCGAGCGCGCGAGCCTGTCCGTCGGCGGCAAGTCGCGCGGCGCGAAGCACGGTGCCGCGAAGCCAGCGGCCCGTGCGGCCAAGGCCGCGCCCGCGAAGGCTGCACCGAAGGCCGCTGCGCACAAGGGCAAGAAGTAACGCGGCCGCGATCGCGGCGCGGCGGCCCGACCGGGCCGCGCGATTGCGTTATCATCCGACGAAACGCGTAGCAACGCCGTCACCGAGGTGACGGCGTTTTCGTTTGTGCGCGGCAGCGCGGCCGCCGCTGCGCGCAGTCACAAGGAGAAGCGATGTCGTCGGTGCAGGTGAGGGTGCTCGCGCTGTTTGCGATCGGATATTTCGTGTCGTACGTGTTCCGCGGCGTCAATCTCGGCTTCGCGCCGTTCGTCACGCACGAGCTCGGGCTGTCGGCCGCCGATCTCGGGCTGCTCACCAGTCTCTATTTCCTCGGCTTCGCCGGCGCGCAGATTCCGGCCGGCGTGCTGCTCGACCATTTCGGCCCGCGCCGCGTGGCGGCCGGGATGCTGCTGTTCGCGGCCGCCGGCGCCGCCGTGTTCGGTATCGCGCACGATCTCGGCACGATGATGGTCGGCCGGCTCCTGATCGGCGTCGGCGTATCGGTGTGTCTCGGCGCGGCGTTCAAGGCGCTCGCGCAGCATTTTCCGGTCGGCCGGCTTCCGCTCGTCAACGGTCTCGTGATGGCGGTCGGCGGCCTGGGTGGTGTCGCGGTCGGCTCGCCGCTGACCTGGCTGCTCGGCGTGACGAGCTGGCGCGTGATCTGCGGCGGCCTCGCGGTGCTGACGATCGTCGTCGCGGCCGCGATCGGCCTCGGTGCGCCGGAAGCCGAGCGGCCGCGTCAGCAGGGCGGGATCGTCAGCCAGTTCAAGGGCACGTGGCACATCCTGGGCAGCCGTGCGTTCTGGAAGATTTCGTCGTTCTCGATCGTCACGCAGGGCGTGTTCTATGCGATGCAGTCGCTGTGGGTCGGCCCGTACCTGCGCGACGTCGCGGGGTTCGATGCGCAGCACGCCGCGCGGCTCGTGTCGGTGCTCGGCTTCGCGATGATGGCGGGCTGCGTCGGCTTCGGCGCGGCGGCGCGCGTGCTCGAGCGCCGCGGGGTGTCCGTCCAGGCATTTTGCGGCATCGGCATGGCGCTGTTCGTCGCCACGCAGGGCGCGATCGTCGCGCGCGTGCCGCTGCCGCCGGCCGTGCTGTGGGCGGCCTACGGGATGTTCGGCGGCGTCGGGATCCTGACCTACGCGGTGCTGGCCGGTCGCTTTCCGGCGCATCTGATCGGCCGCGCGAATACGACGCTGACGCTCGTGATCTTCGTGCTGATCTTTGCGTTCCAGATCGGCATCGGCGCGGTGCTGTCGCACTGGCCGGCCGTCGACGGCCATTACCCGGCCGCCGCGCACGTCACGGCATGGAGCGTGCTGCTCGCGCTGCAGCTCGCGAGCGCGGTCTGGTGCGTGTGGCCCGCGCGCAGCGCTGGCAAGCACGTTGATCCGGCGGTACGCTGACGGGTAGGGCGGCTGCGGAAACGGGGCCGCAGCAACGAGTGTCGTGCGCGACCGCGCGCCGTCACGCGCGCCGCATGCACGATCGGACGGCCATATCGATTGAAGATAAGGCCAATTTCGGGCTATAATTTGAAAGTTTGTGCTGATCAACCTCGCACCCTAGCGCCTACCTCACTCATCCCGTTCATCCGCCGCACGCCGCCTGTCGGGCGATGCCGCGAAGCCTCGTGCGCCACGCGCCGGGTTCGCGTCTCGACAACGCAGGTCGCGTCCAGCTAGCGATTCCGCGCGCCTACGCAGCGCGGCGCTCGCGCGGCAGGGTAAACAGGTCGGCAGCAGGGTGTTCCCCAAGGAGCCTCCCGTGTTGCCGTCTTTTTCTCCCGCCTTGCTTGCACTCGCCGACGGCACGGTCTTTCGTGGTTATTCGATCGGGGCCGAAGGCCACACGATCGGTGAAGTCGTGTTCAACACCGCGATTACCGGCTATCAGGAAATCCTGACCGATCCGAGCTACGCGCGTCAGATCGTCACGCTCACCTACCCGCATATCGGCAACGTCGGCGTCAACGCCGAAGACGTCGAAGCCACGAAAGTCCATGCCGCCGGCCTGATCATCCGTGATCTGCCGACGCTCGCATCGAACTTCCGCATGGACCGCACGCTCGGCGATTACCTGCGCGACGAAGGCGTCGTCGCGATCGCCGGCATCGATACCCGCAAGCTGACCCGGATCCTGCGCGACAAGGGCGCGCAGAGCGGCTGCATCCTGGCCGGCTCGGACGACGAGGCGAAGGCGATCGAGCTCGCGCGCTCGTTCGCGGGCCTCGCGGGCATGGATCTCGCGAAGGTCGTATCGACCACCAAGCCGTTCGAGTGGAAGCAGACCGAATGGCGCCTCGGCAGCGGCTACGGCATGCAGGAAGCGCCGAAGTACCGCGTCGTCGCGTATGACTTCGGCGTCAAGTACAACATCCTGCGCATGCTCGCGGAGCGCGGTTGCCACGTGACGGTGCTGCCGGCACAAGCGAGCGCGGAAGATGCGCTCGCGCTGAATCCGGACGGCATCTTCCTGTCGAACGGCCCCGGCGATCCGGAACCGTGCGACTACGCGATCGCGGCCACGAAGCAGTTCATCGAGCGTGGCGTGCCGACCTTCGGCATCTGCCTCGGCCACCAGATCATGGGCCTCGCGGTCGGCGCGAAGACGCTCAAGATGAAGACGGGCCACCACGGCGCGAACCACCCGGTGAAGGATCTCGGCGACGGTCGCGTGGTGATCACGTCGCAGAACCACGGCTTCGCGGTCGACGCGGATTCGCTGCCGGCCAACGCGCGCGTGACGCACGTGTCGCTGTTCGACGGCACGCTGCAGGGCTTCGAGCTGACCGACAAGCCGGCATTCTGCTTCCAGGGCCACCCGGAAGCGTCGCCCGGCCCGCACGACATCGGCTATCTGTTCGACCGTTTCACCGCACTGATGGACGCGGCGAAGCAGCGCAACGCCTGACGCAACTGAAGCAACCGAAGAACGGGAGATTCGCATCATGTTCGGCCACGCACTCGGCATCACGGATATCTGGACCTACGTGTTCGGCGTGATCTTCATCATCCTGCTGCCGGGGCCGAACTCGATGTACGTGCTGTCGCTCGCGGCGCAGCGCGGCGTGAAGGCCGGCTATCGCGCGGCTTGCGGCGTGTTCGTCGGCGATACGGTGCTGATGGTGCTGTCCGCCGCGGGCGTCGCGTCGCTCCTGAAGGCGAACCCGCTGCTGTTCTCCGTCGTCAAGTACGGCGGCGCCGCGTATCTGCTCTACATCGGCTCAGGCATGCTGCGCAGCGCGTGGCAGAAGCTGCGCGCGCGCAGCGATGCGCCGGCTGACGCGCCGCAGGCGGTCGACGGCGAGCGGCCGTTCCGCAAGGCGCTGATCGTGAGCCTCCTGAATCCGAAGGCGATCCTGTTCTTCATCTCGTTCTTCATCCAGTTCGTCGACCCGGCATTCCCGCATCCCGCGCTGTCGTTCGTCGTGCTCGGGGCGATCGCGCAATGCGCGAGCTTCCTGTACCTGAGCACGCTGATCTTCGCGGGCGCACGGCTCGCCGAGCATTTCCGCCGCCGCCGCAGGCTCGCGGCGGGCGCGGCGAGCAGCGTGGGCGGCCTGTTCATCGGTTTCTCGGTGAAGCTCGCGCTCGCCACCATGAGCTGAGCGCGGCCTGCCGACCGACGACAACGCCACGACAAAGATTACTTACTGAATTCACAAGCCATGCCAAAACGCACAGACATCAAAAGCATCCTCATCATCGGCGCCGGCCCGATCATCATCGGCCAGGCTTGCGAGTTCGACTATTCGGGCGCGCAGGCTTGCAAGGCGCTGCGTGAAGAGGGCTACAAGGTCGTCCTCGTGAACAGCAACCCGGCGACGATCATGACCGACCCGAACACGGCCGACGTTACGTACATCGAGCCGATCACGTGGGAAGTGGTCGCACGCATCATCGAGAAGGAGCGCCCGGACGCGATCCTGCCGACGATGGGCGGCCAGACCGCGCTGAACTGCGCGCTCGACCTGCACCACCACGGCGTGCTCGAGAAGTTCGGCGTCGAGCTGATCGGCGCGTCGCCGGAAGCGATCGACAAGGCGGAAGACCGCCAGAAATTCAAGGAAGCGATGACCAAGATCGGTCTCGGTTCCGCGAAGTCGGGCATCGCGCACTCGATGGAAGAAGCGACCCAGGTGCACGCCGAGATCATGGCCGGCACCGGCGGCAGCGGTTACCCGGTCGTGATCCGTCCGTCGTTCACGCTCGGCGGCTCGGGCGGCGGCATCGCATACAACCGCGAAGAATTCGAAGAGATCTGCAAGCGCGGCCTCGACCTGTCGCCGACGCGCGAACTGCTGATCGAGGAATCGCTGCTCGGCTGGAAGGAATACGAGATGGAAGTCGTGCGCGACCGCGCCGACAACTGCATCATCGTGTGCTCGATCGAGAACCTCGACCCGATGGGCGTGCACACCGGCGACTCGATCACGGTCGCGCCGGCGCAGACGCTCACCGACAAGGAATACCAGATCCTGCGTAACGCATCGCTCGCGGTGCTGCGCGAGATCGGCGTCGACACGGGCGGCTCGAACGTGCAGTTCTCGATCAACCCGAAGGACGGCCGCATGGTCGTCATCGAGATGAACCCGCGCGTGTCGCGTTCGTCGGCGCTCGCGTCGAAGGCGACCGGCTTCCCGATCGCGAAGGTTGCGGCGAAGCTGGCGGTCGGCTACACGCTCGACGAGCTGAAGAACGAAATCACCGGCGGCCAGACGCCGGCGTCGTTCGAGCCGACGATCGACTACGTCGTCACGAAGATCCCGCGTTTCGCGTTCGAGAAGTTCCGCGAAGCCGATTCGCGCCTGACCACGCAGATGAAGTCGGTCGGTGAAGTGATGGCGATCGGCCGCACGTTCCAGGAATCGTTCCAGAAGGCGCTGCGCGGCCTCGAAGTCGGCGTCGACGGTCTCGACGAGAAGTCGACCGACCGCGACGAGATCGCGATCGAGATCCACGAGCCGGGCCCGGACCGCATCTGGTACGTCGGCGATGCGTTCCGCATCGGCATGACGGCCGAGGAAATCTTCGCGGAAACCGCGATCGACCCGTGGTTCCTCGAGCAGATCGAGCAGATCATCCTGAAGGAAAAGGCGCTCGCGGGCCGCACGCTCGCGTCGCTGACGTTCGACGAGTTGCGCTTCCTGAAGCAGAGCGGCTTCTCCGACCGCCGCCTCGCGAAGCTGCTCGGCGCGACGCCGGAAGACGTCCGTCGCCGCCGCGTCGAACTGAACGTGCGCCCGGTCTACAAGCGCGTCGACACCTGCGCGGCCGAGTTCGCGACCAAGACGGCCTACATGTACTCGACCTACGAGGAAGAGTGCGAGGCGCAGCCGACCACCAACAAGAAGATCATGGTGCTGGGCGGCGGCCCGAACCGGATCGGCCAGGGCATCGAGTTCGACTACTGCTGCGTGCACGCGGCCCTCGCGATGCGCGAGGACGGTTACGAAACGATCATGGTCAACTGCAACCCGGAAACGGTGTCGACCGACTACGACACGTCCGACCGCCTGTACTTCGAGCCGCTGACGCTGGAAGACGTGCTCGAGATCGTCGACAAGGAAAAGCCGGTCGGCGTGATCGTCCAGTACGGCGGCCAGACGCCGCTGAAGCTCGCGCTCGACCTCGAGGCGCACGGCGTGCCGATCGTCGGCACGTCGCCGGACATGATCGACGCGGCCGAAGACCGCGAACGCTTCCAGAAGCTGCTGCAGGACCTCGGCCTGCGCCAGCCGCCGAACCGCACCGCGCGCGCCGAAGACGAAGCGCTCGCGCTGGCGGCCGAAATCGGCTACCCGCTCGTCGTGCGTCCGTCGTACGTGCTGGGCGGCCGTGCGATGGAAATCGTCCACGAGCCGCGCGACCTCGAGCGCTACATGCGCGAGGCCGTGAAGGTGTCGAACGATTCGCCGGTGCTGCTCGATCGCTTCCTGAACGACGCGATCGAATGCGACGTCGACTGCATCTGCGACGGCGAGTCGGTGTTCATCGGCGGCGTGATGGAGCACATCGAGCAGGCGGGCGTCCACTCGGGCGACTCGGCATGCTCGCTGCCGCCGTACTCGCTGTCGAAGGAAACCGTGGCCGAGCTGAAGCGCCAGACGGGCGCGATGGCGAAGGCGCTGAACGTGGTCGGCCTGATGAACGTGCAGTTCGCGATCCAGCAGGTGCCGCAGGCGGACGGTTCGAAGCAGGACATCATCTACGTGCTCGAAGTGAACCCGCGCGCGTCGCGCACGGTGCCGTACGTGTCGAAGGCGACCAGCCTGCCGCTCGCGAAGATCGCGGCGCGCGCGATGGTCGGCCAGAAGCTCGCGCAGCAGGGCGTGACGAAGGAAGTCGAGCCGCCGTACTTCAGCGTGAAGGAAGCGGTGTTCCCGTTCGTCAAGTTCCCGACCGTCGATCCGGTCCTCGGGCCTGAAATGCGTTCGACCGGCGAAGTGATGGGCGTCGGCCAGACCTTCGGCGAAGCGCTGTTCAAGTCGCAGCTCGCGGCCGGTTCGCGCCTGCCGGAGTCGGGCACGGTGCTGCTCACCGTGATGGATGCCGACAAGCCGAAGGCGGTCGAAGTCGCGCGCATGCTGCACGACCTCGGCTACCCGATCGTCGCGACCAAGGGCACGGCTGCCGCGATCGAAGCGGCCGGCGTGCCGGTGAAGGTCGTGAACAAGGTGAAGGACGGCCGTCCGCACATCGTCGACATGATCAAGAACGGCGAGATCGCACTCGTGTTCACGACGGTCGACGAGACGCGCCAGGCGATCGCCGATTCGCGTTCGATCCGCATGAGCGCACAGGCGCACAAGGTCACGTACTACACGACGATGTCCGGCGCGCGCGCGGCCGTCGAAGGCCTGCGCTACCTGAAGGATCTGGAAGTCTATGATTTACAAGGTCTTCACGCTCGCCTAAACTAAGCAGTCAGTTACCTGTCGAAGCAACACGTGCCGCGATTAAGCGGTGTTTCCGGTTCACCGGAAATACGTTTAATCGCGGTGATTTTTTTTATAGCCGTTTTTAGCGATTGAGCCGTTTATGAGCACCATTCCGTTGACAAAGCGTGGCGCAGAGCAACTGCGCGATGAATTGCAGCGCCTCAAGTCCGTCGAGCGGCCGGCCGTGATCAACGCGATCGCGGAGGCTCGCGCACAGGGCGATCTGTCCGAAAACGCCGAATACGACGCTGCGAAAGAAAAACAGGGCTTCATCGAGGGTCGCATCGCGGAAATCGAATCGAAGCTGTCGGCCGCGCAGGTCATCGATCCCACCGTGCTCGACGCCGAAGGCCGCGTGGTCTTCGCATCGACGGTCGAACTCGAGGATCTCGAGTCCGGCGACACCGTCAAGTACCAGATCGTCGGCGACGACGAAGCCGATATCGATCACGGCCTGATCTCGGTCAGCTCGCCGATCGCGCGCGCGCTGATCGGCAAGTCCGAAGGCGACGTCGCGGCCGTGCAGGCGCCGAGCGGCGTGCGCGAGTACGAAATCATCTCGGTCAGCTATATCTGAAGCGGGGCGACGTGATGCCGCATCGCGTGTTCCGTCTGCTGTCGGCCGTGTGGGTCGGCAGCCTGCTGACGATCGGGTATGCGGTCGCGCCCGTGCTGTTCCGGACGCTGGAGCGGATGACGGCCGGCTCGGTCGCCGCCCAGCTGTTCCGCATCGAGGCGATCCTCGGTGTGGTATGCGGCGTGCTGCTGCTCGCGCTGTCGAACCAGCAGGTGCGGCGCGGCAGCGGCGATTATCGTCGCGTGCGCTGGATCGTCGCGGCGATGGTCGCGTGCGTGCTGGTCGGGTATTTTGCGTTGCAGCCGTTCATGAACGCGCTGCGGGTGGCCGCGATGGAGGCGGGCACCGATATCGCGAACTCGCCGTATGCGAGCCGCTTCGGGATGCTGCACGGCGTCTCGAGCCTGTTCTATCTCGTCGAGAGCGTGCTGGGGCTGATGCTGATCTGGCGTCTGCCGGCGCAAGACGCCTGAATGGCCTGAGCGCCGCGCGGGCAACGCGGCACGGGGTGCCCCGTGCCGCGCGGCGGGATTACTTGCCCTGGTGCGGCCGCTTCGTGCTGGCCTGACGCTTTTTCGCGCGCTTCACCGTGCCGCCTGCCGTCACGCGCTCGTTGCCGCGCACCGTGACCTTCACCGGCCGCGGACGGCGCACCGGGCTCGCGTTCGGCGACACCTTGACGACCTTGACGGTGCGCGGTGCACGGCCTTTCTTGTCGTCGACGGCTTCGGCCGCGCTCGGCAGCGCGCCGGCACGACGGCCGCGGGCCGGGGCCGTCACGGCAGCCTCGGGCTTCCAGATCACCAGCAGCTTGCCGATGTGCTGGATCGGCGCCGCGTTCAGGCGGTCGCAGATCTCGTCGTAAATGGCGACGCGCTCGTCGCGCTCGTCACCGAACACACGGATCTTGATCAACTGGTGCGCAGCGAGGTGCACCTTGATTTCCTTCAGCACGGCGTCGGTGAGCCCTTCGGCGCCGATCAGCACGACGGGCTTGAGCGCATGGGCCTGGGAGCGCAGCGCGGAGCGCTCGGCGGGGGAAAGCGAAAGGGCGGGCATGGAAATGTCGAAATCTAAATAGGGGCGCGCTGCGTCAGAAGCGAATCGCGGGAAGTTACCGCATCAGCCGCGCGCCGAAACCACGTAAAATCGCGGCTTGGGCCCGGAAGGGGCCGCAGCCGCGCGAAGAAGACGCGTATTATCCGCCAAAAGCACGGCTTCACGAAGCAAATAGCAGCAATCTCTCTCTCGAATGGCAAAAAACCGCTTTAACCAGCACTGGCTGCACGACCACATCAACGACCCGTACGTCAAAATGGCGCAGCGGGAGGGCTATCGCGCGCGCGCCGCGTACAAGCTGAAGGAAATCGACGAGCAGGACAAGCTGATCCGTCCGGGCCAGGTGATCGTCGACCTCGGCGCGACGCCGGGCAGCTGGAGCCAGTATGCCCGCAACAAGCTCGCGCAGGGCAAGAAGCGCGACGCGGAGCGCGAAGGCGGCATCGACGGCACGATCGTGGCGCTCGACATCCTGCCGATGGAGCCGATCGCCGACGTCCACTTCCTGCAGGGCGATTTCCGCGAGGACGACGTCCTCCACCGGCTCGAAGAAGTGCTCGAAGGTCGCGCGGTGGACCTTGTTATTTCCGACATGGCCCCCAACCTCTCCGGCGTGGCCTCGGCGGACGCGGCGCGCATCGAGCATCTGTGCGATCTGGCGCTCGAATTCGCGCAGAATCATCTGAAGCCGGACGGTGCGCTGCTCGTGAAGTGCTTTCACGGCAGCGGCTACAGCCAGATCGTCGAAAAGTTCAAACAGCAGTTTAAGACTGTCGCGCCGCGCAAGCCGAAGGCGTCCCGCGACAAATCGTCCGAAACGTTCATTTTGGGTCGGCATCTGAAGCATCCGCGCTGACGCGCAGCGGCGTGCCGCAAACGGGCTCCGGCCCTTGCCAGACAAGCGAAGCGCTATCGCGGCGGTTGTCAATCCTTATGGCAGGGGTGGTCGGACTGGATTAGAATGACCGAGGAGCGCCGCAAGGAAAATGTAGGCGCTCGTCTACGAGTGAAGGAGTGGTGCTTTGAACAACAATATGTTTTCGAAGGCAGCAGTGTGGCTGGTGATCGCACTGGTGCTGTTTACGGTGTTCAAGCAGTTCGACAAGCCCCGCGTCCAGGAAGGTGTGTCCTATTCGCAGTTCATGGACGACGCCAAGAACGGCAAGGTCAAGAACGTCATCGTTCAGGGGCGCAACCTCACCGTCACTCCGGCTGATGGCCAGAAATACCAGATCGTGTCGCCCGGCGACATCTGGATGGTCGGCGATCTGATGAAGTACGGCGTGCAGGTCAGCGGCAAGGCCGACGACGAGCCGAACGCGCTGATGTCCGCGCTGTACTACCTCGGGCCGACGATCCTGATCATCGTGTTCTGGTTCTACATGATGAGGCAGATGCAGGGAGGCGGCAAAGGCGGCGCATTCTCGTTCGGGAAATCGCGCGCGCGGCTGATCGACGAGAACAACAACGCGGTGAACTTCTCCGACGTCGCGGGCTGCGACGAAGCGAAGGAGGAAGTGTCCGAGCTCGTCGACTTCCTGCGCGACCCGCAGAAATTCCAGAAGCTGGGCGGTCGCATTCCGCGCGGCGTGCTGCTCGTCGGCCCTCCGGGTACCGGCAAGACGCTGCTGGCCCGCGCGATCGCCGGTGAAGCGAAGGTCCCGTTCTTCAGCATCTCGGGTTCCGACTTCGTCGAAATGTTCGTCGGCGTCGGCGCGGCCCGTGTGCGCGACATGTTCGAGCAGGCGAAGAAGCACGCGCCGTGCATCGTGTTCATCGACGAAATCGACGCGGTCGGCCGTCATCGCGGCGCCGGCATGGGCGGCGGCAACGACGAGCGCGAGCAGACGCTGAACCAGATGCTGGTCGAGATGGACGGCTTCGAAGCGAACTCGGGCGTGATCGTGATCGCCGCGACCAACCGTTCCGACGTGCTCGACAAGGCGCTGCTGCGTCCGGGTCGTTTCGACCGCCAGGTCTATGTCGGCCTGCCGGACATCCGCGGCCGCGAGCAGATCATGCGCGTGCACCTGCGCAAGGTGCCGATCGCGAACGACGTCGACGCAGCGGTCATCGCGCGCGGCACGCCGGGCTTCTCGGGCGCCGATCTCGCGAACCTCGTGAACGAAGCGGCGCTGTTCGCCGCCCGCCGCGGCAAGCGCATCGTCGAGATGCAGGATTTCGAGGACGCGAAGGACAAGATCTTCATGGGTCCGGAGCGCAAGTCGGCGGTGATTCGCGAGGAAGCGAAGCGCGCCACGGCTTACCACGAGTCGGGCCACGCGGTGATCGCGAAGCTGCTGCCGAAGGCCGATCCGGTACACAAGGTCACGATCATCCCGCGCGGTCGCGCGCTGGGCGTCACGTGGCAGCTGCCGGAGCACGACAACGAGACGTATTCGAAGGATTACCTGCTCGACCGCCTGGCGATCCTGTTCGGCGGCCGCGTGGCCGAGGAGCTGTTCCTGAACCTGATCAGCACCGGCGCGTCGGACGACTTCAACAAGGCGACGCAGACGGCACGCGCGATGGTGGCCCGTTTCGGCATGACCGACGCGCTCGGGCCGATGGTCTACGTCGACGACGAGAGCGACAACGGCCCGTTCGGCCGAGGCTTCACGCGCACGATCTCGGAAGCGACGCAGCAGAAGGTCGACGGCGAAATCCGCCGCGTGCTCGACGAACAGTACGGCCTTGCACGCCGCCTGCTCGAAGAGAACCGCGACAAGGTGGAGGCAATGACGGCCGCGCTGATGGAGTGGGAAACGATCGACGCCGATCAGATCAACGACATCATGGAAGGGCGTCCGCCGCGCTCGCCGAAGAGTTCGCCGGCTGTCGGCGGCGATTCGTCGGGCGGCGGCACCACCGCCGAAGTGAAGCCCGGCAACGCGCCGGCGCCTGCTTCGCCGGCCTGACCTTCGCCGTAGCACCGTTCACGGGCTGGTGTGGCTTCACACCGGCCCGTTTTGCATTCATCAACGCCTCCCGCCCGTGCCCGATTCCGCTGTTTCAGCATCCATTCCCGCGCCGCTGCAGTGCGGCCGTTTCTCCCTGACGTTCGAGCGCCCGCTCGTGATGGGCATTCTGAACGCCACCCCCGATTCGTTCTCCGACGGCGGCCGCTTCCTCGCGCGCGACGATGCGCTGCGCCAGGCCGAGCGGATGATCGCCGAAGGCGTCGACCTGATCGACATCGGTGGCGAGTCGACGCGTCCCGGCGCCCCGCCCGTGCCGCTCGACGAGGAACTCGCGCGCGTGATCCCGCTGGTCGAAGCGTTGCGGCCGCTGAACGTGCCGCTGTCGATCGACACCTACAAGCCGGCCGTGATGCGCGCGGCGCTCGCTGCCGGCGCGGACCTGATCAACGACATCTGGGGTTTCCGTCAGCCGGGCGCGATCGATGCGGTGCGCGAGGGTAACAGCGGGCTGTGCGCGATGCACATGCTCGGCGAGCCGCAGACGATGCAGGTCGGCGAGCCCGATTACGGCGACGTCGTAAGCGACGTGCGCGATTTTCTCGCCGCGCGCGCGCAGGCGCTGCGCGACGCGGGCGTCGCGCCGGAACGGATCTGCGTCGATCCGGGCTTCGGGTTCGGCAAGGCGGTGGTCGACGACAACTACGCGCTGCTGGCCGCGTTGCCGGACACGGCGCCGGCGCGGCCCGACGGGCGCGCGTATCCGATTCTCGCGGGCATGTCGCGCAAGTCGATGCTCGGCGCGGTGATCGGCGGCAAGCCGCCGATGGAACGCGTCGCGGCGAGCGTGGCGGCCGCGTTGTGCGCGCTCGAGCGTGGAGCTGCGATCGTGCGCGTGCACGACGTCGCGGCGACGGTCGATGCGTTGAAGGTCTGGAACGCCGTGCGCGAAGCCGCGCGGCAACGATAAGTCAGAAATCAGAAAGACGAAGGAGGAAGGTTCGCCATGGGACGTCGATATTTCGGCACGGACGGCATTCGCGGCACGGTGGGCGAGGCGCCCATCACGCCTGATTTCGTGTTGCGTCTCGGCTATGCAGCCGGCAAGGTACTGGCCGGTGCGGCCGACGTCGCGGCCGGTGCACGGCCGACGGTACTGATCGGCAAGGACACGCGCGTGTCGGGCTACATGCTCGAGGCCGCGCTCGAGGCCGGCTTCTCGGCGGCCGGCGTCGACGTGATGCTGGCCGGCCCGATGCCGACGCCGGGCGTCGCGTATCTCACGCGCGCGCTGCGCCTGTCGGCCGGCGTCGTGATCAGCGCATCGCACAACCCGTACCAGGACAACGGGATCAAGTTCTTCTCCGCCGACGGCAACAAGCTGCCCGACGAAACGGAAGCCGAAATCGAGGCATGGCTCGACAAGCCGCTCGAATGCGCATCGTCGGACCGGCTCGGCAAGGCGCGCCGCCTCGACGATGCGGCCGGCCGCTACATCGAGTTCTGCAAGAGCACGTTCCCGGCCGCCTACGATCTGCGCGGGCTGAAGCTCGTGATCGATTGCGCGCACGGCGCCGCGTACCAGATCGCGCCGCACGTGTTCCACGAGCTCGGCGCGGACGTGATCCCGGTCGGCGTCGCGCCGAACGGCTTCAACATCAACGACGGGGTCGGCGCGACGGCGCCCGACGCGCTGATGCGCGCGGTGCGGGCGAACCATGCGGACCTCGGCATCGCGCTCGACGGCGATGCGGACCGCCTGCAGGTCGTCGATTCGACCGGCCGGCTGTACAACGGCGACGAGCTGCTCTACGTGCTCGTGAAGGACCGCATCGCGACCGTCGGCAAGGTCGACGGCGCGGTCGGCACGCTGATGACGAACTTCGCGGTCGAAGTTGCGCTGCAGCGTGAGGGCGTCGAGTTCGTGCGCGCGGCGGTCGGCGACCGCTACGTGCTCGAACAGTTGCGCGAGCGCGGTTGGCAGCTCGGCGCGGAAGGCTCGGGCCACATCCTGTCGCTCGACCGCCACTCGACCGGCGACGGCATCGTGTCGGCGCTGCTCGTGCTGGCCGCGCTCAAGCGCAGCGGCCGCACGCTCGCGCAGATGCTCGACGGCGTCACGCTGTTCCCGCAGAAGCTGATCAACGTGCGGATGAAACCGGGTGCCGACTGGAAGGGCAACGCATCGATTCGCGCGGCGATCGACGCGGCCGAAGGCGCGCTGGCCGGTCACGGCCGCGTGCTGATCCGCGCGTCGGGCACCGAGCCCGTGCTGCGCGTGATGGTCGAGGCCCGGCATGCGGCCGACGCGACGCGTCACGCGGAAGCGATCGCCGACGCGGTGCGCGCGGCGACGGCCTGAACCGGCTCGGCGACGGCGCGCGACGGTCCGGCCGTGTGCGCGCCGCCGCCCCGGTGATTCGACATGCGGCGCCTGCGGGCGCCGCAATTCGTCAGACGCAAAGGTTTGCGCTATTAAACAGAAGGCGCTTTCGACGCGGATTTCGTCTGATCAAAGAAATCCTCCGTCCCTGAATCGTGACAGCCGCGGCAAGGGGCTTTCCGGCCCGCGCGCGCTGCGATACGATCCGCTCGCAACCCGCATCGGCGGGCGCGGATCTGCCTCTTCCCGACCGGCAATTCTTGCCGCCAACCCCGCCACGCCGCGCTTGTGCTGCTGCCCGAACCGGGCCCGCTACACCCTTTCAACCAGTCATGTTACTGTCACGCCAGTTTCATCGATTGTCACATTATCGTCATGAGGAGCCCCTAACCTTCGCGGTGCCGTAGTCATCCGCTCACACACTGGAGGTCTCATGAAATTGATGCAAACCGCGATTGCCGGCCTGGCTGGCGCGCTTTTCGCAGTCGCCGCGCAAGCTGCCGACATCACGGGCGCAGGCAGCACGTTCGCGATGCCGATCTATACGAAATGGGCTGCGGACTACCAGCAGTCCGGCGGCGCGAAGGTGAACTACCAGGGTATCGGCTCGTCGGGCGGCCTGAAGCAGATCGTCGCGAAGACGGTCGATTTTGCCGGTTCGGACGCGCCGCTGAAGGATGACGAGCTCGCGAAGGAAGGCCTGTTCCAGTTCCCGACGGTGGTCGGCGGCGTGGTGCCGGTGATCAACGTGCCGGGCGTGAAGGCCGGCGAACTGACGCTGTCGGGCCCGGTGCTCGGCGACATCTATCTCGGCAAGATCAAGAAGTGGAACGACCCGGCGATCGCCGCGCTGAACCCGAAGGTCAAGCTGCCGGATACGGACATCGCGGTCGTTCGCCGCGCTGACGGCTCGGGCACGAGCTTCATCTGGACGAACTACCTGTCGAAGGTCAACGACGAATGGAAGTCGAAGATCGGCGAAGGCACGACGGTCAACTGGCCGACGGGTACGGGCGGCAAGGGCAACGACGGCGTCGCGGCGTTCGTGCAGCGCCTGCCGGGCGCGATCGGCTACGTCGAGTGGGCGTACGCGAAGAAGAACAACATGATCTACACGGCCCTGAAGAACTCGACGGGCACGGTGGTCGAGCCGAAGACCGAAACGTTCAAGGCCGCTGCTGCAGGCGCGAACTGGTCGAAGTCGTTCTACCAGATCCTGACGAACCAGCCGGGCAAGGAAGCATGGCCGGTCGTCGGCGCGACGTTCGTGCTGCTGCACGCGAAGCAGGACAAGCCGGAGCAGGGCGCCGAAACGCTGAAGTTCTTCAGCTGGGCGTTCAAGAACGGCGAGAAGGCTGCCGACAGCCTCGACTACATCTCGCTGCCGGCATCGGTCGAGACGGAAATCCGCAAGCAGTGGAAGACGAAGGTGACGGACGCATCGGGCAAGCCGGTCGCCGCAGAGTAAGCCATCCAGCGGTTCGCTGCCCGGTCGTGCCGGCCGGGCAGTGTGTGCGGTAAGGCCGGGCGTTACGGCGCCCGGCGATCCAGAACAGGCGCCCATGTCTGATATTTCGTACACGTCCTCCCGGTCCGATGCCGCGCAGCAACGCGCGCCGAGCCGTCTCGGAGACGTTCTGTTCGGCGGCCTCGCACGGCTCGCCGCGATCGTGACCCTGCTGCTGCTGGGCGGGATCATCGTTTCCCTCATCATTGCGTCGCTGCCGACCATCCAGAAGTTCGGCCTCGGCTTCCTGTGGCAATCCGAGTGGGATCCGAACTCGGATGTCTACGGCGCAGTCGTGCCGATCTACGGCACGATCGTGACGTCGTTGATTGCACTCGTCATCGCGGTGCCGGTCAGCTTCGGCATCGCGCTGTTCCTCACCGAACTGTCGCCCGTGTGGCTGCGCCGCCCGCTCGGCATCGCGATCGAACTGCTCGCCGCGATTCCGTCGATCGTGTACGGCATGTGGGGCCTGCTCGTGTTCGCGCCGATCTTCGCCGAATACTTCCAGAAACCGATCGGCCGTCTCTTCAAGGACGTGTGGGTGCTCGGTCCGCTGACGGCCGGCGCGCCGATCGGCATCGGCATTCTCGCGGCCGGCGTGATCCTCGCGATCATGATCATCCCGTACATCGCATCGGTGATGCGCGACGTGTTCGAAGTCACGCCCGTGCTGCTGAAGGAATCGGCGTACGGGATCGGCTGCACGACGTGGGAAGTGATGTGGAAGGTCGTGCTGCCCTATACGAAGACCGGCGTGATCGGCGGCGTGATGCTCGGCCTCGGCCGCGCGCTCGGCGAAACGATGGCCGTGACCTTCGTGATCGGCAACACGAACCTGCTCGACAGCGTGTCGCTGTTCGCACCGGGCAACAGCATCACGTCGGCGCTCGCGAACGAATTCGCGGAAGCGCAACCGGGCCTGCATACGTCCGCCCTGATGGAACTGGGCCTGATCCTGTTCGTGATCACGTTCATCGTGCTGTCCATCTCCAAACTGCTGCTGCTTCGTCTCGAGAAGGGAGAGGGCAAGAAATGAGCGAGCCCATCATGAATTTCCCGGGGCCGAACGGCGCCGCGCTCGACGCGATGCGCAACCGCCTGCAGCGCAAGCGCAAGGTGACCAACGCGATTGCGCTGACCGCGTCGCTCGCCGCGATGGCATTCGGCCTGCTGTGGCTCGTGTGGATTCTCTACACGACGGTGCATCTCGGTGTCGGCGGCCTGTCGCTGCAGCTGTTCACCGAATCGACGCCGGCACCGAACACCGAAGGCGGCGGCCTGGCGAACGCGATCGTCGGCAGCCTGCTGCTGTGCGGTTTCGGCACGCTGGTCGGCACGCCGATCGGCATCCTCGCGGGCGTCTATCTCGCCGAATACGGCCAGAAGAACCTGCTGGCGAGCACGATCCGCTTCATCAACGACATCCTGCTGTCGGCGCCGTCGATCGTGATCGGCCTGTTCGTGTACGCGATCGTCGTCGCGAAGTCGGGGCGCTTCTCGGGCTGGGCCGGCGTGATCGCGCTCGCGCTGCTGCAGATCCCGATCGTGATCCGCACGACCGAGAACATGCTGAAGCTCGTGCCGAACGCGCTGCGCGAAGCAGCCGTCGCGCTCGGCACGCCGAAGTGGCGCATGGTGCTGAAGATCACGCTGCGCGCGTCGGTCGGCGGGATCGTGACGGGCGTGCTGCTCGCGGTCGCGCGGATCGCCGGCGAAACGGCGCCGCTGCTGTTCACGGCCCTGTCGAACCAGTTCTTCTCGGTCGACATGAGCCAGCCGATGGCCAACCTGCCCGTCACGATCTACAAGTTCGCGATGAGCCCGTTCGCCGAATGGCAGTCGCTCGCATGGGCGGGCGTGTTCCTGATCACGCTCGGGGTGCTCGGACTCAACATCCTGGCGCGCTCAATCTTCTCGAAAAAGTAACGGCGGAGCAATCCGATGAATATGGCAGAAAGCCACCTGAATCCCGTCGAGCGCACCGCTGCGCCCGCCGGCACGCACGATGCGTCGCATGGCCGTCCGCTGGCGCCACTGAACGCGAAGATCGAGGTCAACAACCTCAACTTCTTCTACAACAAGTTCCACGCGCTGAAGAACATCAACCTGCGCATTCCCGAAGGGAAGGTGACGGCGTTCATCGGCCCGTCGGGCTGCGGCAAGTCGACGCTCTTGCGCACGTTCAACAAGATGTTCGCGCTCTATCCGGAGCAGCGCGCCGAAGGCGAAATCCTGATGGACGGCGAGAACCTGCTGACCACCAAGCGCGACATCTCGCTGCTGCGTGCGCGGATCGGCATGGTGTTCCAGAAGCCGACCCCGTTCCCGATGTCGATCTACGACAACATCGCGTTCGGCGTGAAGATGTTCGAAAAGCTCACGCGCTCGGAGATGGACGATCGCGTCGAGTGGGCGCTGACGAAGGCCGCGCTGTGGAACGAAGTGAAGGACAAGCTGAACCAGAGCGGCTACGGTCTGTCGGGCGGCCAGCAGCAGCGTCTGTGCATCGCGCGCGGCATCGCGATCCGTCCGGAAGTGCTGCTGCTCGACGAGCCGTGCTCGGCGCTCGACCCGATCTCGACGGGCCGCATCGAGGAACTGATCGCGGAGCTGAAGAGCGACTACACGGTCGTGATCGTCACGCACAACATGCAGCAGGCCGCGCGCTGCTCGGACTTCACGGCCTACATGTACCTGGGCGAGCTGATCGAATTCGGCGAAACCGAAAAGATCTTCATCAAGCCGGTGCGCAAGGAAACGGAAGACTACATCACCGGCCGTTTCGGCTGATGACGGAGAACCACAACCATGTCGGATAAACATCTGTCGAGCCAGTTCGACGCGGACCTGAATGCCGTGTCGTCGAAAGTGCTGGAAATGGGCGGGCTCGTCGAGTCGCAGATCGTCGGCGCGATGCATGCGCTGAACGAATTCGACCGCGATGCGGCCGAGAAGGTGATCGCGGCCGAGGAAACGCTGAACGCGATGGAAGTCGACATCGACCAGGAGTGCGGCAACATCATCGCGCGGAGGCAGCCGGCCGCGCGCGACCTGCGTCTTCTGATGTCGATTTCGAAAACGATTACGAACCTCGAGCGCGCCGGCGACGAGGCCGAGAAGATCGCGAAGCGCGTGCGCCGCCTGATCGAAGAACCGGCCGCGCGTGCGGTGAACATCGCCGAGATCAAGGTGTCGGGCGAGATGGCCGTGACGATCCTGCGCCGCGCGCTCGACGCGTTCGCGCGCCTCGATACGGTGGCGGCCGCGCAGATCGTCAAGGACGACAAGGAAATCGACCTCGAATTCCGCGCGTTCGTGCGCAAGCTCGTGTCGTACATGCAGGAAGATCCGCGCACGATCTCGGTCGGCCTCGAGTATCTGTTCATCGCGAAGGCGATCGAACGGATCGGCGACCACGCGAAGAACATCGCCGAATTCATCATCTACATCGTGAAGGGCACCGACGTGCGGCACCAGCCGCGCGACACGCTCGATCGCGAAGCCAACAGTTAATCGACTCCGTATAGGAAGAACAGAGGTGCCGATGCCCAGCAACATTCTCGTCGTCGAAGATGAGCCAGCGATTTCCGAACTGATCTCGGTGAATCTCCAGCATGCCGGTCACTGCCCGATCCGCGCGTACAACGCGGAGCAGGCGCAGAACCTGATCAGCGACGTGCTGCCCGATCTCGTGCTGCTCGACTGGATGCTGCCGGGCAAGTCCGGCATCGCGTTCGCGCGCGACCTGCGCAACAACGAACGGACCAAGCACATCCCGATCATCATGCTGACCGCGCGCGGCGACGAGCAGGACAAGGTGCTCGGCCTCGAGATCGGCGCGGACGACTACGTGACGAAGCCGTTCTCGCCGAAGGAACTGATGGCGCGCATCAAGGCCGTGCTGCGCCGCCGCGCGCCGCAACTGACCGAGGACGTCGTGTCGATCAACGGGCTGCGCCTCGATCCGGCCACGCATCGGGTCGCCGCGCACGGCGACGGCAGCGAGATCAAGCTCGATCTCGGCCCGACCGAATTCCGCCTGCTGCATTTCTTCATGACGCATCCGGAGCGCGTGCACAGCCGCACGCAACTGCTCGACCAGGTCTGGGGCGATCATGTGTTCGTCGAGGAACGCACCGTCGACGTCCATATCAAACGATTGCGCGCGGCCTTGAAACCGGCCGGCTGCGATGCGATGATCGAGACCGTGCGCGGCAGCGGCTACCGGCTCGCCAAGCACGCGTAACGTATCCGGACATGCCGTGTGCCGCGGCATGCCGTTCATTCTTTCGGACGCTGAATCATGAACATCATCTGGGCGCGCTTTCTGGTGTCGCTCGTGCTGCTCGTGCTGATCAGCGTATTGGTCGGCGTATTCGCCGGCCCGACCGCGGCCCTCGGGTTCGCGGTCGTGATGCTGGTCGCGCAGGGCTTCTTCAGCACCTTCCATACGCAACGCCTGTGGCGTCTGCTCGATGCGCCCGTCTATGGCGAGGTGCCGAGCGCACCGGGCATCTGGGGCGAAATCTACTACCGGCTGCACAAGCTCGCGAAGCAGTGGCATGCGCAGGTGCGCCAGGTCGAGCAGCAGCATTCGCGCTTCATCCAGGCGATCCAGGCGTCGCCGAATGGCGTCGCGATGCTCGACGACCATGACCAGATCGAGTGGTGCAACGCGATCGCCGAGGTGCACTTCGGCCTCGATGCGAAGCGCGACCTGCGCCAGCACATCACGAACCTGGTGCGTCATCCGGAGTTCGTTCGTTACCTGAACGCGCAGCATTACGACGAGACGCTCGTGATGCGCGGGATGGGCGACTCGCGGCAGAACGTGCTGGAAGTGCAGGTGTTCCCATACGGCGAGAACCGCAAGCTGCTGCTCACGCAGGACATCACGGAGCTCGAGCGGACCGACGCGATGCGGCGCGACTTCGTCGCGAACGTGTCGCACGAACTGAAGACGCCGCTCACCGTGCTGTCGGGCTTCCTCGAGACGATGCGCGAACTGCCGCTGAACGAGGAAGATCGCGCGCGCTATCTCGAGATGATGGAGCAGCAGGCGTCGCGGATGCGGCACATCGTCACCGACCTGCTGGTGCTCGCGAAGCTCGAGGGCGAAAGCAAGCCGCCGATGGATCACGCGATCGACATGCGTGCCGTGTTCGACCATCTGAAGGAAGATGCGCAGACGCTGTCGAACGGGCATCACGAGATCGCGTTCGCGATCGACGAGACGCTCGGCGTGACGGGCGCGCAGACCGAAGTGTTCAGTGCGTTCGCGAATCTCGTGACCAACGCGATCCGCTATACGCCGGACGGCGGCAAGATTTTCGTGTCGTGGCGGCGCGAGGGCGCGCAGGGCGTGTTCTCCGTCACCGACAGCGGCTTCGGCATTCCGGCCGCCGACCTGCCGCGGCTGACCGAACGCTTCTACCGCGTGGACCGCAGCCGCTCGCGCGATACGGGCGGCACGGGGCTCGGCCTCGCGATCGTCAAGCACGTGCTGCAGCGGCACGACTCGCACCTGTACGTGCAGAGCGAGGAAGGGCGCGGCAGCACGTTCACCGCGCGCTTCCCGGGCTCGCGGATTATCGCGATCCGGCCGGCCGCGTTCGAGGCGTGAGCGCGTCACGCGAAGCGGTGCCTCACGTCGGCACCCCGGCGGAATGAAAAAAGCACAGCCCTCGGGCTGTGCTTTTTTGCTTGTTACGCGGCACGCGAAACCGCGCGCCGTATGTCTACGAACAGAACTTCGCGAGCAGCCCGAGTTGCGCATTGCGGATCGTCTTGCCCGCGCGCCGCCGGCGGTAGTGGCCGTCGCTGAGCATCTGCCAGGCCGACTGGTTGTCGCCGAGACAGACCGACAGCCCTTCGGCGATCACGCGGCGCTTCAGCTTGCGCTCGCGGATCGGGAACGCGACTTCGACGCGGCGGAACAGGTTGCGGTCCATCCAGTCGGCGCTCGACAGATACACGTCTTCGGCGCCGCCCGCGTGGAAATAGTAGATGCGGTGGTGTTCGAGGAAGCGCCCGACGATCGAGCGCACCGTGATGTTGTCCGACAGCCCCGGCACGCCCGGCTTCAGCGCGCACACGCCGCGCACGATCAGGTCGACCTTCACGCCGGCCTGCGACGCTTCGTACAGCGCGGCGATCACCGACGGCTCCAGCAGCGCGTTCATCTTCGCGACCACGCGCGCGCGCTTGCCGGCGCGTGCATTGTCGATCTCCGCGCGGATCGATTCGATGATGCGCGGATGCAGCGTGAACGGCGACTGCCACAGCTCGTGCAGCGTGAGCTCGCCGCCGATCCCGGTCAGCTGCTGGAACACGTGATGGACGTCCTCGCAGATCTTCTGGTCGGCCGTCATCAGCCCGAAGTCGGTGTAGAGGCGGGCGGTGCGCGGATGATAGTTGCCGGTGCCGAGGTGCACGTAGCGGCGCAGCGACGCGTTGCCGTTCTGCACGACGCGCCGCACGATCAGCATCATCTTCGCGTGGCACTTGTGGCCGACCACGCCGTACACGACGTGCGCGCCGACGGCTTCGAGCTGCGACGCCCAGTTGATGTTGGTTTCCTCGTCGAAGCGCGCGAGCAGCTCGACGACGACGGTCACTTCCTTGCCGTTGCGCGCGGCTTCCATCAGCGCGTCCATCAGCGGCGAATCGGTGCCGGTGCGATAGATCGTCTGCTTGATCGCGACGACGCTCGGGTCCTTCGCGGCCTGCTGCAGCAGTTCGAGCACCGGCTGGAAGCTCTCGTACGGGTGATGCAGCAGGATGTCGCCGTCGTCGATCGCGTCGAACATCGTCGGCGCGTTCGCGATCGCGGGCGGGATCGATGCGGTGAACGGCGCGAACTTCAGGTCGGGTCGATCGACGAGATCGGGGATCTGCATCAGCCGCACGAGGTTCACGGAGCCGGACACGCGGTAGCAGTCCTTCTCGCCGAGCAGGCTTTCCTCGAGCAGGCGTCGCACGATATGCGTGGGCGTATCGGCCGACACTTCGAGCCGTACCGCATTGCCGAGGTGGCGCGCGGGCAGTTCGCCCTGCAGCGCGACGCGCAGGTTGGTGATTTCGTCCTCGTCGACGAACAGCTCGCTGTTGCGCGTGATGCGGAACTGGTTGCAGCTCTTCACGACCAGTTGCGGGAACAGTTCGCCGACGAAGCGTTGCATGAACGAGCTGAGCAGCACGAAGCCGTGCTCGAAGCCCGACAGCGCCTGCGGCATGCGCACGACGCGCGGCAGCGCGCGCGGCGCCTGCACGATGCCCATCACCGCCTGGCGGCCGAACGCGTCGCGGCCTTCGAGCTCGACGACAAAGTTCAGGCTCTTGTTCAGCACGCGCGGGAACGGATGCGCGGGATCGAGGCCGATCGGCGTCAGCACCGGCAGCAGTTCGTCGAGGAAGTAGCGGCGCGCCCATTCGAGCTGCTCGTCGTTCCACGAGTCGCTCGCGTGGAAGTAGATGCCTTCCTGTTCGAGCGCGGGGAGCACGGTTTCGTGCAGCATCGTGTACTGGCGGTGCACGAGCCGCTGCGCGCGCTCGACGACGAGATCGTAAGCGTGCTGCAGCGACATGCCGTCGGGCGTCAGGGCGCCCGGGTTGTCGCGGATCTGTTCCTGGAGGCCGGCCATCCGGACTTCGAAGAACTCGTCGAGGTTGCTGCTGGTGATGCAGATGAAGCGCAGTCGCTCGAGCAACGGAATGTGCGGGTCGGCTGCCTGGGCCAGCACGCGCTCGTTGAAGCCGAGGATGCCGAGTTCACGATTGAGAAGCGGATAGCGGACGGACATCGGCAGAGTAGGGGGTGATTCGGGCGATGATTCGAAAGGACGCTCGGAAACTCTCACGGTACGATGACGTGCTGATGACAATAATGTATTTATATCGGGAAATTCTACGCTTGAACCGATTCGTCTCATAAATGTTTCGGCCATATACTTTCTACCCGAGTACATGCCCGTGAAGCGTGGCAATGGCAAGCGTTCCACGCTTAAAATATCGCCTTTGATTGATCGTCCAGCGAGGCCGGAGCGGCTGCCGCGGGCGAACGCGCACGGAGCCCCCTTCTGATGGTTACATCCCCCCACTTGCTGGCTGCCGTGGATCTCGGCTCGAACAGCTTCCGGCTGATCGTCGGGCGCGTCGAGGAAACGCCGGCGGGCAGCCAGATCTATCCCGTCGATGCGCTGCGCGAGCCGGTTCGACTGGCCGCGGGGCTGTCGAGCGACAAGATGCTCGATCGCGCGTCGCAGGAACGTGGCTGGGAGGCGCTCAAGCGGTTCGGCGAGCGCCTGCGCGATTTCCATCCCGATCATGTGCGCGCGGTGGCGACCAACACGCTGCGCGTCGCGAAGAACGCGGGCGAATTCCTCGGCGAAGCCGAAGCGGCGCTCGGTTTTCCGATCGAAGTGATCGCGGGTCGCGAAGAGGCGCGCCTGATCTATGCGGGTGCCGCGCATTCGGTGCCGGCGAGCGCGGGCAAGCGGCTCGTCGTCGACATCGGCGGCGGCTCGACCGAATTCATCATCGGCTCGCACTACACGCCGCTCGTGATGGAGAGCCTCTACATCGGCTGCGTGAGCCATAGCCGGGCATTCTTCCCGGCCGGCAACGTCGACGAATACACGATGCGGCAGGCCGAACTCGCGGCCAAGCGCGAGATTCAGATCATTTCCAGCGAGTACAAGAAGGCCGGATGGGACCAGGCGATCGGTTCGTCGGGCACCGCGCGTGCGCTCGCGGAGCTCGTCGAGGCGAACGGCTTCAACGACGCCGGCATCACGCACGGCATTTCGCGCGGCGGGCTCGAACGCCTGAAGCGCGCGCTGATCAAGGCCGAGAACGTGAACCGGCTGAAGCTGATCGCGCTGAAACCCGATCGCGTGCCGGTGCTTGCCGGCGGCCTCGCGATCATGCTCGCGGTATTCGAGGAACTGGGTGTCGACTACGTCGACACCACCGACGGCGCGCTGCGTCTCGGCGTGCTGTACGACCTGCTCGGCCGGGCCCAGCACGAGGACATGCGTGCGGTGACCGTCGAGGGTTTCACGCGCCGCTACGGCGTCGATCGCGCGCAGGCCGGGCGGATCGCCGCACTGGCGGTGCGGTTCTACGACGAACTCGAGGCGTCCGACGACGAAGAAGCGCGCGAGGAAGGCCGGATGTTCCTCGGCTGGGCCGCCGCGCTGCACGAGATCGGCCTGTCGATCTCGCACAGCTCGTATCACAAGCATTCCGCGTATATCGCCAGCAACGCCGACATGCCGGGCTTCTCGCGCACGGACCAGGCGCGCCTCGCCGCGCTCGTGCTCGGGCATGCGGGCAAGCTCGGCAAGCTGTCGCAGGCGCGCGACGTCGAATGGCCGCTGCTGTTTTGCCTGCGGCTCGCCGCGCTGCTGTGCCGGCGCCGGACCGATGCCGGGCTGCCGGACATTTCCGTGTCGCAGATGAAGAAGGGCGGGTATGAAGTGCGCCTGCCGAGCGCATGGGTCGAGCAGAACCCGTTGACCGACTACAGCCTCAGCCAGGAAGCGGCCGAGTGGGAGAAGGTCGGGATTCCGTATCGCGTGGTTTATACGGGCGCGTAACGAGACGCTACCGAGGGCGCGGCGCGCTCGCGCCGCTTGCCTCGCGGCGTGCTCAGTCGGAGCACACGATCGCCGTCAGGAACGGGAACGCCTGCTTGACGGTGGCGTCGCTGCCGGCATTGCGAACGGCCTGCTCGACCGCACTCTTCGTGCCGCGTACCACGACGCCGTACGCCCATTTGCCGATCGGCGTGCCGTCGCCCGGCTGGAAGATCGGATCGTTCGCCTGGTAGCCGAGCACGACGTAGACGCCGAAGCCGTAGGCGGTCAGCGGATGGTTCGTGCGGAACGCGTTCACCGAATTCGCTTCGACGTGCATCGGCTCCGACTCGATGTCGCCGGCCGCGAGCAGCGGCGCGACGAACTTGTGGCCGTTCGAATGGCAGTTGAGCGCGTCGTCGAGCGACTTGGCCGACGCGGCGCCGGACGCGCCGAGGGTGCCGAATGCGCCGATTGCGAGCAGCGCGCCGAGCAGGGTGGTCTTGAAAACTTGGTTTTTCATGCGCGGTTGCGGGTTGGGTCGCGGACATTATCGCGTGTTCCCGCAAGATTCGTGCGCGGGCTCTGCATGGGGCGGCAGCGGTTGAGAAGGCGCACGGCGGAGCAAACGAAAAAGGGCTGCAAGCGCGATGGCTTGCAACCCTTATCGTGTATCGTGGTCGGAGCGAAAGGATTCGAACCTTCGACCCTCTGATCCCAAATCAGATGCGCTACCAGGCTGCGCTACGCTCCGACGAGCCAAAGATTCTATCGTCTAATGGGTGGCCGGGTCAATCACGTTTTGCATACGGCGCACATCATCACGAACCGCTCGCGATTGGCGACAATTCGAAGTGTGATCGTCCGGCCCGCGGGTGGTCGGCCGAACCATTCGTCGAAGCATGGAAGGAGACATCATGATGAACCTGATCCTGTGGCGCCACGCCGAAGCCGAAGACTACGCGGCAAACGACCTCGCACGCCAGTTGACGGCCCGCGGGCGCAAGGAAGCGCAGGCCATGGCCAAATGGCTGCGCAGCCGGCTCGAGTCGAACAGCGTGATCCTCGCGAGCCCGGCGGCGCGCACCGTGCAGACGGTCGAGGCGCTGACCGACCAGTACCGGACCGTCGATGCGCTCGCGCCGGGCGGCAGCGTCGACGACGTGCTGGCCGCCGCCGGCTGGCCGGACGGCATCGCGCCGACGGTCGTGATCGTCGGACACCAGCCGACGCTCGGCAGCGTCGCGGCGCAATTGATGGCCGGCAACGACGACAGCTGGAGCATCAAGAAGGGCGGCATCGTGTGGCTCGCGAGCCGCACGCGCGACGGCAACCATCAGGCCGTACTGCGCGCGGTACTGACGCCGGAGCTGGCCTGAAGGGGTTTGCGGGCTTTGATCATACGGTTTCGCAAGCTTTCTGCTAAAGTCAATTCGGCGACACGTCATTGAAAGGACACGGTCGTGCCACAGAACGGTAACGACCGGTTACTACATTGGCTGGCATGTCGTCCTATTCCTTACGATCAGGAAAGCCTAATGCGAGAACTGCCGACGCCTACGCTCCCTTTTGCCTCGCTTCCCCTCGACACGACGCGGCGTCACCTGCCGCGCGCTGCTGAAACCGTCACATCCGAGTACCGTCTGCGTGCCGCCTGGGCGCGCACGGAAGACGAACTGCGCGAGGCCCAACGCCTGCGCTACACCGTGTTCGCCGAAGAGATGGGCGCGCAGGTCAGCGGTCCGTCCGGTCTCGACGTCGATCCGTTCGATGCCTACTGCGACCACCTGCTGGTGCGCGATCTCGACACGCTGAAGGTGGTCGGTACGTACCGCGTGCTGCCGCCGCACGAGGCCGCGCGGGTCGGCCGCCTGTATGCCGAAGGCGAATTCGACCTGTCGCGCCTTACGCACCTGCGCGGCAAGATGGTCGAGGTCGGCCGCTCGTGCGTGCACAGCGACTACCGCAGCGGCGCCGTCATCATGGCGCTGTGGGGCGGTCTCGGCGCATACATGATGCAAAACGGCTACGAGACGATGCTCGGCTGCGCGAGCGTATCGATGGCCGACGGCGGCCATTACGCGGCGAACCTGTATCAGTCGCTGCCGGCGAACGCGCTGACGGCGCCGGAATACCGTGCGTTCCCGCATACGGCGCTGCCGGTCGACGAACTGCAGACGGGCACCGTCGTCGCGCCGCCGCCGCTGATCAAGGGCTATCTGCGTCTCGGCGCGAAGATTTGCGGCGCGCCGGCGTGGGATCCCGATTTCAACTGCGCGGATTTCCTGACGCTGTTCCGGCTGTCGGACATTAACGCCCGCTACGCCCGGCACTTCCTGGGCTGAGCCATCCCGATCGCGGCGCGCTGCTCCAGGCGCGCGCAAGCGAACGCCGTCGCGCGGCAGGTTGTCGCGCGACGGCGTTCGACCATTCCGAGGATGTTGTCTTATCCGACCCTGTTAATTCGAGCGATATGCGCCAACCACCGTGCGGGTGGGCGCACGTTTGGAGCGGGCCCCGCGCGCGGCGGCCCGGACGACACGGCGGGCTTGCCTAGTGCTTGCGCCGCCAGTCGAGCAGATGGTGTTCGGCCATCCAGTGATGGATCATCCCTTCGCCGCCATGGTTGCGCTTGTATTCGCGCGACTCGAAATAGGACAGGGCGACGAGCACCATCAGGCCGATGAACAGGCCGATCAGGCCGGCAATCTCTTCAGACGACATGGCTGCCTCCTTTCAACGGCACAGCGCCATGGATTCATATTAGGACACGCGCGGGACGATCCCTAACCCGGAATTCCGCTAGACTCGGCGCGGTCCTGGCGCGCGATGGGCGCGCCGTTTTACGGAGCCTTCCCGATGACCCGTTTCATGCTGGCCGTGCTGGCCGCGTCCATTCTTGCCGGCTGTGCCAGCGATCCCCGCCAGGCCCGTCGCGGCCACCCGCCACAAGATCCGGCCGATTACCACGGTGTGCCGACCGACATGACGCCGCCGTCGATGCTCGGCGAGCCGGCGCCGTCGGCACCCGCAGCCGTGCAGTGACGATGGCGGCAGGCCTTCGCGGCCGTCAGGTGCCGGCCGCGGCCGCGTCGGCGCCGATTCGCCGCGTCAGCGCCGGCAGGTAGCGCGCGAGCGTCGCGCCGCGCGCGACCATGAACAGCAGCAGCGCGAACCACAGCCCGTGATTGCCGAACGGGCTGACGGCCGCCAGCGTCGCGGCGATGAAGATCGCGAACGACGCGACCATCGCACGCATCAGCGATTGCGTCTGCGTTGCGCCGATGAACACGCCGTCGAGCAGGAATCCCCACACGGACACGATCGGCGAGACCGCCGCCCAGGGCAGGTAGCGCAGCGCGACCGCGCGGATCTCGGCCTGGTCGGTCAGCCGCGCGACGATCCAGCCGCCCGCGACCCAGTAGACGAGCGCGAACAGCAGCGCGCCGAGCGCGGACCACAGCAGCGTGACGCGCACGGCCTGCCGGAAGGCGGCGCGGTCGCGCGCGCCGGCGGCGGCGCCGACGAGCGCCTCGGCCGCATGCGCGAAACCGTCGAGTCCGTAGGCCATGAAGGTCTGGAAATTCAGTAGCAGTGCGTTGGCCGCGAGCGTCGCGTCGCCCTGTCTGGCGCCGAGATGCGCGAACCAGCCGAACGCGCCGAGCAGGCACAGCGTGCGCAGGAAGATGTCGCGATTGAGCGCGATCAGCCGCTTGAGTGCCGTACGGTCCGCGAGCGCCCGCGCGGCCAGTGGCGCGAGGCCGCGCGGCCGCAGCCGCCACAGCATCCAGGCGCCGAGCGCGAAGCCGCATGCGTCGGCGGTCGCGGTCGCCGCACCGATTCCGGCGATGCCCCAGCCGAAGCCGTACACGTAGAGCAGCACGGCACCGATATTCACCGCGTTGATGAAGACCTGCGCGACGAGCGCGAGCCGTACGCGTTGCACGCCGAGCAGGTAGCCGAGCACGACGTAGTTCGCGAGCGCGAACGGCGCGCTCCAGATCCGTGCGTGGCCATAGGCCAGCGCCGTCGCGCGCACGGCCTCGCTGCCGCCCAGCGCGGTCAGCGCGAACGACAGCAGCGGCACCTGCAGCGCGAGCACGGCGGTGCCGAGCGCGAACGCGACGATCAGCGCGCGCAACACGTTCAGCCGGATGCCGGCGGCGTCGCCGGCGCCGTGCGCCTGCGCGACGAGGCCGGTCGTGCCCATGCGCAGGAAGCCGAAGCCCCAGAACACGAAATTGAAGAACAGCCCGCCGAGGGCGACGCCGCCGAGATACTGCGTGCCGTCGAGGTGGCCGGCGACGGCCGTGTCGACCGCGCCGAGGATCGGCTGGGTCAGGTTCGCGAGGACGATCGGGAAGGCGAGCGCAAGGACGCGCCGGTGCGAGACGGCGGCCGACCCGGTGCCGGCCCCGTGCGGTAATGCGGATTCGGACATGGCGAACGCGTCAGGCGCGTTCCTGCACGCAGACCCACGGCGACACGACGACCGCCCACAGCTCCGGATTGCGCGCAGCGAAGTCGGCGGCGGTTTCCGCCGGCATGCGTGCGACGAGGCCGGACGACAGCCAGCGCGTGACCTGTTGCGCGTCGTCGCCGGCGATCGCTTCCGCGACGCTCACGAGATCGAGATCGCGTGCAACCGACAGCAGCTTGCCCTGTGCGAAGAAGCGCTCGAGATCGCACCAGTCGATCTTGGCGGTTTCGCCCAGGAGTTTGGCGTAAAGCGGGCTGTGCGACGCGCCCGCGGCGGATTCGTGTTGGTGGGAGGACATCGGTTGTGTGCTGGAAAGACTGCGTGGCGCCACTATAAACCATCCGGGCGCGCGGCCGGCCGCCCGGTACGGCCACGACCGTTTCAGGCGTCGCGCAACGCGCGCCGCACGATCTTGCCGGTCGGCGTCATCGGCAGGCCGTCGACGAACGCGATCGCGCGCGGGTACTCGTGCGCGGCCAGGCGCGTGCGCACGTGCGCCTGCAGCGCCTGCACGAGCGCGTCGTCGCCGACGTGGCCGGGGTTCAGCACGACGAACGCCTTGACGATCTCGGTGCGCGTCGGGTCGGGGACGCCGACGACGGCCGCCATCCGTACCGCCGGATGCGTGAGCAGGCAGTCCTCGATCGGCCCCGGGCCGATCCGGTAGCCGGCGCTCGTGATCACGTCGTCGTCGCGGCCGACGAAGCGCACGAAACCGTCGGCGTCGATCGTGCCGGTGTCGCCGGTGAGCAGGTAGTCGCCCGCGAACTTGTCGCGCGTGGCGGCGGGATTGCGCCAGTATTCGATAAACATCACCGGGTCGGGGCGGCGCACCGCGATGCGCCCCTCGACGCCGGGCGGCAGCGGCGTACCGTGCTCGTCGACGATCGCGACCGCGTGGCCGGGCACGGCCTTGCCGATCGCACCGGGCTGCGCATCGAACAGCGCCGCGCACGACGACAGCACCATGTTGCATTCGGTCTGTCCGTAGAACTCGTTGATCGTCACGCCGAGCGCGTCGCGCCCCCAGGCCGTCAGCCCGGTGCCGAGGGATTCTCCACCGCTTGCGACCGATTTCAGCGACAGCGCATGGCGCTCGCGCGGCGCCGGCACCGCGCGCATCAGCTTCAGCGCGGTGGGCGGCAGGAACGCGTGGGTCACGCCGTGCCGCGCCATCAGCGCGAACGCGGCTTCGCCGTCGAACTTCTCGAAGCGGCGCGCCAGCACGGGCACGCCGTGATGCCATGACGGCAGCAGCACGTCGAGCAGCCCGCCGATCCATGCCCAGTCGGCGGGCGTCCAAAACAGGCGTGCGTCGCGCGGGAAGCATTGCTGCGACATCTCGACGCCCGGCAGATGGCCCAGCAGCACGCGATGCGCATGGAGCGCGCCTTTCGGCTTGCCGGTCGTCCCGGACGTGTAGATGATCACCGCCGGATCGTCGGCCGCGGTGTCCGCCGGCACGAAGTCCGGCGATTCGGCGGCGAGCGCGGCGTCGAAGCGCTGCACGCCGGGGGCGTCGGGTGCATCGTCGCCGATGCAGTAGCACGTGCGCAGCATCGGCAGTTGCGCGCGCAGCGGCGCGATCTTCGCGTAACCGGCTGCGTCGGTGACGAGCGCGGCGGCTTCGCTGTTCGCGAGCCGGTATTCGAGTGCGTCGGCGCCGAACAGCGTGAACAGCGGCACCGCGATCGCGCCGAGCTTGTACGCGGCGAGATGCGCGATCGCTGTTTCCGGACCCTGTGCGAGGAAGATCGCGATCCGGTCGCCGCGTTGCAAACCTGCCCGCGCGAGGCTGTTCGCGAAACGGTTAGAAGCATTCTTCAGGTCGTCGAACGTGAGGCGCGACACGTCGCCTTGCGCCGTTTCGTGGATCAGCGCGAGCCGTCCGCTGCCGTCGGCCCACTTGTCGCAGACGTCCACGCCGATGTTGTAACGGGCCGGAACGTCCCACCGGAAGCGGGCGAGCAGGTCGTCGTAGCGGTCGGCGGCGGGCAGCATGCGAGTCTCCTTGGCGTCGATCGTCGGCATCGGTCGATAGATTACATCGGCATTTCACGCGACCGAAACCACAATGGCGTCTGATAGATAGGGAATGTGCGGACTCGTGCAACGGGTGCGGCTCAGTGCACGATTCCGTCATGACGCATAAGATCACGACAAAACAGTGATATGACCATGGATTTGCTTCTGATAGCTGCGGGGTTCAGCCTCTTCGGAATCGGGGCGCTGGTGGCGTTCGCCAGCCGCGTCGATCCGCTGTCCGGCCGGTTCACCGGCCGTCTGCGCAAGCGCTGACACAACCTTCCCGTTCTCCCTCGCGACGACATGCGATGCGTGCCGGCATCGCGTGTCGTCCGTCGTCTGCCGTCGACGCTGGCGCGCTCAGCGCGCCGGCAGGTAGCGTGCCGGATCGATCGAGCGGCCACCGTAGCGCAGCTCGAAGTGCAGCGCGGTGCGATCGCTGTCGCTGTTGCCCATCTCCGCGATCGTCTGCCCCTGCGTGACCGGCTGGCCTTCCTTCACGAGCAGCGCGCGGTTGTGCGCGTAGGCCGTCAGGTAATCGGCGTTGTGCTTGAGGATGATCAGGTTGCCGTAGCCGCGCAATCCGTTGCCCGCATAGACGACGGTGCCCGGCGCGGCGGCCAGCACCGGCGTGCCCGCAGCGTTCGCGATATCGATGCCCTTGGATTTCGAGCCGTCGAAGCTGCGCACCACGTTGCCGGCGGCCGGCCAGATCAGTGCGATGCTGGTGGCCGGCTTGACCGCCGATTCGACCGGCGCGGAAGGCGCGGGGCGGCTGCGGCCCGCGCTGCCGGTGCCGGTGGTCGACGCCGTCGTCGTGCCGGGCGGCGGCGCGACCCGCAGCACCTGGCCGACTTCGATCGCGTCGGGGTTCGTGATCTGGTTCCAGCGCACGATGTTGGCCGTCGACGTGCGATTCTCGCGCGCGATCTTGTAGAGCGTGTCGCCGCGCTCGACGCGGTAGTAACCCGGGCCGACGGGAGCGGAGCCGCACGCGACGAGCAGCGCGGCGCAGGCGGCCGCGAAGAGCCGCTTCGTTGTTGTTCCGATCATTGAACCTCGCAAAACCCTGCCGCGCGCGACGCGGCAGGCGATACAAAACGTCCGATTTTAACGGGTTCGACCCGCGCACCGCAGTTTCGGGCCGCGGGCGCGGCCGGCGCGCACCGGTTCGGCGCGGCCGGTGTCAGCCGGCGAGCGGCAGCACGCGAATCCGCAGCGTGGCCGTTTCCGTCGCGCCCGGCGCGAGCATGCGCAGCCCGAGGCCGTTGTGGATCGCGTCCGGCAGGCCGAGCCAAGGCTCGACGCAGTAGAAGTCCGAGTCAGGTTTTTCCGTCCAGGTCGTGACCGCGTACCACGGGATCGAGCCCGGTACGTCGAGCGCGATCTCGATCGTGCGGCGGCGGCCCGGCATCACGATGCGTACCGGCGCGGACGGCGCGCCGTCGAGACAGTGGAAGCGGTCGAGGATGTCCGGATCGCCGAGGCTGTACGACGCTGCGCCGGGCTCGAGCGGGCTGATCGAGCCGTCGGCGCGCTGCATGCAGCGGCGCGTCGGCGGCAGCTCGAGCGTGGTTGCCGCGCGCTCGCCGTGCGGCAGCGCGAAATAGAAATGATGGCCCGCGTAGTAGGGCAGCGGCGTGTCGCCGCGATTGGTCGTGGTGAGCGCGACGTCGAGCGTGTGCGCATCGGCGAGCCGGTAGGTCGTCTCGAACCGGAAATCGAACGGATAGCTGTCGCGCAGCGCGTCGTTCGCGTCGAGCGTCATCGACAGTGCGGCGCCGTCGGCCGACGGCCGTGCCGCGAACGGCAGGTCGCGCGCGAAGCCGTGCATCGGCAGGTCGCGGACCACGCCGGCGGCATCGCGCCAGCGGCCCAGTTCGCCGTCGACGCGATGGCGGCCGAGGAACGGAAACAGCAGCGGATTGCCGCCGCGCACGCGCGCGAGGTTGCTCCAGTCGGCCGCGTCCGGCCAGAAAATGACCGGCTCGCCGTCGACGTGCCACGACAGCAGGCGGCCGCCGAATTGCGGGGCGACCCGGACGAGCGACGGACCGGCGTGGAGTTCATGAATGTCGTGCTGCTGGAAGATCGGCATGGCGAATCGGTATGAACGGGTGGGCGGGGTGCGCGATGGCGCGCTCCATTATCGGGTTGCGAGGCGGTCGGGGAAAACCCTTCTCGGGGAAATTGCGAGTTTTTCAACCTGCCGACGGTCTGGATAATGCCTCTAAACCGGTGATGTTGCCGGGTCATGACACTTCGTGGAGGGGGCCATGGATCTGGCAATGGCAATGGGAATCGCACTGTTCGGCATGTTCACCGGCAGCACGGTATTGTTTTTCTATCAGCTCGGCCGCTGACGGCAATTTCTGCCGGAATCGCAAGGCCCGCCATGCAAATGGCGGGCTTTTTGCTTTCTGCGCGCTTACAAATTGCAAGCGTTTGTGTGCATTGCCGCAATAACCAGTCAAATGCCTTGGCGCAGTAATCTGGGCTGGGCATAATCGGGGCGCGTTTTTTTCGGACGCGCGATGCGTCGTCCGCTCTTCTACCCGACTGATCACCACCAAAAGGACCGACGCGTGAGTCTCTGGTTTCTGGTATTCCTGAGCGTCCTGCAGGGCGTCACCGAACTCTTCCCCGTCAGCAGTCTCGGCCACACGCTGCTCGTGCCCGCGCTGTTCGGCATGCACATCGACAAGCATGCGCCGCAGTTGCTGCCGTTCCTCGTCGCGCTGCACCTCGGCACCGCGCTCGCGCTGCTGTGGTATTTCCGCGCGCGCTGGATCGCGCTGATCAGCGGCTTCTTCGCGCAGCTCGGCGGCCGCAAGAACGACGACGGGCACCTGATGTGGGCGCTGATCATCGGCACGATCCCGACCGGGATCGTCGGCCTGCTGCTCGAGAAGCGCATCGAGCGCGTGTTCCACGACCTGCGGATCGTCGCGATCGCGCTGATCATCAACGGCGTGCTGCTGTGGATCGGCGACCGGATCCAGCGCAGCCGTGCGCATCAACCGCCCGAAAAGATGACGTTCAAGCAGGCGTTCTTCGTGGGCCTGGCGCAGATCGGCGCGCTGATCCCGGGTTTCTCGCGCAGCGGGCTGACGATGATCGCCGGTAACGTGGCCGGGCTGACGGCGGAGAAGGCCGCGGAGTTTTCGTTCCTGCTCGGCACGCCGATCATTTTTGCCGCGGGCGTGCTCGAACTGCCGAAGCTGTTCCATGCGCGCGACCAGCTCGCGGATGCGCTGCTCGGCGGCGTGCTGACGGCGATCGCGGCTTATCTGAGCGTGCGGTTCCTGATGCGCTATTTCGAAGGGCGCGGGCGGCTGGCCTCGTTCGGCGTGTATTGCGTGATTGCCGGGGTGTTCTGTCTTGGCTGGTTCATGCTGCATCCGCAGCCGGTTTGAGGGGCGCGGTGCCGCCGGTCGCGCGTCGCGCGTGATGTGGCGCGATGATCGGGTATAATTTCGGGCTCGGCTTCATGCCGGGCCCGTTTCGTTTCGGGGCTTCGAGTTTTGGGGTGTGTGGTGGTGCTCGAAGCCTTCGCGTGGAATGCGGTCCGGGTTTTGTCTTGTCGCCGTGTCTTTTCCCCTCGACCGCCCTTAGCTCAGTTGGATAGAGCAACGGCCTTCTAAGCCGTAGGTCACACGTTCGAATCGTGTAGGGCGGGCCAATGGAATCAGTGCGTTAGCTGATATTTATTTTCAAATTTCTCATCCTCTGTCGGCGCGCTCGTGTGGGCAGCATGTAGGTGTTTGTAGTCAACCACGATCGCAACCAATCCATGTGAGACCGGCGGCTCACTCTGACAAGCATTTTTGACGGCGTCGTAAGCTGAAATGCCGAGCCGGTCGCACGACAAGATCGAGGCGTGGATGCTTGGTAGGCTGACCTCTGAATGGTTGGGATTCTGGCTGTAGTACGCGTGTGCGACTTCCCGGAATCTGCCGCCGTGCGATTGGAGCACCTCATTGCGACGCACCGACACTTCGACCGAATCCGCGCCGAACGTCGCGACCTTCTCGGCTATCGCAATCGAGGTTGCGGACCATTGCACCGCCGCTCCGCCATTCACGCCGACCTGTACCTTGGCGAACTTGAGGTTGTTCTGAAACATATCGCATCAACGATGCACCTTCGATGGTGAACGAAAGCGCGACGACTGTCGGCGCATTCGTATTGGACACTGGTGTTCCCGTGGTCCGCTGGTCGAATTTCCCGCACTCAGTCAATAGTCCAATGGCTACGCACGCCAATGTCATTGTCCTCATGCTTCCCCGAGATGTCGTTATTGTGTTGATTTGAAATTGTGAGGCGCGCTGCAGGGGGCCGATGTTCGGCGACACCTATAGATTGAAGCTACTGCTGCCGTTAACCTATTCGAGCTATCTCCTTTAGCGGGATGGCTTACAAAATGAATGAGTTACGGGGAATGCTATGCGATGGATCAAATCACTAACCGCTCTTGCAGTGGTTAGTCTGTGTTCGGGTTGCGCTTATAACGTGCAAGTGTCGTCCCAATCAGGGGCTGCTGAAGTAATGAGCACCAAGGTCAAGCAGGACAAGGCGTATGTGGTGTTCAGTGACAACCTAGCGACTGCCGGGAAGGAGGTGAAGCCGGGGTTCCAGTGCGGCGCTCACCGATACCCCATGTATATCGGAGAGACCCTCGAAAATTCCTTGTCGAAGACGGTTGAAGCGGCCTTTCCTCACGCGGTCAGGAACGGCGGTGCAATTCCCACATTGGGTGACGGACTGGTTTTCAAGTTCGACCTCGCTGAGTTCGACCCGCGCGTCCGTTTTACCCCCGGCTTCTTCGTCCCGACAGCAGATGCGAACGTAGACATAGCAATTCGCGCCCGCGTATCTGATAAGGCGGGTAAGGAACTGATTGCGACGACGTTTCGCGGACAGGGACATTCGAGTCAAGATGGGTCTTGCGGCGTAGGTGCAGACGCGTTGGCGGACGCCGGACAGAAGGCAATCGCGAATGCGATGGAGAATTTCGTGGACAAGGTCATCAATACCGGAATCCTTGATTCGTCAACGACGGCGAGCAAATAGCCATTCGACTTGCGATCCCTCTTGATTGATAGATCGCGGTTGCGCCAATTGAGGCTTCGGGCGGTGACGGGAAACGTATCCCCATCCCGCCCCTTGCTCGGAGTCTGTCAGTCTAGCCTCAGAGCGAAGTTGTCGGCTCGCAGGTGCATATACCGCCGCAGCATGGCAAGCGTCTTGTGCCCGGCGATACTGGCAACTTCCATGATGTTCAGTCCGTGTTCAAAAAACGGCTTGTCGCTTCGTACCGGGCGCGTGCCCGCTGCGTGGGCCGACGGAAAGCCCGCCCGAACGCGTTAGCGGTTAGCCGCTTGACGAGGCAGTTTCTCACCGGTGCCGAAGTACAAGTCCGCCGAGGATGATGTCATTCCACCAAAGTTGCATGGAAAGAGCCGCTACTTGGTCCTTGGCGTTAGTGACCATCGCTGCAACTTTGTCGAGCATTGCGGCATCCGTCGGCGGCGTTGACTCATCAAGTTCCTACTTTCGCCTGAAGGCGAGAATAACGGGCAGCATGGTGGTGCTGCATGTCCGTAGGCATGCAATTTTTCAAGATAAAGAAAATGCGCGCCATTATCGAGCGCCATATGACATCGCGTGGCAAATGTGCGCGCGCATTATGGAAATGCCTGAACCTGAGGTTAGGGTTGTCCGATCTCGAAAAGAGCGGAGAAAGCGAGCCCGATGCACACGCGGGCCGTACAGTTGCCATTCAGGCGTGAAATAATCTTTGTTCAAAAACGAGAACAGTTTTCTGAGAGAACAACGAGAAACGCAGCATGAAGGAAATCGAAAGCCAGCGCCATGAGGCCGTGACGAATCAGGAGGGGCAGTATTCGATCTGGCCGACTTCTACGGAGATTCCGTCCGGCTGGAAAAAGGCCGAATTCGGCGGCACCCGGGAACCATGTCTCGACCACATTCGAAGCGCCTGGACCGACATGCGTCCGCTGAGCGTGCGTCAGGCGATGGCAGGCGAGGGAGCCGCGTGAACGCCGCGAGGCAGGCCGGCTTGCCGGCCGCGAACGTGCGGGCATCGAGGACGCTGATAGGTTGGCGGATGAAGGCCTATTCGCGTGCGGTCGCGCAGGCTGTCGCGCGTCATGCGAAGACGCTGGCGATCATCATCGGCATCTTCGTGTTCGGACTGCCGTTGAATGCGCAACTCGACCTGCTCGGCATGCCGATGAAAGTGTTGTTGGCCGAAAACGCAACCGGACTCGGCGTGGCGTCGGTGCTGACGACCATGTCGATGCTGGCCGCCGCGTCGGTGGCCGTGCAGGGCGATACGGTGTTCGGTGGCGCCGCGCGCCGCTGGAGCGCGAGTTTGCCGGGCGGGATCGTCGCGCATCGTGCGGCCGATTTCATCGTGACGGGCGCTGCCCTGTGGCCGTTCTGGATCATGCTTGCCGCGGCGATTGCGCGACACGTGCTGGGCGCGCGCGACATCGTGACCGGCCCAACCTTTGCGCTGGTCGTCGCGACGCTTGCGCTCGTCTGGACGGGCGCGCCGCTCGCGCTGCTCGCACGTTCGCGCGCGGCGTTGGCGGCGGTGTTCGCGGCCAACGCATCGTTGTGGATCGCACTTCGCTTCGGCGGCGCAGGGACGGCCTGCGCGGCACTTGCCCTGGCGTGCGGCGTTGTCGCGCTGTGGCGCGCGCGACTAGACGCGTTCGTCGAGCGCGAACAGCACGGAGCGACGTTGCTCCGCGGCGGGAGTCCGTTCGAACTCGTTCGTGCGGTAATGGTGAACGTCTACGGCCATTCGCTGCGGCTGGGCGGCTTGATGCTGGCCGTGCTGGCCATGATCTGCGGATGGATCGTCTCGATGCCCGACTATCTGTCGCGACATTGGGGCATCGTGAACGTGGTGCTGCCGTTCGCGCTGTACCAGATCGCGATCCTGCACGGGTGGATGCGAGACGAATCGGTCCGGCTGACCAGCTGGCTGGGCAGCTTGCCACGCGCGATTGCGCGCTTCAATCGGGCGGCGGCGATGAGCATCGTGGGGCTGTCGAGTGCGTATGTGCTGGCGATTTGCGTGCCGTTCGCAATTGCAACCGACGAAGGCCGTCGCTACGCCATCGTCTTTGCGTGTTATGCCGGCCTCGCCACCGCATTGGCTGCATGTCGCTGGTGGGGCGCGAGGGCGTCTCGAATCGTCGACATGTTTCTGACGGCGGGCTGTGCCATCGCTTGCTACGGCATGCTGAAATAGATGGAAAACGACATGAGCATCTTGAGAGTAGCGGGGCTGGGCAAGCGATATGCCGGACGGACGATCTTCAGCGACGTCGAATTGGAACTGCAGGCAGGAGTCTATGCGCTGAGAGGCAAGAACGGCAGCGGCAAATCGACGTTGCTGAAATTGCTGGCAGGCGTGGTTCGGCCTGACGCGGGTGTCGTCGAAGTGGGCGGTCACGCGATCGACCGTGCAGCGGACAAGGCCAAGGCCTGTACTGGCTACATGCCGGACAGTGAGGAGTTCTACGATTTCGTGACACCATCGTCGGTATGGCGGCTGATTGCCGATGCGCGGGGGACGAATCTCGAGCAGGGTCTGGTGACGGCCGACCGCCTTGGGTTGACGCGATACGCCGACGAACCGCTTGGCGCGCTGTCGCAGGGAACGCGCCGCAAGGTATTTCTGGTCGGTGCGTTCATGGGCCCTCCGGCCCTGATACTGCTCGACGAACCGAGCAATGCACTCGATGCCGCCGCACATGCGCAGCTGTGTCGGATGATTGCGGCCGCGGCGCCGACGTCGGTCGTGCTGATGTCGACCCACGACGCGGAACTGGTCGCCGCGACCCGCGCGCGCATCCTCGAACTGACGGCACACGGTATCGTCCTGTCGAGACCGTCGAACGTTGTGATGCATGTGGAGCAGTGATGACGGGACCGGCGCGACGCGCATGACGCGCCGCGCTTCCCGGCGCCGTGGGCCGCACGCCAGGATGGCTGCTCGGACGACGACTTTCGCGGCTACATCGGCAGGATCGAATCGGCGGCCCCGTGCAGGTTCGGCGAGACGCCGCTGTCGTCGCAGCGCAAGTACCTGCTGAAGCAGACCGCGAGCACGGCGTTCGCGAAGATCTGCCGTTTCTCCTGTCGCGTCACGGGATACACGTGCGCTCCCGGTGCGTTGCACATTCTGCAGAAAATGCGAATGTCCCCCGGATGCCAAAGTGTTTTCGCGGAATAGCCCTTCCGCGGCACAGCGTCGGCCACGGATACTGACAGCCATACACGTTCCGCATTCGCGGACGCCACACCGATCCCTGCATGATCGATGCCGCGGACACCGGACGACTATGCGACGCCGCTCGGCGGCGTCGGCGAGCCGGGGCTGCCGCCGGTCGCACCGGCGCTGACCGACGCGATCCTCGCGGCGACGGGCACGCGCATCCGCAGCCTGCCCGTCGCGGACCAGCTCGCGAAGCCGAAAGCGGCGTGATGCCGTGCTGCGCGCCGGGCCGTCCGCAAGGCCCGGTGCGTATATTCGCCCGCGCGCCCGCCGTTGCGTGCGGCCCGTTCATGCACTCTGTTTGCATATCAATTCGACGGATTCCATCGGGCCGATCAGCCGCCACGACAATCACTTTCCGGCATCAACTGCGGGAATTCAATCTCGACATTTGCGCCCAGAATTCCACCTGAAAATAGAATCAATAGCCCTCTGATATCGGGTTTGCCCGATGGTGCGGTATCGTACAAAGAGGGGCCGGAAAGTGTCGGATCATTGGCCCGTGAATTCATTTTTTGTAAGAAATTCATTGAGCAAAACCTGACGCGGCTCAATCATTTCTTGAGGGTTGATTGGGCGGCTGGTAATCGGTGCGTATCTGATTTTTTGCTGATTATCGGGCAAGTATTCATTCGCGTTTTCATTCTTTTGTTCCGCGACGTGCATGGTGCCGTGAGGTCCACGCATGGGGTGTCTGCTCGTCTGCAGATTGAAGTCATCGAACCGGATGCCGGGCGGCGCGAGGATTAATTGCATATCGACAAACAGCCGGTTTGTCGAATGCTGATCGATCGTGAGGGCGTTGCGAAAGAATTCATCGCGATATTCTATCCGATGGGACGTCGCACGCCATCTGGCTGGAATGATCGATGAAATACAAGCGGACGATGGAGTCGTTTCGTTCATAAATTTAACATATTTAACGTATTGATCTACGTCGCGATTCGCGGCGTGGTTCGATGCCCCGCTAGATGGGTTATCTAGCATTCTCAATCTGGAGAAACGCAATGCAAGAACTGAATCAGCAGGAAATCGCACAAGTTTCCGGCGGCTACTACGGCGGCGGCTCGATTTTCGACACGCTGGGCAACGTGGTCGAGCTGTACGGCCAGACGCTCTACAACGTCGGCGAAGCGCTGACGACGGCTGTCGTGGGCACGGGCAACGCACTGCTCGGCCTGCTGGGCGGTCAGCACGCGTAAGCCGAACGCGATTTCCGTGCGATGGCGCGCGTTGCGCCGCCATCGCGTGAATCGCGGGGCCGCCGCGGCACCGGAGCGGGGTGCCGCGGCGATCTTCCCGGGCAACCGGAACGCATCCCGTCGAACCCAATTGACAGTCAGTCATCCCGTATCTTGACGAACCCGACTTCTCTCTTCCGGCACGAAGCACAACAGGCGCAGCGCGCCGGCGCGCTGGGCGAGATCGTGCTGGTGCGCCCCGTGTCGCTGACGCTGCTGGCGGCCGCCGCGGTCGCGATGGCCGCGTGCGTGCTGCTGTTCTTCACGTTCGGCACCTACATGCGTCGCACGACGGTCAGCGGCGTCGTGATGCCGGATGCGGGGCTGGTGAAGGTCTATGCGCTGCAGCCGGGGATCGTCGTCGCGCGCGACGTGAAGGAAGGGCAGCACGTCGCACGCGGGCAGACGCTCTATACGGTGTCCACCGACCTGCAGAGCGCGGCGCAAGGCGCGACGCAGGCCGCGCTGATCGCGCAGGCGCGGCAACGCAAGGCGTCGCTGCTCACGGAAATGGACAAGACACGCAGCCTGCAGCAGGACGAACGCGCAACGGTGCGCGCGAAGATCGCGAGCCTGGGCGGCGAGCTTGCGCAAATCGACGATCAGCTCGCGGCGCAGCGGTTGCGCACGTCGATCGCGGCCGACGGCGCGAAACGCTATCGCGGCCTGCTGGCCCAGGACTACATCTCGAAGGATCAGGCGCAGCAGCGCGAAGCCGACCTGCTCGACCAGCAGTCGAAGCTGAACGGGCTGCTGCGCGAGCGTGCGTCGACGGCGCAGTCGCTGACGGAAGCGAACAACCAGTTGGCCGGCCTCGACCTCAAGCAGCAGAACCAGCTCGCGCAGATCGACCGCAACGTGATCGACGTCGACCAGAACCTGATCGAAAGCGAGGCGAAGCGCCGGATCGTCGTCACCGCGCCGGAAGCGGGCGTCGTGACGGCGGCGATCGCCGACGTCGGCCAGTCGGTCGATACGTCTAGGCCGCTCGCGAGCGTGGTGCCGGGCGGCGCGCGCTGGCAGGCGCACCTGTTCGTGCCGAGCACGGCGATCGGCTTCGTGCGGGTCGGCGAGCCGGTGCTGGTCCGCTACCAGGCATTTCCGTACCAGAAATTCGGCCAGTATCGCGCCGAGGTCGTGTCGATCGCGCGCACGGCGCTGTCGGCGGCCGAACTCGCGAACGACGGCGGCCCGGCGGCGACGCCGGGCGAGGGGCGCGACGCGACCTTCTATCGCGTGATCGTCGCGCTCGATGCGCAGCACGTCACCGCGTATGGCGCGCAGCAACCGTTGCAGGCGGGCATGACGCTGCAGGCAGACATCCTGCAGGAGCGCAGGCGCCTGTACGAATGGGTGCTGGAGCCGCTTTACAGCCTCACCGGCAAACTCTGACGAGGTCGCGCATGGCACTACTCGATCGACTCTCGTTCGGCCTCGGCCGCCAGCTGCCGATGATCCTGCAGACGGAGGCCGCGGAATGCGGGCTCGCGTGTCTCGCGATGGTGGCCGGCTATCACGGCCATCACGTGGATCTCGCGACGCTGCGCGGGCAATTCCCCGTTTCGCTGAAGGGCGCGGGGCTCGGGCGCGTGATCGAGGTCGCGCAGCGCCTCGCGCTCGGCACGCGCGCGGTAAAGCTCGATCTGGCGCAGCTCGGCCAGCTTCGCCTGCCGTGCCTGCTGCACTGGAATTTCAACCACTTCGTCGTGCTGAAGGAAGTGAGCGGCAAGACCGCGACGATTCATGACCCGTCGCACGGCATCCGCAAGGTGCCGCTCGCCGAAGTGTCGCGCGCCTTCACCGGCGTCGCGCTCGAACTGTGGCCGGCCGCCGGGTTCGCGCCGCGCGCGGCGCGGCCGGCGGTGAAGCTGCGCGAGCTGCTCGGCCCGGTGTCAGGGCTGTCGCGCTCGCTCGCGCAGATCCTCGCGCTCGCGATCGCGCTCGAAGTCTTCATGCTGGTGCAGCCGTTCTTCCTGCAGTGGGTGATCGACGAGGTGATCGTCAGCGCCGATCGCGACCTGCTGACGGTGCTGGCGCTCGGCTTCGGTCTGTTGCTGCTGATGCAGCAGGCGACCGGCACGATTCGCGCGTGGGCGCTGATGTACGTCGGCGTCACGCTGAACATCCAGTGGCGCGCGAACGTGTTCACGCACCTGTTGAGCCTGCCGGTGCGCTACTACGAACGGCGCCATCTCGGCGACGTCGTGTCGCGCTTCGGTTCGATCGACACGATCCAGCAGACGCTGACCACGTCGTTTCTCGGCGCGGTGATCGACGGGCTGATGACGATCGTGACGCTCGCGATGATGTTCGTGTACAGCCGCGTGCTCGGCCTGGTCGCGCTGGCGACGATGGCGCTGTACGCGCTCGTCCGGTGGCTGTGGTACGGACCGCTGCGGCGCGCGACCGAGGACCAGATCGTGCACGCGGCCAAGCAGCAGAGCCATTTCCTCGAAACGGTGCGCGGCGTGAAGACGATCAAGCTGTTCAACCGCCAGACGGAGCGCCGCGCGAGCTGGATCACGCTGCTGGTCGAGCAGGTCAATGCGAGCCTGCACGTGCAGAAGCTGCAGATCTTCTACCAGCAGCTCAACGGCCTGCTGTTCGGCATCGAGAACGTGCTGATCATCTGGCTCGGCGCGCGCATGGTGATGGACGGCCAGTTCACGGTCGGCGTGCTGATGGCGTTCAACGCGTACAAGAACCAGTTCGACAGCCGTGTCGGCAGCCTGATCGACAAGTACTTCGAAGTCAGGATGCTGCAGCTCCAGGGCGAACGGCTGGCCGACATCGTGTTCGCGGCAAGCGAGCCGGACGCGAGCCTGCGCAACGTGCCGGGCGAGGCCGACGCGCTCGACGCTAGCATCGAGATCGACGCGCTGTCGTTTCGCTACGCGGAAGGCGAGCCGCTCGTGCTGGACGGCGTGAGCGCGACGATCGCGGCGGGCGAGTCGGTCGCGATCGTCGGGCCGTCGGGTTGCGGCAAGACGACGCTGATCGGCGTGCTGCTCGGCATCCACGAACCGACGGGCGGCACGGTGCGGATCGGCGGGCTCGACGTCGGCCGGCTCGGCGTCGAGCGGCTGCGCGCGCTGGTCGGCACGGTGCTGCAGGACGACGTGCTGTTCGCGGGCTCGATCGCGGACAACATCAGTTTCTTCGATCCGGACGCGGACCCGCGCTGGGTCGCCGAATGCGCGCGCGTCGCGGCCGTGCACGACGACATCGCCGCGATGCCGATGGGCTACAACACGCTGGTCGGCGACATGGGCACGGTGCTGTCCGGCGGGCAGAAGCAGCGCGTGCTGCTCGCGCGTGCACTGTACAAGCGGCCGGGCATTCTGGTGCTCGACGAAGCGACGAGCCATCTCGACATCCAGCGCGAGATGCAGGTCAACGCGGCCGTCACGCAGCTCGCGATGACGCGGCTGATCGTCGCGCACCGGCCGGAGACGATCGCGTCCGCGCAGCGCGTCATCATGCTGCAGGGCGGCAAGGTCGTGCTCGACCAGTCGACCGCCGCGATGCGCGCGGCGATGGCGGCAAGGATGTCCGCCGCTGCACCCGCCGCGCCGCAGCCGGCGACGCATGACGCCGGCGCGGCGGAACCGGTCGCGGGGCGCTGAGCGATGAAGCGTCCCCTCGCTACCGTGCTGGCCGTCGTCGCGCTCGCGGGGTCCGCGCCGCCGGCACGCGCGCAGCTGCTCGACGTGTACGGCACGCGCAATGACGTCGCGGCCACGCCGGCCGGGTCGATGGCGTCGGCCACCGCGTGCGGCGCACAGCCTGTCGACGCGCGGCCGCTCGCGCTCGAGGACGCGATCCTGCTGGCGATCTGCTCGCATCCGCAACTGAGCCGGACATGGTCGGATGCGCGCGCGGCGGCGGCCGAGGTCGGCGTGTCGAAGGCCGCGTACTGGCCGACGCTCAACGCGACGGCGGGTGTCGAGCGCGACAACCTGACGACGAACTACAGCGGCGGCTATTCGCAGGACCAGCGCAGCACCAGCCGCTACGGCATGCTCAACCTGAGCTGGGTGCTGTTCGATTTCGGCAAGCGCGGCGCGACGCTCGACCGTGCGCGCGCGCTGCTGCGCGCGGCCAACGCGGCGCACGACGATGCGCTGCAGAGCGTTTTCTACGATGCGGCGCAGGCGTTCTACGCGCTGCGCGACGCGCAGGCGGCACTCGCCGCCGCGCAGGCGGTCGAGCACGCGGCGCAGGAGAGCCTCGCCGAGGCGAGCGCGCGGCACGACGGCGGCGCGGGCACGCTCGGCGACGCATTGCAGGCGCAGACCACCTACCGCAAGGCGCTGCTCGATCGCGTGAGCGCGGAGGGCGACCTGCAGAGCGCGATCGGCACGCTCGCGACGACGCTGGGCGCCGACGCCGATACGCCGCTGCGCATCGCCGACGCGGAACCGTCGCCCGATCGCGACGACTTCACGCGCGGTGTCGCCGACCTGATCGCCGAAGCGAAGCGCCATCACCCGAAGCTGATCGCCGCGCGCGAAAAGCTCGAAGCGGCGCGCGACGAGGTGCGGGCGGTGCGCGCGCAGTCGTTGCCGACGATTTCGCTGACGGGCAGCGTTGCGCGCAACAACCCGTCCTACCAGCAGCAGGCGTCGTTTCTCCAGTTGCGGAGCAGTCACAGCAACTCGATCGGCATCCAGGTCTCGATTCCGCTGTTCGAAGGGTTCGCGTCGGGCTACCGGGTCGCGCAAGCGAAGGCGCAAGCGGACGCACAGGAAGCCGACGTGCGCAATACCGAACTGAAGGTGTCGCTCGACGTATGGAAGAGCTACCAGAGCCTGCAGACCGATACGACGAACCTGGACAACTCGCGGCATCTGCTCGATACCGCGCTGCATTCGCTCGACATCGCACGTGGCCGCTACAAGGCCGGCGTCGGCACGTTCACGGAATTGCTGAACGCGCAGTCGGCGCTCGCGGATGCGCGCCGGCAGCGTGTGCTCGCGGTGTCGAAGTGGCGGATCGCGAGACTGAAACTGGCCGAGAGCCTCGGGAGGTTGGGATTATGGAACGACGCGGGCTGAACGGCGCCGGGCCGGACGCGAGCGGCGCGCAAGCGCGCGGCTGCGCGTTCCTGTTCCCGGGACAGGGCGCGTTTTATGCGGGCGCGCTGCGGCAGCTGGGCCGCGAACACTCGAGCGTGCGGCTGACGCTCGACATGCTCGACGCGGTCGCGAGCGAGCGCCTCGGCCGCCCGCTGACGGGTGCGCTGTGGCGTGACGATGCCGGGCTCGACGTCTGGCTGCACGAAGCGCCCGATTTGCTGCAGCTCGGGATTTACGGCGCGTCGGTCGGGATGTTCGGCGTGCTGCGCGAGCGCGGCGTGACGCCCGACGTGCTGATCGGACACAGCTTCGGCGAGATCGCGGCGCTGGTGTGCGGCGGCATGTATTCGATCGAGCAGGGCGCGCGGATCGTCTGCGACCGGATTGCGTCGTTGCAGGCGGCGGCGCCGGCCGACGGGATGATGGCCGCGATCTCGACGGGTGCCGACGCGACGCGCGAGCTGATCGACGCGAGCGCCGTCACGCACGCGGTGCGCAACGTGTGCGTCGCGGTCGAGAACCATCCGTCGCAGACCGTCGTGTCCGGCCCGCGCGACGCGCTGGAGCGCTTCGTCGCGGCATGCGCGGCACGCGGCGTGACCGCACAGACGCTCAGGTCTCCGTATGGATTTCATCACCCCGATCTGGCCGGCGCGCGCGAACAGTTCGCCGCGCGGCTCGCCGCGTATCGGCACGGCCCGCTCGCGATTCCGGTGTATTCGCCGATCCTCGGCCGCCGCTACAGCGGCGCCGACGATCCGGGCGCGCGGCTCGCGTCGCATTTCGTGCTGCCGGTGCGGTTCGCCGATGCGATTCGCGCGGCGTGCGCGGACGGCATCGGGCGCTACGTCGAATGCGGCGCGCTCAACGCGTTGGCGCGCATCGTCGTGCGCATCGCGGGACCCGGCACGGTCAGGACGTTCGGCGGCCCGTCGAACGCGACCGAGGAATCGAGCGTCGTCACGACCATCACCCGTTATTTCCAGGAGGACAGCATCATGAAGGACGATATTCGCATCGGCAACGCCGGCTCCGGGTTCGACGCGTTCTGGCATGCGCGCGGACCGCACATCGTCGACTGGCTCAAGGGCGAGCTGCGTCACGCGTTCGATGCGGCGAGCACGGCGCCGGCCGGCGCCGCGCCGGTCGCGGCACCGACGCTCGCCGCATTGGCACCGCAGGCCGAGCCGCTCGGCGCGTCCGCGCCGCGCCTGGCGGCGGTGGCCGTGGCCGCGCCGACCCTGACGGCGGTGCCGGCGCCGTCGGCGCCGCACGAACCGCTCGCCGCGGCGAAGCCCGCCCACGTGCCGCGCGAGCGGCTGTTCACGGAGCTCGTCGATATCTACGCGCAAGCGATGGAGTATCCGGCCGAGGTGTTCTCCGAAACGATCGAACTCGAAGCCGAACTCGGCATCGATTCGGTCAAGCAGACCGAGATCATCCAGCGCATCACCGCGCGCTACGCGCTGCCGCCGCTGCCGGCCAATTTCCGTAGCGGCGATTTCAAGGCGATGGGGCAGATCGTCGATTTCGTCTACGAGAACCAGGGGAAGGCGGCCGCCTGACGGCCGTGGGCTGAAACGTTGGTCGGCAGGGGGGGCCCTGCCCGTAATGACAAGTTCTCGATAGGCAGGCGATCCATGTCGAATACCAGCATGCGCGGCAAGCTCGTTCTCGTGACGGGCGGCGCGAAAAACGTGGGCAAGGCCATCTGCAGGCGTTTCGCCGAGCAGGGCGCGCACGTGATCCTGAATTTCTTCCACTCGCTCGACGCGTCGAAGCAGACGGCCGACGAACTGCGCGCGCTCGGCGCGACGGTCGACGTGATCCGTGCGTCGGTCGCGCAGCAGGCGCAGGTCGACCGGATGTTCGACGAGATCGAACGGCGCTACGGCCGGCTCGACGTGCTCGTCAACAATGCGGCGTCCGGTGCGCTGCTCGGCGTCGACGAGATCGGCGCCGAGCATTTCGATCGCGCGCTCGACACCAACCTGAAGGGCGCGTTCTGGTGCGCGCGCCGTGCCGCGGCGCTGATGGCGCGCTCGGGCGGCGGCGCGATCGTCAACGTGTCGTCGGTGGGCGCGACGCTCGTGCCGGCGAACTACCTGGTCGTCGGCACCGCGAAGGCGGCGCTCGAATCGCTGACGCGCTATCTCGCGGTCGAATACGCGGGGCGCGACATTCGCGTGAACGGCGCGTCGTCGACGCTGATCGACGGCGACGTCGCCGCGCAGTTTCCGGACCCGGAGAACACGAAGCGATCGAGCATCGCGGCGACGCCGCTGAAGCGGCTCGCACGCGCGGAGGACCTCGCCGATCTCGTCGTGTTTCTCGCGTCGGATGCGGCGCGCTGGATCACGGGGCAGGTGGTCGTCGCGGACGGCGGGCTGTCGCTGTGCAGCGAAGGGTTGTCGCCGCGCGCGGAATGGGCGGGCGCGGCGCGTGCCGAGGGCGCGGGCGAGGCGGCGCCGGCCGCGGCGCCGCCCGTCTCCGTGAACGCGCAGCGGGCCGATGGTCCCGCCGCGCCACCGGACGACGCGCCGGACAGCGACGACATCGCCGTGGTCGGCATGGGTCTCGCGTTGCCTGGCGCGAGCGATCCGGACGCGTTCTGGCGCGCGCTGCTCGACGGCCCCGAACTGTTCGGCAACGTGCCGCCGGATCGCTGGGATTACCGCTCGTTCTATTCGCCCGACACGTCGGCCGAGGACAAGAGCTATCAGTCGCGCTCGGTCTTCATCGAGCAGTTCGAGCCGTGCCCGACGGTGCGCGCCGAACTCGACGCGGGCACCGCGCCGCACGAGCTGACGACGCTGTGGCTGCGTCACGCACTGTGCCAGTCGCTCGACGGCGTGACGCTGCGTGACGCCGATCGCGTGGCGTTCCTCGTCGGCTACACGGCGGACGGCAGCCAGCATCTCGAGGAGGGGATGGTGCTGGCCGCCGCGCGCGAACGCCTGAACGCGGTGCTGATCGAGGCGGGCGTGGACGCGGCCGAGCGCGAGCGGCGCGTGGCCGCGATCGATGCGGTGCTGAGCGCGCGTTATGCGCGCGGCGCCGGCGATCTCGCGTCGTTCTTCCCGCACCGGGTCGGTCTGAACGCGATGCAAGGCGTGCTGCCGGACGACGCGCAATGCATGATGGTCGACACCGCGTGTTCGTCGTCGCTGTATTCGATCGATCTCGGGATCAAGGCGCTGCTGCTCGGCAAGCAGGACGTGGTTGCGTGCGGCGGCGCATTCGCGCTTGCGCCGCGCGGCTCGGTCCTGTTCTCGAAGCTGCACGGGCTATCGCGCAGCGGCGAGGTGCGGCCGCTCGATCGCGACTGCGACGGCGTGCTGTTCGCGGACGGCGCGGGCGTCGTGATCCTGAAGCGCGTCGCGCGGGCGCGTGCGGACGGCGACCGCATCCTCGGCGTGCTGAAATCGTTCGGCTCGTCGTCCGACGGCAAGGGCAAGGCGATCTACGCGCCGAATTCGGCCGGCCAGCGCATCGCGATCGACCGCGCGTATGCGCGCACCGCGACGGTGCCGGCCGACGTCGACTGGGTCGTTGCGCATGCAACGGGCACGCCGGCCGGCGATCTCGCGGAGTTCCAGAGCCTGCGCGACGCGATCCGGCGCGACCGCCCGGTGCAGGTGACGTCGAACAAGTCGCTGGTCGGGCATACGGGTTGGGCGGCCGGCGTCGTGTCGGTGATCCAGGTGCTGCTCGGGTTGCGCCATCAGGTGATCCCGCCGCAGCACCGCTTCAGCGAGCCGCCGCCTGAGTTCGACATCGCCGGCACGAACCTGCGGATTCCGGTGGCGCCGGTATCGTGGCCGGTCCGGCGTGAATCGGCACGCGTCGCGGCGGTGTCCGGGTTCGGCTTCGGCGGTACGAACGGTCACCTGATCGTGTCGGAATACCGCGCGGATCTGCCTGCCGGCGAGGCGAGCGGACGGTTCGAGCGCGAACCGCTCGCGATCGTCGGCTGGTCCGCGAAGTTTCCGGGCCTCGACGGCGACGCCCAGGTCGCCGCGTGGCTGCGCGGCGAAGGCCGTGGGCCCGACGCGAGCTTCGGAACCGGCTACCCGCTGCCGAGCTTCGCGCGCGTGAAGATGCCGCCGGCGGTGCTGCGCGCGCTCGATCGCTGCCAGCTGATGGCGCTCGACGCCGCGCACGACCTGCGCGAACGCCTCGGCACGTTCTGGCACGCGCATGCGGACACGATCGGACTCGTGATGGGGCACATGGGGCCCACGCGCAATGCGGCGCTCTACGCGAGCCGCTGCTATCTCGACGACATCGCGGCCGCGGTGCTCGACGCGACGCGGCCGGACGAACGCGCGGCGACCGAACGCGTGCTGGACGGCTTGCGCGAGGCGACGAAGCAACTCGTCGCGCCGACGACCGAGAATTCGTTTCCCGGAATGATGCCGAACGTGATCCCGGCGCGCGTCGCGAACTATCACGACCTGCACGGAATGAACATGACGGTCGATGCGGGCCACGCGTCGACGCTCGCGGCATTCGAGGCGGCCGAGCGTTTCCTGTGCAGCGGCGAACTCGACATGGCGATCGTCGGCGGCATCAACGGCAACTCGGCGGAAGAGGTGCGGCCCGCGTTCGGGCTGCCGCTCGCGGAGGGCATCGTGCTGTTCGCCGTCACGACGGTGCGGCGTGCGCACGCCGAAGGGCTGTCGGTGCTCGCGGTAGTGGGCGGCGGCGACGCGAGGGCTGCTGTCGAACCGGCTGCGCCGTGCGATGTGACGGGCCGCGCGGTCACGTATGCGGGGGCCGACTCGGCGATCGACGTGCTGCGCTCAATCGTCGCGCGCGATGCCGGCACGACGCTCACGCGCGACGGCGGCGGCGACCGCGCGCGCTACGCGCTGCACGTTGCATGTGAGCCGGCCGGCCCGCACGGGACCACGCCGCACGAGCCGCATCGCGACGCGCTGCGTGTGCCGCCCGCCGATGCGGCGGCGCCGGCCGCCGCGACCGCGGAACCGGCCGCATCGACAACCTCGGCGACCGCACCCGTTGAACCCGGCACCCTGATACCCGGCCCGCTGCGCCGGACCGGCGTCGCGGCCGACGGCGAGCCGCTCGGCGTCGCGCGTTACCGGATCGAATGGCGCGACGCGCCGTGGCGGCCCGCGGGCCGGTCAACACCGTTCATCGCGCCGCGCTGCGTGATCGTGACCGACATGCCGGACGCGCTGGCCGCACAGGCCGCACACGCCGATGCGGGCCCCGGCTGCGTGGCGCTGTCGACGCGGCCGTTCGCCACGCACCGGCCGGGCTGGCACTGGATCGAGCGGATCGACGCGGCGGCGCTCGATTTCCTGCCCGACGACATCGGCCACGTGCGCGTGCTCACGTCGCTCGACGCCGGCAAGCTCGCACCGGGCGCAGCAGCGCCAGCTGCGTCCGCGCGGCTCGCGCTGCACGACCTGGCGTTTCTCGCGATCAAGCGCTGCCATGCGGCACTCGAGCGCGACGGCAGCTTGATCGTATTGCTGCTCGACGCGCTCGCGGGCGACGTGCCGCATCCGGATGCCGGCCTGTTCACGGGCCTCGTGAAGGCGCTGGCGATCGAGATGCCGGAAGCGCGCCCGGTTGCCGTGCTGACCGATACGCGCGCGCTGGCGGACGCGCTGCGCGACGCGGAGCGGGAAAGCGGCGCCCGCCACTGGCTGCCGGTCGTCGCGCTGGGCGCCGGACGGCGCCGCACGCCGCGCGTGATCGCGGACGCGGGCGAACTGCGCGCGGACGAGCGGCTGTCGCTCGGCCAGGATTCGGTCGTGGTCGCGGTCGGCGGTGCGCGCGGGATCACCGGCGAGCTGATGAAGACGCTCGCCGCGCAGGTGCGCCCGACGCTGTACCTGATCGGCAGCAGCGCGCTGGACGCGATCGACGCGGAACTGCTCGCTATGGATGACGAAACGTTCGCGAAGAGCCGTCCGGACTACATCCGCCAGCAGAAGGCGCTGCATCCGCAACGGTCGTTGCCCGAGATCATCCGCGCCTTCGAGCGACGCGCTGACGCGCGCACGGCCTGCATGAACATCGAGGCGATGCGCGCGTTCTGCGGCGCGCACCGCGTGACCTACCTGCGCGCCGACGTGCTCGACCCCGACAGCGTGAAGGCGGCCATCGACACGATTCTCGCGCGCGAGCCGCGCGTCGACCTGCTGGTCAACGCGGCCGGACTGAACCGTTCGGCCTCGGTGCGCGTGAAGTCGCTGGACGATTTCGTCGCGGTGCGCGACATCAAGGTACGCGGCTACTGGAACCTGCGCCGCGCGTTCGGCGCGCGGCAGCCGCGCCTGTGGTGCAACTTCGGCTCGTTCATCGGGCTGACCGGGCAGGCGGGCGAAACCGACTACGCGTCGGGCAACGACTTCCTGAACACGCAGGCGTCGTATCACCGCGCGGTGCTCGGTCACGACGAATTCACGATCGGCTGGACGCTGTGGCGCTCGGTCGGGCTCGGCGCGAACCCGGTCACGCGCGCGTTTCTCGAGAAGAGCGGGCTGTTCACGAGCATGCGCACCGCGGAGGGGCAGCATCACTTCATGCGCGAACTCGGGCTCGGCGAGCGCGCGGCGATGTCCGTGCATCTCGGCGACGCCGAGCGACGCGCGATCGAAACGCACCTGCCCGGTTACTTCGACCTCGACGAAGGCGCGCCGGCCGCCGTCGCCGCGTCTCGCGATCCCGATTTCTATCTCGGCGCGGAACGCGCGCGGACCGACGACAGCGTGACGTTCGAGCGCGTGTTCGACCTCGAGCGCGACGCGTACCTGCAGCATCACGTCGTCAACGGCTTTCCGACGCTGCCGGGAACCTTCGTGCCCGAAGTGGCCGCCGAGGCCGCGCTGCGGCTCGTGCCGGGGCTCAAGGTCGTCGGCTTCGCGGACGCGGCATTCCTGCACTTCCTGCGTGTGTACGACGCGAAGCGGCCGAGCGTGAAGCGCATCCACGCGCGGATCGTGTCGCGCGACGGCGACGCGGTGCACGTGCGCGTGCGGATTTCCGGCGACGTGCTGGCGCCGGGCGGGCAGGTGCTCGTGCGCGACAAGCCGCACTTCGAGATCACCGTGCGCCTGGCCGACACCTACGCGCCGGCGCCGGTGTGGCACGAACCGGCAATGGCGACGTTCACGCCCGTCGCCGATCCGTATCACTTCGATGCGGCGCCGGTGCGGCTGACCGGCATGTTCGTGTCGACGACCGACACCGGCATGAGCGACGCGGGCAAGCAGGCGCGCTTCCGGCTGAACGTGCCGGACGGCGACCCGGTGTTCTCGCGCTTCGTGGTGCCGAGCATCCTGCTCGACGGGCTCGCGCGCGTGGCCGCGCTCGATCACGTCGCCGGCGACTACATTCCGCTCGCGGCGCCGATGTCGATCGGCCGCATCGATATCTACGAAGCCGGCAACGACTGCGAGCTGGCGAGCCGCCACACGTCGATCGCGCTGCGCGTGAGCCCGCGCGCGTTCGCGCTGGAAGGGCCGGCGAGCAGCGGCAACCGGTTCGTCGCGGTGCGCCCGGACGGCAGGATCCTGATGCAGATGCGCGACGTGACGGGCATCGTGATCGGCTATGTGCATCGCGTGACCGGCGCGTTCGCCGCGCGCGGCGAGATCGACGCGCAACTGGCCGGGCGCACGCCTTCCGAACAGGTGTCCGCATGAGCATGAAGCGACTCGCGCCCGGCCCGCGCGGCAGCGTCGTGATGGGCAACCTCGCGGCGTACAAGCGCAATCCCGTCACGATGCTGCTGAAGCTGCAGCAGCAGTACGGTGACATCGCGCGCAACCGTCTCGGCCCGTTCCTCACGCACGCGCTCGCGCATCCCGACGGCGTGCAGCACGTGCTGCAGGACAACCACCGCAACTACGTGCGCGGCCGCTTCTACGACAACTTCAAGATGTTCTTCGGCGACGGCCTGCTGACGACCGACGGCGAGTTCTGGCGGCGTCACCGCCGCGTGGTGCAGCCGCTGTTTCACCGCAAGCAGGTCGAGTCGCACACGGCCGCGGTCGGCGCTGCGGCGTTCGCGCTCGTCGAGGAGTGGCTCAGGCGGCCGGCGCATGCGCCGTTCGACGCCGTCGAGGAAATGATGCGCGTGAGCCTGCGCATGCTCGGGCTGATGCTGTTCAACGCGGACATCTCGCGGCATGCGGACGACGTCGGGCCGGCCGTGCGCTTCGGCATCGCGGCGATGATGCCGCAGGGCAACCTGAACGATTTCGTGCCGCGCTGGATGCCGACGCCGTTCAATCGCCGGATCGCGCACGCGCGCCGCGGGATCGACACGATCGTGGACGCGATCGTCGCCGAGCATCGTGCGGGTCGCTGCGACACGAGCGACGTGATCTCGCTGCTGCTCGCCGCGCGCGACCCGGACACGGGCGCGCCGCTGACCGAGCGCGAGGTGCACGACGAGGTGATGACGGTGTTTCTCGCCGGCCACGAAACCACCGGCAGCGGGATGGCGTGGGGGCTCTATGCGCTCGCGCAGCATCCGCAGGTGTTGCGCCGCTTGCGCGAGGAGCTCGATGCGGTGCTCGGCGGCCGCGCGCCCGATGCGGCGGATCTCGAACGCCTGCCGTACCTCGCGCAGACCGTCGACGAGATCCTGCGCCTGTACCCGCCGATCTGGGGCTTCACGCGCGATCTGGTCGACGACGACGAGATCGGCGGTTATCACGTGCCGGCCGGCTCGTCGGTGTTCATGTCGCCGTACGTCACGCATCGTCATCCGGCGCTGTGGGCGAACCCCGACGCGTTCGATCCGGAGAACTTCGGATCGCATGCGCCGGAGCGCCACAGGTACGCGTACTTTCCGTTCGGCGGCGGGATGCGCAAATGCATCGGCTACCAGACTGCGTTGCTGCAGATGCGCGTGCTGATCGCGGTGGTGGCGCAGCACGTCGACCTGAGCGCGGTGCCCGGTCATTCGCTCGACACCGGCGCGACGATCTCGCTGCGTCCGCGCGACGGGATCCGGTTGATCGCGAAGCCGCGCTTGCGCGAGCGGGTGTCCGCGGGGCAGGCCGGGGGGGATGCAAGCGCGCCGGCTGTCAGGACATCGGTGTGTCCGTTTACGGGCACGCAAGCGGTGGGGGCTACGTCGTTGCCGTTGCCATCACCATCACCATCGCTGTCGCCAACGCCAACGCCAACGCCAACGCCAACGCCAACGCCAACGCCAACGCCAACGCCAACGCCAACGCCAACGCCAGCGCCAGCGCCAGCGCCAGCGCCGACACCGACACCGACACCGACACCGACACCCGGTGCCGAGCAACCGGCGAGCGCGGCACCACCCACGCCCGTTCATTCCGCCGGCCCCACGCTGGCCCCGGACGTGCTGGCCTTTCTGCAACGCGACGCGATCGCGGACGACGCGCCGCAGCGCACCGACGCCACGCCGACGCACCGCTTCACATGGCGGCCGGTCGAGATCGAGCCACTGCCCGACCTGCCGGCGGCGGAGCTGAGCGGCAAGCGGATCGCGATCGTCAACGGCCGCGGTCGCACGGTCGAGCGCGTGGTGGCGACGCTCACGCGCGCCTGTGCGAAACCGGGCGTGTTCGCGCCGGCCGACGGCGTCGATCCGGCAGCCGCCGCGAGCGCGTTCGTCGCGCAGTCGGGGCCGTTCGACGGGGTCGTCGATCTCGGCGTCGAAGCGCCGTTCTCGCTCGACGCGCGCGATCAATGGGAAGCGCCGCTGCGCCGCACGGTCGCACTGCTGCAGGCGTGCTACGGCGACTGGTCGCAGGAAGAATCGACGTCGCGGCTGTTCTATCTGGCGCTCACCTGGCAGGACGGCCTGATGGGGCATGGCCACGGCCCGCTCGTGCAGCCGCTCGGCGGACTGTGGGCCGGCCTCGCGAAGACGCTGCCGCAGGAACTGCCGAACTGCAACGTGCGCGTGCTCGACATCGCGCCCGACGAAACGGGGCGCGTCGACCAGCTGGTCGCGCGCGAACTGTACCGCTGGGGACGCTTCGAGGTCGGCCACCGCAGCGGACGCCGCCATACGCTCGTCGCGACCCGCGACGATCTGCCGGCCGACGCGGCGCCCGACTGGGCGCCCGACGACGTCGTGCTGTTCTCGGGCGGCGCGCGCGGCATCGGTTTCCTGGCCGCGTGCGCGCTGGCAAAACGCCATCGCTGCACGGTGGTCGTCACCGGGCGCGATGCGTTGCCCGCCGGCGACGAGCCGTGGCTCACGCTCGACGACGCGGGCTTCAAGCGCTACGGGCTCGAGCAACTGCGCCAGGCGACGCCCGAGCGATCGCCGAAGGCGATCCGGGATGCGCTGCGGCAGCTCGAACGCCGCCGCGACCTGAAGGCGTCGCTCGACGCGGCGGCCGCGCTCGGCCTGCCAGTGCACTACCGCGTATGCGACGTGACCGACGCGGAGGCCGTGCGCACGCTGTGCGACGCATTCGGCGACCGGCTGCGCGCCGTGATCCACAACGCGGGCATCGATCAGCCGGTGCGCTTGCCGCGCAAGCGCGCCGACGAGTTCATCGGCACCGCGCGCGTGAAGGTGCTCGGCTTTCTCAATCTCTACGCGGCGGTGCGCAACCGGCCGCGCGTCGACTGTTTCGTCAACGTCGGCTCGCTGACCGGCCGCTGGGGCGGAATGACGGGCGAGACCGACTATGCGGCCGCGAACGAGGCGCTGGCGCGGCTCGGCTGGTGGGCGCGGCGCGACGCCGGCGAGCGCGTCGTGAAGACGATCGCGTGGCCGACCTGGGACGGCGTCGGGATGATCACGAACCTCGCCGTCACGCGGCGCTACGTAACGCCGATGCGAATCGACGAAGGCGTGCGCCACTGGCTCGCGGAACTCGCGGCCCCGGCGAATCCAGCGAATCCAGCGACATCCAACAGCGGCGAGCCGATGTACATGGGCGCGGTCGGCCGCGCACTGACGCCGATCCAGCTGCGCGGGTTCGACGCGGTGGAAGGCTTGCCGAACCTCGGCGAACTCGCGACGCGCCGGCATCACGCGGGCGCGCCGCGACGCTTCCGGCCGTTCGCTTGCTTCTCGACGCGCTATCGCACGGCCGGCGCACCGTACACGCATGCCTTCCGCGTCGACGGCCGCGCGGCCGTGCCGGCGTCACTGCTGCTCGAGCACGCGCGCGTCGTGGCCGACTGGGTCGCGCCGCCCGGCGGCGAGCGGGCCTGCCTGCAGGAAGCCGTCGACATCACGATCGCTCTCGACGCGCTCGCCGACGCGCTCGACGGCCATGGCGATCTCGCGCTCGACACCGACGTGAGCGGCCGCACGGTGGACGACGGCTGGCACGTGACGGTGCGCTGCGCGTCGCTTTCCGCCCGCGTGCTGCTCGATGCGACGTTCGTGTACCGCAGTCATCCACCCGGCGGCACGACCGTCGCGCTGCCGCGCGAGACGGAGGACGGCCCGGCCCGGCGGTCCGCACGCGCGAGCTGGCGCGACGACTTGTTGCCCGAGGCCCGATGGAGCGGCGGCATCGCGCAGGCGAAGGCCGCCGCCCCCGCCGCGCTGTGGGGTGTACAGGGTGTGCAGGGTGATGCAGGGCGCGTGCCGTGTCCGCAGCTGTGGCTGCCGGTCAATCACCTGGAAAACGTGCTGCGCGTGCTGCTCGGCGCGTGGCCCGCCGACGGCGAGCCGCCGCACGCATGGCGCATCGGCCGCATCGTGTTCGGCGCCGCGCAGGCGGGCGACGCCGACATGCTGCTGCGCTATCCGGACGATCGCTTCGCGATCGCGGATCGCGCGGGCGCATCGATCGCAGACCTGTACGACGCGCGGCTCGCCGGCGCGACCGACACGCAAGCCGTGACGGCGTCGGCTACTTGAACGGGAAGAGGAGGTTCACCATGACGGAGCGCAACGACGGCGCGCGGTACTGCATCATCGGCGCGGGCGCGGCGGGCATCACCGCCGCGAAGAACCTGCTCGCGGCCGGCATCGGCTTCGACGTGATCGAGCGCGAGGACGACGTCGGCGGCAACTGGTACTACGGCCGCCCGAGCGGCGCGGTGTATCGCTCGATCCACATGATCAGCTCGAAGCGGTTTTCCGAGTACACCGATTTTCCGATTCCCGACGACTATCCGACCTATGCACGCGGCGACCAGGCACTCGCGTATCTGCGCGCGTACGCGCGGCGCTTCGGCGTGTACGACCGGATCGAGTTCGGCCGCTCGGTGCTCGAGATCGCACCGGTGCCGGGCGGCACGCAGTGGCGCGTGGAACTCGATCGCGGCGAGGTGCGGACCTATCGCGGCGTGATCGTCTGCAACGGCCACCTGTCGCATCCGCAACTGCCCGACTATCCGGGGCGGTTCGACGGGCTGCAGCTGCATTCGTCGCAGTACCGCACGCCGGAGATCTTCGATGGCAAGCGCGTGCTCGTGGTCGGCGCCGGCAATTCCGGCTGCGACATCGCGGTCGAGGCGTCGCATCGTGCGCGCGCGGTCTTCCACAGCACGCGCCGCGGTTACTACTACTGGCCGAAATTCCTGTTCGGGATGCCGGCGGACGAGTGGGCGGAATGGCCGCTGCGGCTGCGCATGCCGCTGTGGGCGCGGCGCTTTTTCGGCGAACGGCTGCTGCGCCTGACGACGGCCGGGCAACCCGAACACTACGGGCTGCGCAAGCCGGACCACAAGCTGTTCGAATCGCATTTCATCATCAATTCGACGCTGTTCTATCACCTCGGCCATGGCGACCTCGCCGCGCGGCCGGACGTGCGCGAACTGAAGGGCGATCGCGTCGTGTTCGTCGACGGCAGCGAGGAGGCGATCGACGTGATCGTGTACGCGACCGGCTACCAGCCGAGCTTCCCGTTCATCGACCAGGCGCACCTGCAATGGCGCAAGCAGCAGCCGTCGCTGTACCTGAACCTGTTCGACGCGCAGCATCGCGACCTGTTCTTCATCGGGCTGTTCCAGACCTCGACCGGCAACTGGCCGTTGATGGACTACCAGGCGCAGCTGCTCGCCCGCTACCTGCATGCGCGCGACGCGGCGCCGCGCAAGGCCGCGCGCATCGACCGGCTGATCCGGCGCGGCCGCTCGGACTGGAGCGGCGGCATCGCGTTCCATCGCACGCCACGGCACGTGATCGAGGTCGAGCATTTCGCGTATCGGCTGCAGCTGCGGCGGCTGATACGCGGGTTGCCGGCCGTGCCCGGCGGCGCGGGCGCAGCGGCATCGAAGGCGGCGCCGGCTCACGCGGTGCGCGCGGGAGGTGCGTCGTGAGCCTCGTGCATGTCGAACACCTGTCGAAGACCTACCTGCTCGACAGCGTGCGCGTGACCGGGCTCGCCGACGTGTCGGCGACGCTCGACGCGGGCCGCTTCACCGTGCTGAGCGGCCCGTCGGGCAGCGGCAAGACGACGCTGCTGAACCTGATCGGCTGCATCGACCGCCCCGACAGCGGGCGCGTGACGATCGCCGGTCACGACACGGCGTCGCTGTCGGACGATGCGCTGTCGGATTTTCGCGCGCGCCATGTCGGCCACGTGTTCCAGACCTTCAACCTGCTGCCCGTGCTGTCCGCGTACGAGAACGTCGAGTATCCGCTGCTGATGGCGGGCTGGTCACCCGCGCGGCGCGCGGCGCGGGTGCGCGACCTGCTCGACGCGGTCGGCCTGGCCGACAAGGCGCGGCACCGGCCGAGCCAGCTGTCGGGCGGCCAGCGCCAGCGCGTCGCGATCGCGCGTGCGCTCGCGGCCGAGCCCGCGATGGTCCTCGCGGACGAACCCACCGCGAACCTCGACAGCGCGACCGGGCACGCGATCATCGCGTTGATGCGCGCGATCCAGCGCGAGCGCGACGTGTCGTTCATCGTGTCGTCGCACGATCCGGAGGTGGTGAAGGTGGCCGACGCCGTGATCCGGATTCTCGACGGCCGCATCGTCGGCCACGAACGGGCCGGCGACGACACGGCGACGCAGGAGGTGTACCGATGACCCATACGCTGATGCTCGCGCTGCGCAACCTGCAGCGCAACCGCCGGCGCTCGCTCACCACGCTGCTCGCGATGATCGTCGGCGTCAGCGCGATCCTGTTGTTCGGCGGCTTCAGCCGCGACATCACGCTCGGCCTGCAGACCGACTTCGTGCAGCGCAGCGGCCACCTGCAGATCCAGCGGCAGGGCTATTTCCTGTACGGCACGGGCGACCCGGCCGCGTACGGGATTCACGGCTACCCGGCGCTGATCGAACGATTGCGGCACGACCCGCAGCTCGCGCCGCTGCTGCAGGTCGTCACGCCGACGCTGCAGTTCGGCGGGATCGCCGGCAATTTCGCGGCCGGCGTGTCGCGCACCGTGATGGGCTTCGGCGCGATTGCGGACGACCAGTACCGGATGCAGCAATGGAACGCCTACGGGTTCCCGCTGCAGCCGCGCACATTCGCGTTGCGCGGCAGCGCCGGCGACGCGGCGATCGTCGGCCTCGGCGTCGCGCGCGTGCTGCACCTGTGCGGCCCGCTGCGCGTGCCGGACTGCCGCGATGCGCCGCCGGCCCCGGCCGAGCCGCCCGCCGACGGCCCGGCCGCGACCGCGCCGCCCGACGTGCTCGCGCTCGCACAGGCCGAGGCCGGAACGCGGCCGGCCGCCGACGGCGCGCCCCATGTCGAAGTGCTGACCGCGAGCGCGGGCGGCGCGCCGAACGTCGGCCGCTTCTCGGTCGTGAAGGCGGACCAGCAGGGCGTGAAGGAACTCGACGACGTGTATCTCGCGGTGCACCTGCCGCAGGCGCAGCGGCTCGTCTACGGCGGCGCCGCGCCGCGCGCGACCGCGATCGAGATCCAGCTCGCGCGCACGGCCGACCTGCCCGCGGCGCGCGCGCGCATCGAACAGCTGCTGCACGGCGGCTTCGACGGACAGGCGCTCGACGTCGTCGATTTCGCGACGCTGAACCCGTTCTACGACCAGACCAACCGGATGTTCTCGGTGATCTTCGGTTTCGTGTTCGTGCTGATCAGCGCGATCGTGCTGTTCGTGATCAGCAACACGATGAGCACCGCGATCATCGAGCGCACCGTCGAGATCGGCACGCTGCGCGCGATGGGCATGCGGCGCGGCGGCATCCAGGCGCTGTTCGTCTGCGAGGGCGCGCTGCTCGGCGTGGCCGGCGCGTCGCTCGGCGTGCTGGTCGCGCTCGCCATTGCCGCGATCGTCAATCGCAGCGGGCTGGCCTGGACGCCGCCCGCGCGGATCGACGCCGTCGCGCTGACGGTGCGCGTGTGGGGCGAGTGGCGAACCATCGCCGTCACGTTCGCCGGGCTCGCGTGCGTGGCCGGGCTGTCCGCGTGGCTGCCGTCGCGGCATGCGGCGCGGCTGTCGATCGTCGATGCGCTGCGGCACGTGTGAGGTCGCCCGATTGCCGCGTTTTTCGTTCACTTCACTTTCGGGAGAGCGCCCGTGCGTCGCCTGTTCGTTTCATGCTGTCTGAGTCTTTCGTTCCTGGCCGGCGTCGCGCGTGCGCAGCCGGCGCCCGATCCGCAGAAGGTGCTCGCCGCGAGCGACGCGATCCGCACGCCGGAGAAATCGTTCGTGCTGACCGCGACGCTCGTCGAGTACCGGTCCGGCAAGCAGGTCGACGGCAATACGCTGTCGATCCATTCGAAGCCCGACGCGCCCGGCGGTGCGTTCCGCACGCTGGTGCGCTTCGTCGCGCCGGCGCGCGACACGGGCAAGCTGATGCTGAAGAACGGCAACGACCTGTGGTTCTACGATCCGGCGAACCAGGCCAGCGTGCGGATCTCGCCGGACCAGCGGCTGCTCGGCCAGGCCGCCAACGGCGACGTCGTGACGGTCAATCTCGCGCACGACTATTCGGCCGCGCTGAAGGGCGTCGAGGACATCGTCGACGGCGACCGGCAGACCCGTCGCGCGTACCGGCTCGCGCTCGCCGGCCACGGCGACGGGCTCACGTACCGCCGCATCGAGATCTGGATCGACGCGGCGAACAACCGGCCGCTGAAGGCACGCTTCTATTCGGAAAGCGACCGGCTGCTGAAGACCGCGTTCTATCGCCGCTACACGATGCAACTGGGCGTCGAGCGGCCGACCGAGACCGTCATCGTCGACGGGCTCGACAGCAACTGGGTCACGGTCATGCGTTTCTCCGACTACGCGTGGCGCGACATTCCCGATGCATGGCTGCAGCGCGATTACCTGTCCCGCTTCCAGGCGCAATGACGGCGCGGCGCCGAGGCCGGATCGCGGCGCTCGCGTTCGTGCTGCTGCCTGCGCTCGTGCGTGCAGCGGATGCGGGTGGGGCGGGTGGAGCGGGTGGAGCGGGTGTGGCGGATGGCACGGCCGGCGTCGACGCGGCCGATGCCGCGGCGCTCGCGCTGGCCGACCAGCCGGCCGCGACGCCCGCCGACACCGCGAAGCCGTGGAAGCTGAACGTGCAGGACGCGCTGCGCGCGAGCCGCTATCGCGACGGCGGCGAGGCCGGCCGCAACCAGCTGTCGATCGAGTTCGAATACGGCCAGTGGCTGACGCCGTCGTTCGCCGCGCATTTCTCGATGCGCTTCGACCGTTTCGATCCGCTCGTCACGTCGCGCACGTCGTCGCGCGACGTGACGCTCGTGAAGGAAGCGTATGCGAGCTGGCGCGCGTCGCCCGCGTTCGTCGTCGACGCGGGGCGCGTGAACGAGCGGCTCGGCGCGGCGATCGGCTACAACCCGACCGACTTCTTCCGGGCCGGGGCGGTGAGTCTCGACGTGCCGCCCGATCCGGACAGCCGGCACACGAACCGGCTCGGCACGGTCGGGCTGCGCGCACAACGGGTGTGGGACTCGGGCTCGCTCGCGGCGCTGCTGTCGCCGCGGCTCGAGCGCCGCAGCCTGCCGGGCGATCCGGCCGCGTCGTCCGACCTGCAGCGCACCAACGGCGTCGACCGCTGGATGCTCGTCGCGAGCCAGCGGCTCACCGCGGCGATCCAGCCGCAATGGATCGTCTACGGCGAAAGCGGGCAGGCGCCGCAGTTCGGCCAGAATCTGAGCGTGCTGCTCGGCAACTCGGTGGTCGCGTACCTCGAATGGACGGGCGGCTACCGGCGCTCGCTGATCGCGCGTGCCACCGGCGCGGCCGACGATCGTGCGTTTCGCACCAGTTCATCGGTGGGCGCGACGTGGACGCTGCCGGTCGACCTGTCGCTGACCGCCGAATTCCAGAGCAACGGCGGTGGCGCAAACGCGGCGCAATGGCGGTCGTTGCAGCGCGCGAACCCGCTCGCATGGGGCCGTGCGGTGCAGACCTCGATTGCCGCGCAGGAACTGCAAACCCGTCACGGCGTGTTCGTGATGGCGGCGTGGCGAAATGTCGGCGTGCGTCGCCTCGACCTGTCGGGCTTCGTGCAGGCCGATCTCGGCGGCGGCCGGCAATACTGGCTCGAGTTGCGGCGGCGTTTCGATCGCTTCGACGTCGCGCTGCAATGGCTGCATCAGGGTGGGCCGACGTGGAGCCGCTTCGGCGCGATGCCGGAGTCGACGAGCGTTCAGGTGCTGGGCATTTTTTATCGATGACGCAAGGAGAATTCGAATGAGCAAACGCGCGCTTCAGGCGGCGACCGCCGTGCTTGCGCTGGTTCCGACGATCACCGGGGTGCTCGGCATGATGGGCATCCACGATCCGCTGTACGCGTCGCTCGGCATCGCGCTGCCGGCCGACGCGACGCTGGACGGCAACCTGCGTTTCCATGCGGGCGTCTGGCTCGGGCTCGGGCTCGCGGCGTTTTCGGTGATCCCGCGCATCGAGCATCAGGGGCGGCTGTTCGCGACGCTGTGGATGATGATCTTTCTCGGCGGTATCGGGCGGCTGATTTCGCTCGCGGCGCTCGGGCTGCCGTGGCCGCCGTTCGTCGGCTTCACGGCGCTCGAAGTCGTCGGCGCGCCGCTGTTCATCGCATGGCAGCGGCGCATGGCCGCGCATGCCGCATGGGAGCACGCGAATGCATGACTTCGACATCGACCAGCGCATCGCGCCGCGTCGTCGCGCCGATGCGGCCGTGCGGGGCATCGCGGCAGCGTTCCTGCACGCCGTGGCGGCGCGACGCGTATCGCTCGGGTACGCACGGCTCATCGCCCGTATCGCGCTGCTCGCGTGGGTCCTGCTGGGCCCGGCACAGGCCGGCGCGCAGACGGCCGTCGACGACTACGCGGCGACCCGCTATCCGATCGTCCTCGTGCACGGGTTGACCGGGACCGACGACTATTTCGGCGTCCTGCCGTACTGGTACGGCATCCAGGCCGATCTTCAGCGGCATGGCGCGACCGTCTACGTCGCCGACCTGTCCGGTTTCCAGGGCGACCTCGGCCCGAACGGGCGCGGCGAACAGTTGCTGGCCTACGTCAAGCAGGTGCTCGCGGTCACGGGCGCGGCCAGGGTGAACCTGATCGGCCACAGCCAGGGCGGGCTGACGTCGCGCTACGTGGCGTCGGTCGCGCCCGCGCTCGTCGCGTCGGTCACGACGATCGCGACGCCGCACCGCGGCTCGCAGTTCGCCGATTTCGTGCTGGGCGCGCTGAAGCTCGACCCGACCGGCCTGTCGACGCCGATATTCGGTGCGCTGCTGAACCTGTTCGGGATCCTCACCAGCGACACGCACAACACGAACCAGGATGCGATCGCGGCGCTCAACGCGCTGAGCACGCCCCATGCCGCGCAGTTCAACCAGCTGTTCCCGAGCCCGGGGCTCGGCGCCGGCGCGTGCGGCACCGGCGCACCGGTCGAGACGATCGGCGGCAACGTGCATCTGCTGTACTCGTGGAGCGGGGCCGCGTATCAGCCGGTATCGCTGCTCGGCACCGTGACCGGCGCGGTCGACACCAGCGTGATTCCGGTCATCGATCCGGCGAACGTGCTGGATCCGTCGACGCTCGTGTTCCTGACGGCCGGCAACGTCATGGCGCTGGCCGGCGCCGGCCCGAACGACGGTTTCACGTCGACCTGCAGTGCGCGGTTCGGCACGGTGATTTCGACGCGCTATCGCTGGAATCACTTCGACGCGATCAACCAGCTGCTCGGCGTTCGCGGCGCCTATGCGGAAGACCCGGTCGCCGCGCTGCGCGTGCAGGCAAACCGGCTGAAGCAGCAGGGCGTCTGAGCGATGGAGGTCCGGACCATGCTGTCCCGCGCGGTGTTGTACGGCGCGACCGGGGCGATCGCCGCGGCCGCCGTTTGGCACGCGTTCGGTCGTCAGGCTGCGTCGACGGCTGCCGTGGCCGCCACGGATACCGCGCCGCCCGGCCACGCCGCGCCGAGCGGTGCGGCGGTGCCGCGGCCGGTGCTTGCCGTGTCGGATGTCACGCTGCCGGCATCGCTCGCGGGCGCGCGTGCGCCGCGCCTGCCGGTCGGGCCCGGCGGGCGCCTCGCGCACGCGCATGCGGTGCGGGAATTCTTCGATTACTTTTTGCTTGCGCAGCATGACCTGACGCCCGCGGCGCTCGATGCGCTGGTCGCGCACGAAATCGCATCGCAGCCGATCGGCGAGCCGGCTCGCCGCGATGCGCTCGATCTGTGGCCGCGCTATCGCGCGTGCATCGCCGCGTTCGACACGCTGCCGGGCGCGCTGCCGGCAGGCGCCGGTCTCGATCCGGACGGCATCGCAGGCGAACTCGAGCGGCGTGCGGCGCTCGCGCGCCGCTGGCTCGGCGACTGGAGCGCGCCGTTCTTCGACGCGGAATTGCGGCGGCAGCGCGGCGATCTCGACCGGATCAGGATCGCGCGCGATCCGACGCTCGACGACGCGCAGAAGCGCGCACGCCTCGCCGCACTCGATCAGGCGTTGCCGCCGGACGAGCGCGACGCACGCGAGCGCGCGGCGCGCCAACGCGATGCGCTTGCAACGCTCGCGCGGCTCGACGGCCAGCGCGCGACGCCCGATGCGCTGCGTGCGCAGCTCGGCGCCGAAGTCGCCGCGCGCGTCGAGCGGATGCAGCAGGGCGACGATGCGTGGCGGGCACGCTATCGCGATTACGCGGCCGAACGCGACCGGCTCGACGCGCAGCCGCTTGCGCCCGACGCGCGCGATGCGCGGCTCGCGCAATTGCGGCAACGCGACTTCCCGGATCCGGCGGACGCATTGCGGGCCGCATCGCTCGACGCGGGCCGGGCCACGGCATCGGCGCACTAGCACCCGTCTCGGACGTGCACGGCGTCACGGCGCTCACACCTGACGAGGGAGAAGTGTGGGATAACCCACACTTTCCGCATTCTTTTCGATTCGGGAATGATTTTAATTCCCACTGTAAATCGCATTACCGCGCATTGACATTCATGCGCCGTTTTCAATGATTCATTGCGCAATCCGTTTTATATGGGTGGGATTTAAATCGCCAATTTTTTATTGACAATGCAAGTATCTTCGGATGGCGAGCCGAACTGTCAAATTACTTCATGTAACAAAAGCGGAGTGTCGCGTACGGTTGGGCTGCGTGATACCTTTTTGCTCAATGTCACCGCGCTGAAAAGGCGGAGAAACCGTTAAACCGGTGCGGTGAAAACAGCAGGAAGGTCCGGTGGCCGAGGGGCAGGGATACAACGTACGAGGTGCGCCGTGATACATCAGGCCAACAACGTCATCGAGTTGCCGCATGCACTTGGTGCCAATCATTTCCTGTCAGCGCTCGACGGAATTAACCGTTCCGAATTGGCGCCTCATCTGATGCTTTCGAATCTCGAGACCGGCCAGGTGCTGTGCGATGCCGGCGAGAATCTGGAGGCCGTCTATTTTCCGGTGACGGCGGGCATTTCCCTGCAATACACGGCGGGCGGCAAGACGACACTCGGCGTGACGGAAATCGGCCGCGAAGGCATCGTGTGCGACGACGTCATCGGCAGCGCGATGCAGCGCCGCGTCGTCGTCTACCGCGGCGGGTTCGCGTACCGGCTGTATGCGCGCCGCTTCGCGGACGCGTGCGACGTGTCCGCGGCGATCCGGCGGCAGGTCTTCGTGCGGATGCAGCTGGCGTTGTCCCAGGCGTCGCAGGTCATGTTCTGCAGCCGTCATCACGTGATGCGGCAGCAACTGGGCCGCTGGCTGCTGATCGCCTACGAGCGCGCACGCAGCATCGAAATCCCGGTCACGCACGGCATGCTGGGGCAGATGCTGGGCGTGCGCCGCGAGACCGTCACCGATGCCACGCGGCAGCTTCACGAGCTCGGGCTGATCCATCAGCATCGCGGTGCCATCGTGCTCACGGATCTCGCCGGTCTCGAACGGCAGGGCTGCGATTGCCATCGGGTCGTGCGCGACGAAACACGCCGCATTCTCGCGACCGATGCCGGTACGGATGCCGGCGCCGAGTTGTCGCGCCGCGTCCGGACGACATAGTCGCCGGCACCGCGTCGTGGCGCGATGGCATGCACGGCGGCGCGGCGCGCAAAGGGAACGGGGAGGTGCCTGGCGCAGGCGGTGCGGCGACGCGTCGGGCAGGCGGCATCGAGAAGAATCAGAAAAACAGTCATTCAGGTATGGAAAACATTTCGAAGCTCCAGAGTCAGCGCAGCTCGTTCCACGTGTGGCCATGGAGTCCGGCGCTCGGCATCCTGCCGATCGTCGTCGTGGTCGTCGCGCTGGCCGGGTTCGTCGCCGTCAGCCTGATCGTGATCATGTCGTTGCGCGTGTACGTCGGCGGCGAAAGCAGCTGGTCGAAGGCGCAGAAGGACGAGATCCTGCTGCTGAGCCGCTACGGGCAGACCGGCGACGAAAAGCTGTTCGACGAATACCTGGCGGTCGACCGGACCCTCACCTTCCTCGGCGCCGCGCGCCGCGCGATGACCAGTACGCCGCCGGACCACGGCGTGGCGCGCCAGGCGCTGATCGAGGCGGGCATCAATCCGGTCGATGCGGCGGCGGTGGTGTGGTTCTACCCGATCCTGAGCAGCTTCGCACGCCTGAACGCCGCGTTGCAATACTGGGAGGACGCGGACCGGCAACTGGTCGACCTGCGCAGGATCGCCAACGCGCTGCACGCGTCGGTGCATGCGGACGACGTCCGGCGCACGAGCAGCCTGAACCACGCGATCTGGGATCTCAACGCGCACATCGAACCGCTGCCGAAGCGCTTTTCCGACGAACTGAGCGCCGAATTCCGCTCGGCCGTCATCCAGCTGTTCCTGTCGTACATCGTGGCCTCGCTGCTGATCATCCTGCTGTCGGTGCGGTGGGCGAGCCGCGCGCAACGCCAGCAGGTGTCGATGCAGACCGAGCTGGACCGGAGCCAGGCATTCGCGGCAGCCGCGCTGCGCTCGGTCGCCGATGCGATCGTCACGATCGGCCTCACGCGCGGTATCGAGACCGTCAATCCGGCGGCCGAGCAGCTGCTCGGCACGTCGTCGCGGCAGTGTGTCGGCAAGCCGATCAACGACGTGCTGGACCTGATCGACACGTCGACGGGCATGTCGATCAAGCTGCTCGCGTCGCTCGGCAACCGCAGCGACCCGACGTTCACCCGCGATCTCGACCTGATCCGCGTGTGCGGCTCGGCGGTGTCGGTGCGCGCGTCGCTGTCGAAGATGGACAACGCCGCGGGCCGCTGCGTCGGCTACGTGCTGATCCTGCGCGACATGACGCGCGAACACCAGTTGATCGAGAAGCTGACCTGGCAGGCGTCGCACGATGCGCTGACCGGCCTCATCAATCGCACGGCGTTCGAGCGACGCCTGGGCGACGCACTGGCGCAGCGCGGCGGCGGGATGCTGCTGGTGCTCGACCTCGACGGCTTCAAGGAAGTCAACGACGTGTGCGGCCACGCGGCCGGCGACGCGCTGCTGCGCGACGCGACCGCGGTGTTCGCGCGTAGTCTCGGCCACGACGACGTGTTCGGCCGGCTGGGCGGCGACGAATTCGGCATCCTGCTGCCGGCCGGCAGCGACGGCGCGCCGGACGGCGGCAAGGCGGAACGCCTGCGCGCGAGTCTCGAGGACTTCACGTTCCTGTGGGAAGGCGAGCCGTTCAAGCTCAGCGTGAGCATCGGCGTGCTGGATCTCGCGTGCCGGCCCGAGAGCGTCGAGAAGGCGATGCAGATGGCCGACGTCGCGTGCTACGTCGCGAAGGATCGCGGCCGCAACCGCGTGCATGTCGCGGATTCGCGCGACATGCATTCGAGCCGCCAGGCGTATCACACGCAGTGGAGCCGGCGCGTGAAGACGGCGCTCGAGACGAATTCATTCCAGTTGTATGCGCAACCGATCGTGCCGATCCAGCCCGCGCTCGGCGCGCGGGAGCGCGCGGAGATCCTGCTGCGCATTCCGGACGCCGACGGCAAGCTGATCTCGCCGGTGTTCCTGCCGGCCGCCGAGCGCTACGGCCACATGACGATGATCGACCGCTGGGTCGTACGCACCGTGATCCGGCGCCTCGCGCGGCTCGAACAGCGCCGCTACGTCGAATACAACGTGAACCTGTCGGCGATGTCGATCACCGACGAGCGCTTCGTGGAGTTCGTGATCGCCGAACTGTCGGCGTCGGGGCTCGACCCGTCGCTGCTGTGTTTCGAGATCACGGAGACGAGCGCCGTGCGCAACCTGGAGGTCGCGTCGCGCTTCATGTGCGAGCTGCGCGACCTCGGCTGCCGCTTCGCGCTCGACGACTTCGGCGCCGGCATGTCGTCGTTTTCGTATCTGCGCCAGTTGCCGATCGACTACCTGAAGATCGACGGCGGCCTCGTGTCGACCATGACGTCCGACAGCATCAAGCGCGGCATCGCGTCCGCGATCAACGACATCGCGCACGTGATGCAGTACCGCACCGTCGCCGAGCACGTCGAGGATACGGCGACGGCCGAGATGCTTCGCGCGCTGGGCGTCGACTATTGCCAGGGCTATTACTTCAGCCGCCCCGCGCCCTGGCAGGAAGGGGGATTCCATTGAACCAAGCGAGGAACGAACGCATGAGTGCTCCATTTGAACTGACCGGCGACCTGATGGACCTGGCGAGCTATCCGGCCTGGCTGCGCGACGTGGTCGGCGCGACCGACGAACTGAAGGCGCGCGTCCGTGCGCATCCGGTGTTCGCGGCGATGAGCGGCGGGACGCTGCGCGCGTCGCAACTGCGCGCATTCTTCGTGACCGGCTGGGCGGTGGTCAGCCAGTTTCCGGAATACATGGCGATGAACCTGGTGAAGACCGCCGCCTATCGGTCGCGCGGCGACGAGAAGGCGCGGCGCTATCTGATCCGCAATATCCGCGTCGAGCAGAACCACGTCGATCACTGGGCCAACTGGGCGGCGGAATCGGGCGTGACGATCGACATGCTGCTGCGCGGCGACGCGCCGCTGGCCGGATTCTCGCTGAGCCATTGGTGCTGGAAGAGCGGCAGTACCGACGCGCTCGCGCCGAGCATCGCCGCGACCAACTATGCGATCGAGGGCGTGACGGGCGAGTGGAGCGCGCTGCTGTGCGCATCGCCGTACGAACGGCAGTTCGATCCGGCCGTGCGGCATCGCGCGATGCGCTGGCTCAAGCTGCACGCCGACTACGACGACCGGCATCCGTGGGAGGCGCTCGACATCGTCGCGACGCTGCTCGGCCAGTCGCCCGCGGCGCGCGACGTGCGGGACGTCGAGACGTCGATCCGCAAGAGCCTGAGCTATTTCCTGACGAGTCTCGATTGCTGCATGCATGTGTAGTCGCCGGCGTCGTGCGCGCGCAGGTTCGTGCGGGCCGCACCCGGCCGTTCCGGCCGGAAGGCGGGCCGGCGTGACGTCGCGATGCGCCGTGCAGGCCGTCGTGCTGGACGATTTTCCATGGCCACCCAAGTTCTCGTCGTAGAGCCCGATCCGCGCATGCGCGACAGGATCCGCGTGCTCCTGCGCGGCTGCCAGATCGATACGTCGGCGCTCGACGATGTGTCGATGCTGCTCGCGCACGTGAGCGCGGCACCGCCCACCCTGATCGTGTTGCGGGTCGAACGGCCAGCCACGACGTTCTACATGGCGCTCGGCGCACTGCGGCGGGCCGGTTACGACATGCCGGTGATCGTGATCAGCCGCGACGCGCAGGTGGTCGACAAGGTCGTCGCGCTCGAGATCGGCGCGGACGACTATGTCGTGGAGCCGTTCGAGCCGATGGAGCTGGTCGCACGCGTGCGCAGCGCGATGCGCCGCTACGCGCCGAACCGGCCGGAGTCGCCGCGCGGGCCGCGGAATGCCGAAACCTATGCGTTCGGCGACATCGAGGTGAATTTCGTCACGCGGCGCGCGACCCGCGCGGGAGACGACCTCGGGCTGCGCGCGAGCGAATTCGCGCTGCTCGAACTGTTCATCTCGCAGCCGCTGCGCGTCCTGTCGCGCGCGGAGATCCTCGCGCTGCTGGGGCTGACCGTGGCCGGGCGCTCCGAGCGCGGGCTCGACGTGCTGATCTTCCGGCTGCGCAACCTGATCGAGCAGGCGGTCGGCGACTATCGCTACATCCGCACGGTGCGCGGCAAGGGCTACATCTTCGTGCCGCTCGGCACGCTGGCAGACGACGCGGCCCCCCCGCCGCACGCGTGAGCGGGGCGCGGGCACGTCGGGCATCGCGCCCGGCGCGTCGCGCGCCGGCATCGACCAACCTTCGCCTGCGCATGCCGCCATCGCCCCGGTTCACCATCGGGGCGACCCGCCATTGTCGGTTTAGAACGACCGTGCTAAATTTCCCGCCAACATTGGCAGTCGCCGACCCGATCATCCGGTTTCGGAGCCTTTGGTCATCGGGTCGTCGCGTGGCCGTGGCTCGACGTGACGCTCGCCGCGCACGCGTGCGATCGCGATTTCCACGCCGGCAAGCGTGCCGCCGCGCGTTACTTCTTTCGCCGGGAGCTGCCGAAGGTGGATGCGCAGCTCGACCTGCTGGCGAGCGCCGATACGACGACGCTCGAGATGCGCGACGCGTGGTTCAGAGCGCCGCGCAGCACGAATGATGGTGACGCGGCGCGGGCCGATGCGCGTGCGCTGCGCGCCGATCGCGCGGGCGCGTCCCGCTGCCGTATCGATGCCGTATCGCTGCGCGACGACGTCGCGCGAGGAGAGAGGAGAGCATGAAAGCCCTGTTGTGTACCGCATTCGGCCCGATCGACCGCTTGCGCATCGAGGACGTCGCGGTTCCCGAACCGGCCGCCGGCCAGGTGCGGATTCGCGTGAAGGCGGCGTCGCTCAACTTCCCCGATGCGCTGATCGTCCAGGGGCTCTATCAGGTGAAGCCGGCGCTGCCGTTCTCGCCCGGGGCGGAATTCGCCGGCGTGATCGACGCGGTCGGCGACGGCGTGAGCGCCTGGCGGCCCGGCGACGAGGTGGTCGCGTTCACCGGTCATGGCGGTTTCGCGGAGCATTGCGTGGCTGACGTGCAGCAGATCGCGGCGCTGCCGCCGGGGATGACGTTCGAGCAGGGCGCGGCGCTCGTGCTGGCCTACGGCACGTCGCTGCATGCGCTGCAGCAGCGCGCGCGCCTGCAGCAGGGCGAGACGCTGCTGGTGCTGGGCGCGGGCGGCGGTGTCGGGCTGGCCGCGATCGAGATCGCGAAGGCGCTGGGCGCACGCGTGATCGCGGCCGCGTCGAGCACGGACAAGCTCGCGCTGTGCCGCGCGGCCGGCGCCGACGACACGATCGACTATGCGACCGAGGACCTGCGGCGCCGTGTCGACGAACTGACCGGCGGACGCGGCGCGGACGTCGTCTACGATCCGGTCGGCGGCGCGTACAGCGAGGCGGCGCTGCGCGCGACCGCGTGGCGCGGCCGGTTCCTCGTGGTCGGCTTCGCGGCCGGCGAGATTCCGAAGATCGCGCTGAACCTCGCGCTGCTCAAGGAGCGCGACATCCTGGGCGTGTTCTGGGGCGACGCGGTGCGGCGCGACCCCGCGCAGCATGCGGCGAACATGCACCAGCTCGCGCAATGGTTCGCGGCCGGCAAGGTGCGGCCCGCGATCACCGAGCGCGTGCCGCTCTCGGGCGCGGCCGACGCAATCGCGCGCATGGCGAGCCGGCAGGTGAAGGGCAAGGTCGTGATCCTGCCGGACGCGTGACGACGCCGGCGCGGCATCATGCGGCGGCGACCCGAGCGGGCGCCGCCTTCGAGCGGGTTTCTTTTGTGTGACGTTACCGGAGTCGTTGAGCATGCAACCCCTGTCGAATCTGCAACCCGCCGTCGCGACATCGCTCGCGACGTGGCACGCGATGCTCGCGCGCAAGGATTTCAGCGAACTCGACACGATCGTCCATCCGGACGCCGTGTTCCGCTCGCCGATGGCGTTCAAGCCGTACGGACCGGCGCCCGCGCTGCTGCTGGCGCTGCGCACGGTGCTCACGATCCTCGAGAACTTCGAATACCACCGCGCGTTCGCCGACGACGACGGCACGAGCGTCGTGCTGGAGTTCAGTGCGACGGTCGGCGACAAGCGGCTGAAGGGCATCGACATGATCCGCTTCGACGTCGACGGGCGGATCGTCGAATTCGAGGTGATGATCCGGCCGTTCAATGCGCTGCAGGCGCTCGGCGCGGCAATGGGCGCGCGGCTCGGGCAGCAGTTGCCGGGGTTCAAGATCGGCGGGTGAGCGGCGGGCCGCCGGCCGGTGCGGAAAATGTCGCCGGCGCAACGCGACGGTCGCGCTCGCGTGCGGCGCCGGCCGGGCGCGCGTCAGTGAGTCTTGATCCTGACGCTGTAGCCCGCATCCTCGAACGCGACGACGAATTCCTCGGGGAACAGCCACGACTCGACCTTCACGTGCGACGTCGCGCGATCGATCTCGACCTTGGCGTCGGGATCGACGCGCCAGATTTCATGTTCGACCGCGCGGGCGGTATCCTCGTCGAGCGAGTGGTCCAGTACGAATTCCATGATCAATTTCCTGTTTTGACGGCCGCATTCACATGAGCGAGAGCGGCCGGTTGGCGAACGAAGCCGATGACGTCGACGGGATCGGACAACATGGGTCGACGATACGCGCGATCGCGTCGAACGATAAGCCGGCATGCGCGTGACGCACTGTCGCCCGTTGATCAACGAATCCGGTGAAGCGTGTGCGAACGGGCTTCCGGAGTGCGAAAGATGCGTTGCAGCCAAGATCGACTTGGCTCGCAGCGATGCGCGGCTCGCTTCGCGCCAGTGAATTGCCGATGAAGCAAGTACCGTTCCGCGCGATCGATGTTGCACGACACGGCACCGCATCACACCACGCACCACGCACCACGCACAACGCACAACGCACAACGCACAACGCACAACGCACAACGCACAACGCACAACGCGCATCACGCATCGAGCGACGCCACCGCATCGGCCGCGATCATCGCGAGGTGATTCGCGGGCCGCGGCCGGCCGGTCGGACGAAACACGGCCTCGCCCTGCACGATGGCGCGGCCCGAATACGCGCACCGTCCGTCGCGCCGTGCGACCGCGCGGCGCCATTTCTGTTCGCCGTAGTGCAGGCGGCCGCTTTCGACCCAGCGGACCAGCAGCGATTCGTGCGACCACTCCAGCAGCGTGACGTGAACCTGGCTGCGACCGGGTGACGATGCGCGCGGCGCGATGCCGACGGAAGAGACGGTCAGCATGATCGATTGCTTTCGGCGCGACCGCCGCGGCGCCGATCCGCATCGCGCGGCAACGAACGGCACTGCATCGGCCGCCCGGTGCGGCGCCGGAGTTCGTGAGTTACGCTGAATGCCATTGCCAGTCTCCTGCCGGCCGGCGAGGCCGGCGCGGGGTCGATCGAGGCCGCGCGCGCTCGACGCGGCCGGTTCGGGATGCGTCGACGGAGCGGGTGCGCAGTACATACCGCTCGCATCGCCGACGAACGCCCAGTGTAAAAGCGCATGCCGGGCCACCGGAAGGCGCGCGAACAAGAACACGGTGTTGCCCGATATCGAACACGGGCGTGTGTGCCTACGGCCGCACCACGGCATCAAGTGCGCGTATCCGGTGCCGCGCCGCGCGCCATCGCGTGCGGCATCGGGCGCAGCGTGACCGTGCAGGTCGTGCCCGCCGCGAGGAAGCCGTCGCGCGGCATACCGTACAGCCGGATCCGGACCGGCACGCGCTGCGCGAGCCGCACCCACGTGAAGATCGGGTTGACGTCGGCGAGCAGCGTCGCGCCGGCCGGATTGTCGCGATCGCTGATGCCGCGCGCGACGCTTTCGACGTGTCCGGTCAGCGACGGCCCGCCGGACAGCAGCCGGATCGCCGGCATCATCAGGATCACGACCGTCACCATCGCCATGCGCGGCGCTGCCAGCTCCAGCCGCATCGACACGCCCACCGCCAGCACGACGGCGACGATGGTCTTCGCGACATGGATCGGGCGCACGCCGTCGGTTCGGCCGTATTCGCGGCTCATGCCGAGCAGCATGCGAGCGAACGCCGCTGCGTTGACAGGCCTGGCTAGCGCGGGCTTGGTCGGCGGCATGGCGTGACGGCAGGACGGATCCGGCGGGACGGCGGCGACACGGTGGCGCGCATCGCGTCAGACGGAATCCGTCGACAGCATTTCGACATGCAGCTCCTTGTCCGTGCCGGCGGACGACGGCGGATCGAGCAGCGCGATGCGCACGTGTTCGATGAACAACTTCAGCTTGTTGCTCGCGTACGGATTGCGCGGATAGACCGCGTAGATCACTTCGTCCTGCGGTGCTTCATCGGCGAGCACGCGCACCAGCCGGCCGTCGCGCAGGCAGTCGTCCGCGATGTAGCGCGGCAGCATCGCGATGCCGATGCCTTGCACCGCGGCGTCGCACAGCGTTTCGCCGTTGTTGGACAGGAACACACTGCCCGGGCTGATTGCGCGCGGCTTGCCGAGGCTGCCGGGCGTCGTGAACGTCCAGGTGGCCGACGGCGCCGTATGGCTGTAGTTCAGGCAGCGGTGCTCGAGCAGCGCGTCGATCGAGTCCGGTTCGCCGTGAGCGGCGAGGTAGTCGGGACTGCAGACGACGACGCGCTCGCATGCGGCGACGCGGCGTGCGATCAGCGCGCTGTCGGGCAGTCGCGCGGAGCGGATCGCGACGTCGAAGCGCTCGACTTCGAGGTTCATCGTGCGATCGTCGGTGTCGAGCGTGACGCGCAGCTGCGGATGCGCGGCGGCGAAGGCCGCGACCGCCGGCCCGAGCAGGCGGCGAGTGAGACTCACCGGCGACGTGATGCGCAGCTCGCCGCACAATCCGTGCGAGCGTTCCGCGATTTCCTCGGCGACGTCGACGAGCCGGCGCATCGATTCCGACGCGGCACGATAGAAGATCATGCCGTCTTCGGTCGGCGTTACGTTGCGGGTCGAGCGCATCAGCAGCTGCACACCGAGCGTGCGCTCGAGGTCGCTGATGCGCTTGCTGACGACGGACTTCGACAGGCCGAGCCGGCGTGCGGATTCGGTGATGCTTTGCCGCTCGACGGCGAACAGGAAGGCCTGGATATCGTCTATGTTCAGGGATTTCATGATGCTGTCCGAGGGGCGTCGGGCATGAGTAAAGGGCGGCCGTTTGCTGCGCTGCCACGCATGCCGAGGCGATCGACGGGCGACGCGACGGCGGCGGCCGGCCGCGCGAATCGTGTGACGAAAGCGCGGCGCGCGGCGGCATGCGCCGAAACGGCTGCAACGCGTGGGAAACGCGACGCGCCGCCGGCATGTCGCGGCCGCGCGAACGGGCGGTTCGGGGGCGCGGCCGGTTACGCGAGCTTGATGCGAGCCCGACGCAGGTTGCAATCCGTACGAGTCCAAGCGTAGTGGAACGTGTCGCGTGTCGATAGCCGGGCCGGATGGTCCTCAGTGTTCCGTGCAGGGAACAATCGATCGCGCCACCATCGGGGACGGCACGATCTGCGAATCGCTGCCGGTGCTTGCCGGCGCGGCGGCGGGCCTCAGGCGATCTGATCGAGGCGATAGACCTCCACCGTGTCGACGGCATCCCAGTCGCGAGCCTGGAACGCCGCGATGTGCGTGCGTATTCGTAACGGATCGGAGGGAATGCGTCGACGCAGGGTGGTGACGCGGTTGCGACCGCCGGTATCCGGACGGTCGCAATCGCGCGAAACGGCATGCGCCGTCGCGGCTCAGTTCTTGTCGTACGAGAACTGGATGCCCGCGGTGCCGCCAGTTTCGATGAACAGGTTGATGAATGCAGGAACGGTTGCGCTGCGCGCCCAGTCGCGCTGCAGTTCGCAGAACAGCTG
>NZ_QTQM01000027.1:0-102440 GCF_003854225.1 Burkholderia sp. Bp8986 | reverse complement strand
GAAGCCGCGCAGCAGACGGCCGAATCGCTGCGCCAGTCGTCGCAGGCGATCGACGACCTCACGCTCGTCGCGAACCAGTTGCGCACCAGCGTGTCGCGCTTCAAGGTCGACGCGTGACGCGCGTCGAGTCGCACGGCGCCGCGCACGCGCTGTTCCTGATGTTCGAGCTCGACGGCGAGCGCTACGCGCTCGACGCGGCCGACATCGACGAGGTGTTGCCGCTCGCGACCGCCAAGGCCGTGCCCGGCGCGCCCGAATGGATCGCCGGGCTGCTGATGCGCGGCGGCCAGCCGGTGCCCGTGATCGACGTGCCGATGCTCGCGCTTGGACGGCGCGCACATGCGTTGCGTTCGACGCGGCTGGTGATGGTCCGCTACCGCGCCGGGCAGCTCGACCGCGAGCGCGTGATCGGCCTGATCATCGAGCGCGCGACGCAGACGCTGCGGATCGACCGCACGGCGTTCCGCGCCAGCGGCGTATCGACCGCGCGCACGCGCTGGCTCGGGCGCGTCGCGAACACGCCCGACGGGATCGTGCAGCAGGTCTCGGTGTCCGACCTGATCGACGACGTTGCGCGCCTGTATCTGTTCGACGGCCTGCCGGGCCACGGAGGGGAATCCGCATGAAAGAATCCGATTCGCGATTTCGCGGCTGGCTGCTGCGCGAGACCGGCATCGACCCCGATTCGCTCGGCAACGATTTTCTGAGCCGCGCGCTGACGGAGCGCGTGCAGGCGCTGCAGGGCGACGGCGAGCGGCTGCCGTCGGCGGCGCGGCCGCCCGTCACGCCGGAAGCGCTCGACGCGTACTGGCAGCACCTCAACGCGTCGGCCGACGAACGGCGCGCACTGATCGAGCTGTTCATCGTGCCGGAGACGTGGTTCTTCCGCGATCGCGAGGCGTTCGCGACGCTCGCGCGGCACGCGGCCGAGCGGCTCGCCGCGACGCCCGGGCGCGTGATCCGCGTGCTGAGCGCGCCGTGCTCGACCGGCGAGGAGCCGTATTCGGCGGCGATGGCGCTGCTCGACGCCGGGCTCGAGCCGGCCAGCTTCACGATCGACGCGCTCGACCTGAGCCCGCGCGCGATCGAACAGGCGCGGCTCGGCTGCTACGGGCGCAATGCGTTTCGCGGCACGGCGACCGAGTTCCGCGGCCGCTACTTCACGCCGGTCGCCGACGGCTGGCTGCTCGACGAGCGCGTGCGCGCGTGCGTGCAGTTTCGCCAGGCGAACCTGGTCGAACCGGGCACCGATACGGGCATCCGCTACGATTTCGTGTTCTGCCGCAACGTGCTGATCTATTTCGACCGCGACGCGCAGGACCGGGTGATCGGTTCGCTCGAAAGCGCGCTCGCCGACGACGGCATGTTGTTCGTCGGGCCGGCCGAAACGGGCGTCGCGATGCGGCACGGGATGCGTTCGGCCCGCGTGCCGCTCGCGTTCGCGTTTCATCGCGGGCGCGATGGCGCCGCGGCGGACGGGTACGCGGCCCGCCATGCGGCGCCGATACCCGCGATTGCGCCGTACCGGCGCGCCGAGCGTTTCGCCGTGGCGCCGCCGGCTGCGACGCGCCCGCTGCTGGCCGTCGTCCCGCCGGCGTGGAGCGATGCCGCGCCGTCGCGCGCTGCCTTTGAACCGGCCGGGCGACCGACGGCGTTCGGGCCGCGGGCCGACGCGCGCGTCGATCCGCTGGGCGATGCGGCGAACGTGGCCGACACGCCCGCGCCCGCGCCGGCGGCCGCCGACGGCGCCGCGCCGACGCTCGAGGAAGCGCAGGCGCTGGCCAATGCGGGCGCATTCGACGAGGCCGAGCGCGTGCTCGCGCAGTTCTCCGCGCACGCCGGGCCGCACGCCGACGCGTTCTACCTGAACGGGCTGATCGCGGATGCGCGCGGGCGGGTCGCGGAAGCGGGCGATTTCTACCGGAAGGCGCTGTATCTGCGGCCGACGCACCACGAAGCGCTGACGCATCTCGCGACCTTGCTGGACGTCGGCGGCGACGGCGCCGGCGCGCAATGGCTGCTCGAGCGTGCGCGGCGCTCGGCCGGATAATGAGAGTACGGGTTGGGAGCCGACATCGGGATGACCGAGGAACGAATGAACCGCGACGCCGTTGCCACTGACGACACGACGATCGGCGTCGACGATTGCTGGAACCGGATCGGCACGCACGGCGACCGCTCGTGCGAGCGGCTGGCCGATTGCCTGCGCTGCCTGAACTGCCCGGTCTACGCGTATCACGCGGCGAAACTGCTCGAACGCCCGCTCGGCGCCACCGAGCTGGCCGACGCGACGCAGCGGATCAGCGCGTTCGACGCGACCCGCGCGCACGGCGACGACGATACGCATCAGGCGGCACTGGCGTTTCGCGTCGCCGACGAATGGCTCGCGCTGCCGATCGGCGTGCTGCGCGAGATCGCCGGCACGCGTCCGATCCATTCGCTGCCGCATCGTCGCCATTCGGCCGTGCGCGGCGTGGTCAACATTCGCGGCACGCTGCGCATCGCGATCTCGATCGGCGCGCTGCTCGGCCTCGACGCGGGCAAGGGCCGCGAGGGTGGCGCGGACGGCCGTTTCACGCGGCTGCTGGTCGCCGCGCACCAGGGCGAGCCGGTGGTGTTCCCGGTCGACGAAGTCGAGGGCGTGCTGCGCTTCGGCGCATCCGAATGGGTGCCCGTGCCGGCGACGGTCGGGCGCGCGAGCGCCGGCCTGTCGCGCGGCGTGCTGTCGTGGCGCGGCAAGTCGATCGGCTTGCTCGACGACGATCGGCTGTTCGACGCCGTGACACGGAGCATGCGATGAGCGGCGATGACGATCTGAGCCAACTGTCGCTGCTCGAGCTGTATCGCGAGGAGACGCGCACGCAGACCCAGGCGCTGTCCGAGCGCCTGCTCGCGCTCGAGTCGGGCGAGCCCGACTCCGTCGCGCTCGAGGCGTGCATGCGCGCCGCACATTCGCTGAAGGGCGCCGCGCGCATCGTCGGCGTGCCGCTCGGCGTCGACATCGCGGGGCGCATGGAAGAATGCTTCGTCGCGGCGCAGGCCGGCACGATCGCGCTGACGGCCACGCATGTCGACGTGCTGCTGGCCGGCGTCGACCTGCTGGTTCGCGTCGCCGATCCGCAGGCGCAGCCCGTGTCGCCGGCGGAGATCGAGGCGTTCGCGCTGGCGCTGACGGGCGCCGACGGCGCGCACGCGATGCCGGCACCGGCTTTCGCGCCGCCGCCGGCGGCCGCGGCGCCGTCCGTCGTGCCGTCTCGCGAGCACGACGGCGCCGCGAACGAGCCCGTGGGGGCCGGCGCCGCGGTGCCGCCGCTCGCGCTGCCGGCGGCCGTGCCCGATCCGGTCCAGGCCGGCCGCGCGGCCGGCGCGGGCGCGATGCGCCGCGTGCGGGCCGATACGCTGAACCGGCTGCTGAGCCTGTCCGGCGAGTCGCTCGTCGAATCGCGCTGGCTCAAGCCGTTCGCGGAGTCGATGCTGCGCGTGAAGCGCGCGCAGCGCGACGCGGCCCGTTCGCTCGATCTGTTGTACGAACAGTTTGCCGACGATCTCGACGCGGGCGTGCTCGCATCGGTGAACGAAGTGCGGCACATGCTCAACGACCTGCAGCGTTCGCTCGCCGAGCGCATGGACGAATTCGACCGCTTCGAGCGGCGCAGCACGCATATCGCCGAACAGCTGTACGACGAGGCGCTGCAGTGCCGGATGCGGCCGTTCGGCGATGCGACGCGCGCGTATCCGCGGATCGTCCGCGATCTCGCGCGCTCGCTCGGCAAGCAGGTGCGCTTCTCGATCGTCGGCGAAGGCACGCAGGTCGACCGCGACATTCTCGACCTGCTCGACGCGCCGCTCGGCCACCTGCTGCGCAACGCGATCGACCACGGTGTCGAAGCGCCCGACGCGCGCCTCGCGCGCGGCAAGCCGGCCGAGGCGAGCGTGACGCTCGAAGCGCGGCATAGCGCCGGCTCGCTGCTCGTCAGCGTGATCGACGACGGGCCGGGCGTCGACATGGATGCGTTGCGCGCGGCGGTGGTGCGCCAGCGCCTGACCGACGACGAGACGGCCGCGCGGCTGTCCGATCCCGAACTGCTCGAATTCCTGCTGCTGCCGGGCTTCTCGATGCGCGATGCGGTGACCGACGTGTCGGGGCGCGGCGTCGGCCTCGACGCGGTGCAGGAGATGGTGCGCGGCGTGCGCGGCGCGGTGCGCATCTTCAACGAGCCCGGCGCGGGCATGCGCTTCGTGCTGCAGTTGCCGCTCACGCTGTCGGTGATCCGCAGCCTGCTGGTCGAGGTCGGCGGCGAGCCGTACGCGTTCCCGCTCGCGCACGTGCGCCGCACGCTCGAACTGTCGCACGACGACATCGACGTGCTCGAAGGCCAGCCGCATTTTCCGTTCGACGGCCGGCGCGCGGGCCTCGTCGCCGCGCACCAGCTGCTCGATGCCGGCGAGCCCGGCGTCGCGCGCGCGAGCACGGCGGTCGTGGTCGTCGGCGGCGAGCCCGAGCTCTACGGTGTCGCCGTAGACCGCTTCCTCGGCGAACGGATGCTCGTCGTGCAGCCGCTCGACAGCCGCCTGCACAAGATCCAGAACATCGCGGCCGGTGCGTTGCTCGAGAACGGCGACCCGGTGCTGATCGTCGATGTCGAGGACCTGATCCGCTCCGTCGACAAGCTCGTGCGCGGCGGACAGCTCGCGAAACTCACGCGCGACCGGCAGCTCGCGCTCGCCGACCGGCGCCGCCGCCTGCTCGTCGTCGACGATTCGCTGACGGTGCGCGAGCTCGAGCGCAAGCTGCTGGAAAAGCGCGGCTACGACGTGACCATCGCGGTCGACGGGATGGACGGCTGGAATGCGGTGCGCAGCGACGCGTTCGACCTGGTCGTCACCGACGTCGACATGCCGCGCATGGACGGGATCGAACTCGTCACGCTGATCAAGGGCGATCCGACGCTCAAGCGCGTGCCGGTGATGATCGTGTCGTACAAGGATCGCGACGAGGATCGCCGGCGCGGGCTCGATGCCGGTGCCGACTACTACCTCGCGAAGAGCAGTTTCCACGACGAGGCGCTGCTCGACGCGGTGCACGACCTGATCGGAGACGCACGCGGATGAACATCGGCATCGTCAACGATCTGCCGCTTGCCGTCGAGGCGCTGCGCCGCGTGATCGCGCTGCGCACGGATCACCGCGTGCTGTGGGTGGCGACCGATGGCGACGAGGCAGTGGATTTCTGCGTCGCGCATCCGCCCGACCTCGTGCTGATGGATCTCGTGATGCCGAAGCTCGACGGCGTGGCCGCGACCCGGCAGATCATGGCGCGCGCGCCGTGCGCGATCCTGATCGTGACCGCGAGCGTCAGCGCGAACACGTCGTCGGTCTACGAGGCGATGGGGGCCGGCGCGCTCGACGCGGTCGACACGCCGACGCTCGCGCTCGGCCTGCCGTCGGATGCGGCGCCGCAGCCGCTGCTCGCGAAGATCGACCAGATCGGCCGGCTGCTCGAAAGCCGGACCACGACGCTCGTGCCGCCCGGGCCGGCACCCGCGCGCGGCCAGCCGACGCTGATCGCGATCGGCGCGTCGGCGGGCGGGCCGACCGCGCTCACCGCACTGTTGCGCGCGCTGCCGGCCGATTTTCCGGCTGCGCTCGTGATCGTCCAGCACGTCGACCAGGCGTTCGCGGTCGGCATGGCGGAGTGGCTCGACGGCTATACGCGGCTGCCCGTGCGCGTCGCGCGGCAGGGCAGCGTGCCGCAGGCGGGCGAGGTGCTGCTCGCGGCGACCAACGATCACCTGTACATCTCGCCGCGCGGCGTGCTCGGCTATACGCGGCATCCGGCCGAGACGCCGTACCGGCCGTCGATCGACGTGTTCTTCAACAGCGTCGCCGACGGCTGGGAGGGCGACGCGCTCGGCGTGCTGCTGACCGGGATGGGGCGCGATGGCGCGCTCGGGCTGAAGGCGATGCGCGCGAAGGGGTGCTACACGATCGCGCAGGACGCGGCGACGAGCGCCGTCTACGGGATGCCGAAGGCGGCCGCGGCGATCGGCGCGGCGTCGGCGATCCTGCCGCTCGACCGGATCGCGCCGCAACTGATTTCACGCGTGACGCGCATGCCGCTCGACTGACGGCGCGCCGCGGCCCCGGCGGGGCCGCATTGCGCGCGCCGTGCGGCGTCGCGTACAATTGCCGCCTGCGGAGATGGCATGCCTCCCTGCGGTCGATCCCGGCGCGTCGCGCGCGGTTCGGCCCTCAACCGCCGGTTTGCCCGGCTGATGATGCCTGCGTGTTCCTGGGTCGTCAGGAGGTCGCAGGCCGTCCATGCGGTATTCTGCCGCCCAGGTTTTGATGTCCCGTCGAATCTGGAAATCATGTTTTTCTCGACTTCTGCCGATTTTTTCGCGACCGTGCGCTACGTGTGCCGCTGGCTCGCGCTCTCTGCGTTGCTCGGCGCGCTGGCCGGCACGGCTTCCGCGTTGTTCCTGATCGCGCTCGACTGGGCGACCGGCACGCGCGTCGCGCATCCCTGGCTGCTGTGGGGGCTGCCGGCCGCCGGTTTGGCGACCGGCTGGGTCTACCACCGGTTCGGCCAGTCGGTCGCGCGCGGCAACAACCTGCTGATCGACGAGATTCACGACCCGAAGGCGCTGGTGCCGAAGCGGATGGCGCCGCTCGTGCTCGTCGCGACCGTCGTCACGCACCTGTTCGGCGGGTCGGCCGGCCGCGAGGGCACGGCCGTGCAGATGGGCGGCGCGCTCGCCGATCGCGTCACGCACCTGTTCCGGCTCGATCGCGAGCATCGGCGCGTGCTGCTGATGGGCGGCATCGCTGCCGGGTTCGCGTCGGTGTTCGGTACGCCGCTCGCGGGCGCCGTGTTCGGGCTCGAGGTGCTCGCGATCGGGCGCGTACGGTACGACGCGCTGCTGACCTGCGTCGCGTCGGCGATCGTCGCGGATGTCGTGTGCCGCGCGTGGGGTGTGCATCACACCGCTTATGCGATTCCGTTCGTGCCGGCCGTGTCGGCGACGAGGCTGGCCGCGACGGTCGTCGCGGGTGTCGCGTTCGGCGTCGTCGGCCGGCTGTTCGCGTTCGCGACGCATGCGCTGACCGCGTGGTTTCGCCGCCTGATCCGCCATGCGCCGCTGCAGCCGGTGCTCGGCGGCCTGCTGGTCGCGGTGGCCGCCACCGTGCTGAACGTGCCGCAGTACCTCGGGCTCGGGATTCCGACGATCGAAGCCGCGTTTCACGGGCCGCTGCCGGCTTACGATTTCGCGGGCAAGTTCGCGTTCACCGTCGTCACGCTCGCGTCGGGGTTCAAGGGCGGCGAAGTGACGCCGCTGTTCTACATCGGCGCGACGCTGGGCAACGCGCTCGGACAGGTGCTGGCGCTGCCGGTGCCCGTGCTGGCGGGGCTCGGTTTCGTCGCGGTGTTCGCGGGCGCGGCCAACACGCCGATCGCGTCGACGATCATGGCGATCGAACTGTTCGGCGCGGATGTCGGCGTGTATGCGATCGTCGCCTGCGTGGTCGCCTATCTGTTTTCCGGACACGCGGGGATTTATCGCGCGCAGCGGGTGGCGGTAGGGAAGGGGGCGCAGGTGGAGGTGGAGTAAGGCGGCGAGCTGGGCGGCCGGCCGCATCGCGACGGAAGCCGACGCCCGGTGATCCCGGGCATCAGCGGGAACGGCGGCGCTCTTCGCCGTTACGCCTTCGGCAGCTTCGCGACGTTCCGCGCGAGCAGTTCCTCGATATCGATGCCCTTCTCCGCGAGCAACGTCGTGACGACGCCGGTCAATTCCCCGAGGGTTTCCTTGACCGATTCGCGGATCGTATCCACGACGACCTGCGTGCTGCGCTCGATCTCGATATTGACCTTGTCGCCGACGCCCTTCGCATCGAAGGTGGTCGCGCGTCGCGTTTCGGGAATCAGCCAGACGTCGAACCAGCCTTCGTCGCGATTGACGTCCGACACGGTGAGGCTGCAGCCGTTGATCGCGATATAGCCTTTCGCAAACACGTAGCGCCTGAAATCGGCCGGCACGCCGATGCGGATCATCCGGTTGTGTTCGGACGACGCGATGTTCGCGATCGTTCCCATGAAGTCGACGTGTCCGGACAGCGGATGTCCGCCGATTTCAGCGCCGTCCTTCGCGGCCCGCTCGACGTTGATCCGGGCGCCGGTCGTGAGGTCGGCGAGCGTGGTGATGCGCAGGCTCGGCAACATCACGTCGAAGTCGATCAGCTCGGGCGAGTGGATGGTCGTCACGGTCAGGCAGACGCCGTCGACCGAGACGCTCGCGCCGATCTCGATGTCGGTGGTGAACCGCTCGGGGAATTCGATGCTGAACGTTCTCAGTTCGCCGTGATCCTTGATGGCCTTGATGACGCCAACACCCTGAACAATGCCTGTAAACATGATCCGCCTTTCGTCGCAAATTGCCTGGCCGGTATGATAAGTGATCCCGGCTCGCCTCGTTCGCAAGGGGTTTGCCGGGCAGCGCACGGCGGCTCGCGTGGCGCCATCGAATGGAATCGACGACGCACGCAACGGCCGCGTGAATTCCTCACGATCGCATCGACGTCCCGCATGACGCAACCGGCCGCGGCGGCGGTGCGCCGCGCATCCGGTTGCAATCGGGGCGCCTTCAGGCTTGCGCCGGCTCCCCAAGCGGCCCGGCATGACCGTCCGCCGTGCGCCGCGGCGGATCGATCAGGCCCTTGGCGAGTTCCAGCGCCTGCCGCTCGAACAGCCGGCGATACGTCCCGCCGTCGATGCGGATCAGCGCGTCGTGGCTGCCTTCCTCGATCACCTTGCCGCGCTCGAGCACGATCAGACGGTCGAGCGCGCGCACCGTCGACAGCCGGTGCGCGACGACGAGCGTCGTGCGCCCGACCATCAGCCGCTCCATCGCCTGCTGGATCAGCACCTCGCTTTCGCTGTCGAGGCTCGACGTCGCTTCGTCGAGGATCAGGATCGGCGCATCGGCGAGGAACGCACGCGCGATCGCGACGCGCTGGCGTTCGCCGCCCGACAGCTTGATCCCGCGCTCGCCGACGAGCGTGTCATAGCCGTCCGGCAGCGCGACGATGAAGTCGTGCGCGCTGGCAAGACGCGCGGCGCGCTCGATCTCCGCACGGCTCGCGTCGGGGCGCGCATACGCGATGTTCTCCGCGAGCGTGCGGTGGAACAGCACGGGTTCCTGCTGGACGATCGCGATCTGGCTGCGCAGCGAATCCTGCCGCACTTGCGCGATGTCCTGGCCGTCGATCGTGATGCGGCCGCCCGACACGTCGTACAGGCGCTGGATCAGCTTGATGAACGTCGTCTTGCCCGACCCGGAATGGCCGACGAGGCCCACGCGTTCGCCGGGCGCGATGCGCATCGAGAAGTCGTCGTACAGCGGCACCGGATGGTTGCCGTAGCGGAACGTCACATGCTCGAAGCGGATCTCGCCTTGCCCGATCCGGATCGCGGGCGCGCCGGGCCGATCGTCGATGCCGAGCGGCTGGCGCTCGAGCGCGACGAGCTCTTCCATGTCGTTGACCGAGCGTTGCAGGTTGCGGATGTGCATGCCGACGTCGCGCAGGTAGCCCTGCAGCATGAAGAACATCGTCAGCGAGAACGCGATGTCGCCGACGCTCGCTTCGTCGTTCGCCCAGAGCCGCAGCGCGACGCCGATCATCGCGGCCTGCATCGCGACGAGCATCGCGCCCTGCAGCCCCCCGTTGAACGTGCCGCGCACCCACGTGCGGCGCGTGCGCTGGCGCCACTTGCCGATCACGCGATCGAGCCGCGCTTCCTCGCGCGTTTCCGCGCCGAACGCCTTGACGACCGCGTTGCAGCTCACGGCGTCGGCGAGCGCGCCGCCCATGCGCGTGTCCCACAGGTTGCCGAGCCGCGCGGCCGGCGCGACGATGCCGAGCGACACCGCGACCGTTACCGAGATGTACAGCAGCGAACCCGCACCGACGACGAGCCCCATCACCGGCCAGTGCGTGCCGAGCAGCACGGTCGCGCCGACGAGCATCGTGACCGACGGCAGCAGCGCGATCAGCACCGTGTCGTTCAGCAGGTCGAGTGCCCAGATCCCGCGCGTGATCTTGCGCACGGTCGACCCCGCGAAGCTGTTCGCGTGCCAGTCGGTCGAGAAACGCTGCACGCGATGGAACGACGCCGCGGCGATCTCGCTCATCATCTTCAGCGTGAGCGTGATGATGTTCAGGTAGACGCCCTGCCGCAGCAGCGTCGCGCCGATGCCGAGCGCGGCCAGCGTGCCGAACGCGGTGACGGCCGCATGCCACGCGGCGGCGCGGTCGGTCGGGCCGCTCGACAGCGCATCGACGAGGCGCCCGGCGAACAGCGGCGTGAGCACGTCGGCAAGCGCGCCGAGCAGCGCCAGCGTCGTGATCGTCGCGATGCGCACCGGCTGCTTGCGCCAGTAGCGGAACGTGAAGCCGAAGACGGCCTGGAATGCCTGGCCGCCCAGATGGGTGGTTTTTCTGGTCATGTATCGTTGCCCGGCGCATCGCGCGACGGGACTTTCCGGTTCGGAGAACGTCGAAAACGCGACAGCCGGACCGCGCGCACGACGCGGGCGAAACGAAACGGGCTGTCGGGAAATTGCGCAGGCGGGCGGGTTAGCGGAGCACCCGGAAGCCGGCGCGGACGACGGGCTGGATCAGCCGCGCCGTGGGACCACGTTCGGGAAGGTTGCTGGCATTCGGAACATCTGCACCTCCCTGAAGTGAACGGTTGAAAGGACGCCGAAAAAGACGTGAAGGAATTTTATCAGCAGAGCCGGACGCGCTGCAACGTCTGACGAATGCGGCGTTGCAGCAGCGATGCGGTTAGTATTCGGGGTTTTGGCCCTCTTTCGTGCGCGTTCCGCGGTGCGGTGCCGCACGGGGCGGCGGGCGGCATCGATTACACTCTGCCGTTGCGCGCCGGCCGCTGCGGCCCCGCCGATTCACCCCGATACACTCCTGAGGAAACGATGAGCGACGTTCAGCAAGGCATCCTGGCTCCGATCGACACGGCGGCCCGATACCTCACTTTCACGATTTCGAACAACGTCAATGTGGCCGCGGCGCTCGCGGCATTGCGCGAGCTCGTCGACGGGCGCGACGCGGTCGCAGGCTTCGGGCAGGCGCTGGCCGCGCATCTCGGCCGCCCGGTTCCGGGGCTCACCGAATACCCGGCGTTCGCGGTGAACGACCGTACGCTGCCGATCACGCCGGCCGACGTCTGGGTCTGGCTGCGCGGCGACGATCGCGGCGCACTCGTGCTGCGCGCGCGGGCGATCGAGCGGGCGCTCGCGCCGGCGTTCGTGCTGCAGGACGCGGTCGACGGGTTCCGCTATTCGACCGATCGCGACCTGTCGGGTTACGAGGACGGCACCGAGAACCCGACCGGCGACGACGCGCTGGCCGCGGCGGTCGTCACGGGGCAGGGCGCGGGGCTCGACGGTTCGAGCTTCGTCGCGGTTCAGCAATGGCTGCACGACTTCGACCAGATGGAGCGCATTGCGTCGGGCGACATGGATCACATCATCGGCCGCCGCCGCTCGGACAACGAGGAACTCGACGACGCGCCCGAGTTCGCGCACGTGAAGCGCACCGCGCAGGAGAGCTTCGAGCCGGAGGCATTCATGCTGCGCCGTTCGTCGCCGTGGTCCGATGCGCGCCGCGCGGGGCTCTACTTCGTCGCGTTCGGCCGTTCGTTCCGCGCGTTCGACGTGCAGATGCGCCGGATGAGCGGCGCGGACGACGGCATCGTCGACGGCCTGTTCCGCTTCACGCGACCGCTGACGGGCGCGTATTTCTGGTGCCCGCCGGTGAAGGACGGCAAGCTGGACCTGTCCGCGCTCGGACTCTGAGCGCCGGACGACATCCGCAAACGGGCGGGCCGCGCATCGCGCGCGGCCCGCCCGTTTTGCTTGTGACGCGGCGATCGCGTGCGGCGCGGTACGCCGCCCGTCAGTTCAGCGTCGTTTCGATGCGCGTGCCGCGCTTGATGAACAGCGTCACCGGCGTCTTCTCGCAGATTTCCGCGAGCCGCTGGCGCTGCGCATCGCCGAGCGGGCCGTCGAGCGTCACGACGCGGCGCACGTATTGCTGCCCTTCACGATCGGCATGCAGTTCGGTGCGCACGTCGATGCGCGCGGCCGGCCACGTCTTGCGCTGCATGTACATGCGCAGCGTCGCGGCCGTGCATTGTGCGAGGCCGGCCAGCACGAACTCGAACGGCGCCGGCCCGAGGCCCTGTCCGCCTTCGCGCGGCGCTTCGTCGCCGGTCAGCGCGTGCGCGCCGGCCTGCAGCTGGACGACGTAGTCGGGCGCGTCGGCGGCGAGGGTGGCGGCAGCGTGGATGAGCGGCATGGCAAGTCTCCGGTAAGCGGGTAAGAGGCGGCCGCGACGATGCGCGGCGTGCGAGCCGTCAGCATACCGTCTCGAGGAAAAACGCGGGCGCCACGCGCGTCGACGGGGCTCGCCGGGATCAGCCGGCGACGCCGGCACTCCGGCGCACGAGCGTGGCGACGCGTTCGCGCACCCACTGGTGCGCGCGGTCGGTCTCGCGCGACTCGTGCCAGTACGCGAGCAGCGGAAACGGCTTGAGCCGCAGCGGCAGCGGCTGCACTGCGATCGGCAGCATCGCCGCCATGCGCAGCGCATACGTGCGCGGCAGCGTCAGCAGCAGGTCGCCCGCCGCGGCGATCTGGCATGCGGCGAAGTAATGCTGGCAGACGAGCTGGATGTGACGGAAGCGCCCGTCGTTGCCGAGCAGCACGTCGAGCGATTGCGGTTCGCCGAGCGACGACACCGCGACATGCCGCGCGGCGAAATAGTCGCCGCGCCGCAGCGGACCGCCGGTCAACGGATGATCGTGCCGCATCGCGACGACGAGCGAATCGTCGAGCAGGTGCTCGGTCACGATGCGCGGGCCGGTCTGCACGCGTCGATCGACAGCCAGATCGAGATTGCCCGACGCGAGTTCGCGTTCGATGTCGTGCACCGCGACGCGGCGGCTCACGAATCGCAGGCCCGGCGCTGCGCCGGCGAATGCGGCGACGATCTGCGGCAGCGCGATCGATTCGAGCACGTCGCGAATGCCGACCGCGATGCTCAGGTCGAGCGTCGCCGGGTCGAATGCCGCCGGGTCGCGCGCGGCGCGCTGCAGGCCGGCGAGGTGAAGCTGCACGTCCGCGATGATCGCGCGCGTGCGCTCGGTCGGCACGACGCGGTTGCCCTGGCGCACGAACAGCGGGTCGTCGAAATGCGCGCGCAGCCGGTTGAGCGCATGCGTGACGGCCGGCTGCGTCAGGTGCAGCGCACGGGCGGCCGCGCCGATGCCGCCGTGCACGTAGACCGCATCGAGCACGCGGAACAGGTTCAGGTCGAGACGATGGTCGGCGGGCACGGACGAAGGCGGCGTGGTGGGCGGTGGGGCGATTCTAATGGATGCGCGAACAACGGAACGCGGGTGCGCGTTGTACAGGCGACCGATGCCGTCCGATGCATGCCGATGACGATCGTCCCGCTACGCGAGCGTGCGTGGAGCCGATGCGCGATACGAGGCAGGCGTCACGATGCGAGTCCGCCCGTCGGCACGCGCATTTCCGCGCGGCCAGATCATCGGTCGGCGACAGCCTGTAGAAATCCGCCATCATGCTGTCCCGGTCGGCCATTTCGTGACAAAGAGACGACCCGTTCGGCTAGTTCGGCTAAGATGCCGTCGCTTCATATTTCGAGATAGCCGTCCCTGTCGCACGTGTTCAAACCAAATATAAGCCTGACAGTTCGACGGCAATTAAAAGAAGTCGAAACAGTCCGGGGGCTTGGCCAGTGGAAGCAGCAGATCAGAGGTGGGTCGTAATCTATTTGAGTACGGGGTTTTCCTTGGCCGAGGCCGCGCGTCTGAGCGAGGCCTTCAACCTGGCGAATCGCCTGAACGCGTTCAATGCGGATTACCAGCTGAAGTACGTATCCGAAAAGGGGGGCTTGCTGCAGTCGTCGTCCGGTGTGCAGATCGCCGCCGATTCGCTCGGCGACGAGCATGGCCATCGTGCACACGCGTTCTTTCATCTTCATGGTGAGCGCGCGTCGATCAACTGGAACGATGCGTTGCGGCGCCGCCTGAGCGACATCCGCCGCCATGCGCGCTGGATCGTCGATGCGATGGGCCTGTCGACGCTCGCCGCGTCGCAGCGGCAGACGGAAGCCGATCGCGCGCGAACCGATCGCGCCCGCGGTGCGGCGGCCACGATCGAACTGCAGGCCGGCGAGGCCGACGTGTTCGCGACCGTGCTCGACATGTTCCGCGCCGATCTCGGCGACAGCGCCGCACAGGAGATCGCCAGCAACCTGATGCAGCCGGTCGAGCAGCGCTATGCGCAGTCGATGTGGGCGTTTCGCGAACTGAGCGCGAGCCCGTCGATCCGGATGTCGGTGCAGCGGCTGCGCGCGCAGAGCGCGAACCGCATTTCGGTTGCGGAAGTCGCGCAGACGGTCGCGATGAGCGAGCGCAATTTCCTGCGGCGCTTCAAGAAGGAAATCGGCGTGACGCCGACCGAGTTCGTGCAGCACGTGCGGCTCGAGCGCGCCTGCCACATGCTGGTCCACACGACGCTGCCGGCCGACAAGGTCGCGCGGCGCACGGGCTTCGGCAGCGGCGAGCGTCTGGCCAAGCTGTTTCGCCAGCGCCTGCTGGTGTCGCCGACCGAATTTCGCGTCGCCGAGCGCGAGCGGATCCTGACGAACGGTGCCGGGACGCCGCACCCGCAGGCCGATCGGCAGCCCGCGCCGCGGCTCGCGACTGCCGACGGCGAGCGGGCGAGCCGGGGTGTGCGCGGCGATGCGCGGGAGAAAGCGGGGCGGATGAACGTAAAATCACCGTGTCGCGATCACGATCCCCGGTTTCCATGCCCCTGCTTCCCACTACCGCCACAGCCCCCTTCTGCCCGTCGGAAGTAAAGGGCAGCATCACGATCGACGCCGGCGCGTCGCGCTGGATGAAGCTCAAGCGCTTCTTCGGCCCGGGCCTGCTGGTCGCGATCGGCTATATGGATCCCGGCAACTGGGCCACCGACATCCAGGCCGGCTCGCAATTCGGCTATTCGCTGCTGTGGGTCGTCGCGTTCTCGAGCCTCGCCGCGATCTTCCTGCAGATGCTCGCCGCGCGGCTCGGCCTCGTCGCGGGCAAGGATCTCGCGCAGGCCAGCTACGACCGCTATGGCACCTTCGGCCGCATCGTGCAGTGGGTGACCGCCGAGGTGTCGATCATCGCGTGCGACATCGCCGAAGTGCTCGGCTGCGCGCTCGCGTTCAAGCTGCTGCTCGGCGTGCCGCTCGCGTGGGGGATCGTGCTGACCGCGCTCGATACGGTGATCGTGCTCGGGTTGCAAGGCAAGGGCGTCCGGCAGATCGAGGCGATCGTGCTCGGATTGATCGCGACGATGGCGTTCTGCTTCGTCGCGCAGGTCGCGATCACGCCGCCCGACTGGCATGCGGTCGCGAAGGGGCTCGTGCCGGGCAATCCGGGCCCTGACCGCAAGGACGCGATCGTGCTCGCGCTCGGCATCGTCGGCGCGACGATCATGCCGCACAACCTGTATCTGCATTCGTCGGTCGTGCAGACGCGCCATGTCGTCGGCGGCGCGCGCGGCCTGATCCGCGACACGCTCGCGCTGGTGCGCATCGACACCTGCGTGTCGCTGTTCGTCGCGATGCTCGTCAATGCGGCGATCCTGGTCGTCGCGGGCGCGGCGTTCCATGCGACCGGCCAGCACGACGTGACCGACATCGAACAGGCGTACCGGCTGATCACGCCGATCGCGGGCGGCGCGGCCGCGCTGCTGTTCGGCATCGCGCTGCTCGCGTCGGGGCAAAGCTCGACGCTGACCGGCACGATCGCCGGCCAGGTGATCATGGACGGCTTCCTGCATACGAAAATCCCGTGCTACCAGCGCCGGCTGATCACGCGCGGGCTCGCACTGGTGCCCGCGCTGATCGGCGTGCTGTGGCTCGGCGAAAACTCGGTCGGGCAACTGCTCGTCTGGAGCCAGGTGCTGCTGAGCCTGCAGCTGCCGTTCGCGATGTGGCCGCTGATCCGGTCGGTCAGCGATCGCAACACGATGGGCGAGCATGCGATCGGTCGCGGGATGCAGGCCGCCGCCTGGGTACTGTTCGCCGTCATAACCGGCACGAACCTGCTGCTGATCACGGGTGTCGCGGGCTGATACAGCTTGTCACAGGCTGAAACAGGCGCGTGGCGCGCCTGCGTTAAACTGCGCCTTTTGCCAGCCGTTCGACGTCCGTCATGTGGAGTGAAATCAGCAACATCGGCGATGCCGCGCTGACCTTGCCGGTCGCGCTGACCTGCGCCGTCTGGCTCGCGCTGTCCAACTGGCGGCTCGCGGTGCGCTGGATCGTGCTGCTCGCGGCCGGCATGAGCCTGGTCGGGGCGACCAAGATTCTCTATGCGGGCTGCGGTGTCGAGATCCCGCAGTTCGATTTTCGCGTGATCAGCGGCCATACGATGCTGTCGACGTCCGTGTGGACCGTCGCGCTGTCGATGCTGTGGCAGGCATTCCGTCCGGGCAAGGAGCCGGGCGTGGCGGCCGGTCTCGTCGTCGGCGCGCTGACGGGCGTCGCGCGCGTGTTCGACCATTCGCACACGGTCCCGGAAGTCGTCGTCGGCTGGCTGCTCGGCGCGCTGGTCGCGCTGGTGTTCCTGCGCGCCTACCGGCGGGCGCACAAGCGCGCGTTCTCGCCGCGCATCGCGGCCGTCTGCCTGCTCCTCGTGTCCGGCATCGCGTACGGGCATCGCGCACCGTTCCAGCAGATGATCGACACGCATTCCCCGCAGTTCTGCGCGTTCATGCGCACGTCCGGCGACGGGTTCTGACGGCTGTTCGTTGCCGCGCGTCGGTGCGCCGGTGCCGGATGCGGTCGTCGCCGCGGCGATGGCCCCCCGAGTCCCGTCCCATTCCTTCTTGGTTATTGTCAAAAGCCGTTTCCCGGTCGTTATCGAGCCGACATCGGCGATGATCGGCCGTGCCGTGCCGTGCCGTGCCGTGCCGTGCCCGTCCGTCCGTCCCGTCGCCCGCGGATCCGAAGGTCATGAGTCATGTCTATGACCGGGCATTACGAAGATTCATTTCATCGATTGGCGGCAATCGCGTACGCTGGCGTTCATTCGAGCGGGGCCGGCAGCGGCCGGCCGCCGGATTCGTCCGGCGCGGTGCGGCCGGCTCGCTATACTCGCGCATACCGCGCGGCCGTCGGCCGGCGCACGGCAACCGCCGTCGCGGCACCGGTCCGCCGCGACGACTCATGACAGGAGCAGGTCCCATGACAATCGTTTCCACGCGCCTCGCAGGCAAGTGCGCGTACATCACGGGCGCCGCCGGCGGCCTCGGCCGCGCGATCGCGCGCCGGATGGTCGAGCAGGGCGCGCGCGTGTTTCTGACCGACGTTGCCGACGCGGCGGTGCTCGATGCATTCGCCGACGAACTCAACGCGGGCCACGCGACGCCGGTCGCGTTTGCCGCGACGCAGGACGTCCGCGACGAAGCGCGCTGGCAAGCGCTGCTCGCGCAGGCGGTCGATGCGATGGGCGGGCTGTCGGTGCTCGTCAACAACGCGGGTGTCGGCTCGATCGGCTCGCCCGCGCAGATCGAACTGGACGAATGGCGGCGCGTGATGGCGGTCAACGTCGAGAGCATCGTGCTCGGCTGCAAGCATGCGCTGTCGTATCTGGCCGAGAGCCATCCCGCATCGATCATCAACATCTCGTCGGTGGCCGCGTTCAAGGTCGAGCCGGATTTCACCGCGTACAACGCGTCGAAGGCTGCGGTCGCGTCGCTGACGAAGTCGGTCGCGATCGACTGCGCGCGCCGCGAGCTCGACGTGCGCTGCAACTCGATTCACCCGGCGTTCATTCGCACGGGGATCGTCGAGCCGCTGTTCCAGTCGCTCGGCGAACGCGATGCGACGCGCAAGCTCGCACGCGGCATTCCACTGCGCCGGCTCGGCGAACCGGACGACGTCGCGCATGCGGCCGTCTATCTGGCATCCGACGAAAGCCGCTTCGTGACGGCCGCCGAACTCGTGATCGACGGCGGCATGTGCGCGGTCTGACGCGCATCGATAAACACAACCGGAGGAGCACATCGTGTCGACACCCGTGAACCGCCAGCTGCTGCTGAAGACACGCCCGGAAGGGCGGGTCGGCCGCGAACATTTTTCGCTCGTCGAAACGCCGGTGCCGGCGCTCGCCGACGGCGAAGTGCTCGTGCGCGTGCTGTATCTGTCGATGGATCCGACCAACCGCGTGTGGATGAGCGACGTGCCGCAATACCTGCCGCCCGTCGCGATCGGCGAAGTGATGCGTGCGCTCGGCATCGGGCGCGTGGTCGCGTCGCGCCACGCGGGGTTCGCGCAAGGCGATCTCGTGCAGGGGTTGCTCGGCTGGCAGGACTATGCGCGGGTGCCGGCCGACCAGGCCGCGCAACTCGTGAAGCTGCCCGCGCAGTCGGGCCTGCCGCTGCCGACGCTGCTCGGCGCGTGCGGGATGAGCGGCCTGACCGCGTACTACGGGCTGACCGACATCGCGCCGGTGCAGCCCGGCGAGACGCTCGTCGTGTCGGCGGCGGCCGGATCGGTCGGCTCGATCGCCGGCCAGATCGGCAAGATCCACGGCGCGCGCGTGGTGGGCATCGCGGGTGGCGCGGACAAGTGCCGCTACCTGACCGAGACGCTCGGCTTCGACGCGGCCGTCGACTACAAGGCCGACGATTTCCGTGAGCAGTTGAAGGCGGCGACGCCGGACGGCGTGCACGTGAACTTCGAGAACGTCGGCGGCGAGGTGATGCGCGCGGTGCTGTCGCGGATGGTGATCGGCGGGCGCGTCGCGCTGTGCGGCGTGATCTCGAACTACAACAGCGGCCGCGCGGCGGACGACGTCGGCGTGCTGATCTCGAAGCGGATCACGATGCGCGGCTTCCTGATCCTCGACTACCGCAAGAGCCGCGAAGCGGTGCAGACGCTCGCGGGATGGCTGCGCGACGGCCGGCTCAAGGCCGAGGAAACCGTCGCCGACGGGCTCGAAAACGCCCCCGACGTGCTGAACCGCCTGTTCGACGGCGACCATCGCGGCAAGCTCGTGCTGCGCGTCGATCCGGACGCATGAGCCGTCGCGCTCGCGCGCATTGAGTCCGAATATTCCGGTATCAGTTTAGGACTTGTCTCATTTATTGTTCCGGCCGCTCTCCCTAAAGTAATTGCCGGCAAACGGCGGCGTGACCTGCGCGTCACGCCGCCGTTTTCATTTGCGCGGCGAGAAGCGGGAAGGGAGGCGGAACATGCAGATGAAGACAACATGGGCAGCACCGACGGCGGCGCGCGATCGAACGAAGCGGCGCATCGGTGTCCGGGCGCGGATGGCGGCAGCGGGGATCGGTATCGCGCTCGCAGTGTCGAGCGCCGGTGCGGCCGGGCACGCGGGCGCGGCTGGCATCGTGCACTTCACCGGCGCGCTCGTCGATCGGTACGACGTGACATTCGACACGCCGTCGCTCGGGGCGTCGGGCAGCGCGAGCGCGGCGGCACTCCGCTTCGATGCGCATGGCCGGCGCTTGCCCGGTGCGCATCTGGCGCTCGTGGGGCCGGACGGCCAGCCGCTTTCGCAGCCTGCGGGCGCGGCGGTTCGCGCAACCTGGCGCGATGCGCGCGACGATCGAGCCGTGCCGCTGGAAGCGGGGCGCGCGCATCGTGCCGGGCCGTATGGCGGGGTGCTGACGATCGCGGGGCCGGACATGGAAACGGGCGCCGTGGCGCCCGTCGTGATCAGGATTCGTCATCCGTGACGCGCGGCGTCACTCCCCCTGTTCGGCGCGCGCGTAGATGTCCCAGCTCGCCATGAACAGCGCGGCGACGAGCGGCCCGATCACGAAGCCGTTGATGCCGAACAGCGCCATCCCGCCGAGCGTCGAGATCAGCACGACCCAGTCGGGCATCTTCGTGTCCTTGCCGACGAGGATCGGGCGCAGCAGGTTGTCGACGAGGCCGATCACGCCGACGCAGAACGCGACGAGGATCACGCATTTCCAGATCGCGCCGATCGCGAGGAAGTAGAGCGCGGCGGGCACCCACACGAGGCTCGCGCCGATCGCCGGCAGGAGCGACAGGAACGCCATCAGCGCGCCCCACAGCACGACGCCCTCGATCCCGAGGATCCAGAAGATCAGGCCGCCGAGCGCGCCCTGCACGAGCGCGACCGCGATGTTGCCCTTCACGGTTGCGCGCACAACCGTCGTGAACTTCGCGAGCAGCAGGTTCTTGTGCTCTTCGTCGAGCGGCATCGCGCGGCGCACGCGGCGGCCGATCTCGCCGCCGTCGCGCAGCAGGAAGAACACCATGTACAGCATCACGCCGAAGCTGACGACGAACTGGAACGTGTTCTGGCCGATGCTGAGCGCCTGGGTCGCCGCGAACTGGCTGATCTGCGCGGCGCCGTCGGTCAGCTTCTTCTGGATGCCGGGGATGTTGGTCAGCCCGTATTTCTGCAGCAGGTTCTGGATCGACGTCGGCAGCGCATGAATGATGTCATGGAAGTACTGCGAATAATTCGGCTGCGCGCTCTTCAGTTCCTGGTACACGTACGCGATTTCCTGCACGAGCGTCGCCATGACGAACACGAGCGGCAGGATCACGATCAGGATGATCAGCGACATCGTCACGAGCGCGGCCAGGTTGCGCCGCTTGCCGAAGCGCGCGGCGAGCCAGCGCTGCACTGGCTGGAACAGGATCGCGAGAATGGTGCCCCAGAAGACGGCGCCGGAGAACGGCGCGAGTATCCAGCACAGTCCGACGGTGACCGCGAACAGCAGGAAATAGAAGAATTTTTGGTGATCGTGTCCGCTATCCATGGATGGTTCGCGCAGATTGATGCCTGGTTTGATTGAATTTCGTTGCCTCGGGCGCGATCGGCTCGCGAACGTCACGGATGTCGCGGCGCAGCGCGGCAGGGCGGCCTGATCGGCAGTATGCCCGCAAAGGTGCCGCCATCATACCCGCCGCGCGCGGCGCACGAGAAAACGCCGCGGCCGGGGCCGCGGCGTTGCCGGGAAGCGAACCGGCCCGGGGGCCGTGCCGCATCGTCAGATGTGGAGCCGGGTGACCTTGGTGCCGCTGACCGACAGATCGCCCATCAGGCCCGCGTTGGTCAGCACCAGCACCTCGACCGGTGCGGTGGCCGTGTTGGAGTCGATCGCGCCGTTCGCGCCCATCTTCACGACCGCGACGGAGGCGTCGGCGCCGGCCGACCAGCCTTCGGACTTGCGGAACGAGTCGAGCGCATCCTGCGTCATGAACAGGAACACGATCGCCTTCGATTGCGCACCGGCCTGCAGGCCGACCGACAGCGACGACGTGTTGTAGTAGCCGACGGTGCTGCCGCCGACGCGCAGCGCGCCGTTGCCGGACTGGCCGCCAACGATGAGGCCGGCCTGCAGCACGTTCGGGAACACGAGCACGCCGCGCGATTTCGCGACGAGTTCACGCGAGCCCGGCACCGTCGAATAGAGGCGCGACAACGTCGCGTTCACGCTCGCGTCGATCGACTCGCGTTTCGACGCGCTGGCCGATGCGTTGTCGGGTTTGTTGGGGGTGGTGGTGCAGCCGGCAAGTGCGAGACTGCCGAGCATGACGGCGGCGGCGGCTTTCAGGGCGAGGGACTTCTGCATGGCGTTTCTCCTTCGTTGTCGGGGTGAGGAAGGACGGGGTGATCGCCCCGTTCAACGGCGGGAAAGGAGCAGGCCGGCGACGAACGCGAGGCCCGCGACGACACCTGCGGTCTGCCATGGATTGTCGTGCACGGCTTGCGATACGCGTTCGGCCGAATCGCGCAGCCGCGCGACCGCGGTGCCCGACGCGTAGTCGAGCGTGCTGCGCGCTTCGTCGAGCCGCGCCTGCACGCGCTTGCGCAACGCGGCGATATCGCCGTCGCCGTCGTTCTTCAGCAGGTCTTCCAGTTCATCGACCAGCCCGCGCAGATCGTCGGACACGTCCGCATGCAGGTCGCGAGCCGCCGAGCGCGTCGTGCGTCCCACGCGCCGGCCGGTGCGACGGATGTCGGACAGGCCGCGGTCCAGCTTGTGTTCGATCGAGTCGGTGAGCGCCATGGTGTTTATCCTCCTTCGATTTGATTTGCAGGCTAATTTGAAGATAAGACGAATCCCAGCAACCAATGTGATTCACATCAGCCAATTGAGTTTCGAGACAAATTTTCAATTCGCCGGCAAATTTCCCGGAAAGCCCCGCGCAATGGGGCGGGGCGGCGGTTGAAAAAATTTCGCGCTTTGGGGCGAAGCGACCAGCAAGCCGTTGGCGCGACGTGAAAGTCCGGTAAATATGGCGTCGCCCGATGCGCCAGGTAAATAGTGCCGTTGCACGCATCATGCTGATGCAATTGCACTAATCGCCCGTCTCTTGATGGAGCACGGTTTGTGCCCGCGATGGCTCAGGTGGCGCCTTCGTCCGGCGCGAGGTCGATGACGACGGGGTCGTGATCCGACGCGCGATAGGCATCGGGTGCGTAATAGGCCGCCCGTTGCGCCGCGGTTTTGTAATCGGGCACGGATTGCAGTGCGACCGGTTCGTCGGCATTGATGTGCCACGCATGCACGGCCTTCACGCGCGCGGCGAGCGGCGACGTGGCGAGTGCATGGTCGAGGTTGCCCGCTTCGCCGCGGTATACGTAGCTGTAGCCGGCGTTGCCGGCGAAGCGGGCGACGAGGTTCGTGTAGCCGCGCGATTCGAGCGCACGCAGCGGGTCTTCCTTCGCGTAGCTGTTGAGGTCGCCGATCAGCAGCACGCCGTCGGCCGGGGCGCCGGTCGGCGACGTGGCGAGCCACGCGGCGATGCGTTCGGCCGCACGCGTGCGCGTCGCGTTCCAGCAGCCCTGACCGTCCGACTGGTCGAGATCCGGGCCGCTCGCCCGCGGGCAGTTCTTCGATTTCAGGTGATTGACCGCGACCGTGAATGCGCGGGTGCCGCCGATGCGTCGGAACGTCTGCGCGAACGGCGGGCGATTCCGGCTATCGAGCGCGACGGTCGCGGCGCGCCCGACGGGTTCGATCGTCCGGCTGTCGTACAGCAACGCGACCGCGATCGCATCGCGGCCGAGTCGCGCCGTGCCGGGGTCGACCGCGCGCCAGCCGTCGCCGAGCCGCGCCGCGAGACGCTGCACGGCGCTCGTGGGGCCGTGGCCGTTGTTCGCGATTTCCATCAGGCCGATCACGTCGGCGCGCAGTGCGTGCAGTGCGGCGACGATCTTCGCTTCCTGGCGGGCGAAGACGGCGGGCGTCTTCGCGCCGCGATTGGCCGGATCGTCGAAGCCGCCGCCGCTTCCGTCGCCGTTGAAATAGTTGAAGACGTTGAACGACGCGATCCGCACGCCGGCCTGCGGATGCCGCGGAGGGGCATCGGTCCGCGGATTCGATGCGGCGTCGAAGACCGGCGCCGACGCCGGCACGGGCTGCACTCGCCACGTGCCGTAGCGCTGCTCGAGCACACCTTCGACGCCGCGCACCGTGTAGCCCGCGCGCAGCGTGTTGGCGGCGCCCAGCGCAGGCGGCGGATAGCGGGCGGTCGCGGGGTTCACGCGGCTCGAGCCGTCGTCGAGCACGATGCGGTTGCGGGCATTGGCCGCCGCCTGCGCGGCGGCGTCGGCCGGCGGCACCACGTGCGTCGGCATGTACAGGCGACCGTGGCTGAGCACGATGCTGCCGTAGCGGCCGAGGTCGTAGGTATCGCTGACGGTCAGCGTTTGCGGAAAGCGCACGCGCATGCCTTCATGCGCGGCGAATACTGACTCGCTGTCGACCGGCAGCACGAGCGCGGCCGGCGTGACGGTCTGCCCGCGCGCACAGACGGCCACGCGGCCCGACAGAGCCAGTTGCGTGCGGCCGTACTTCTGCTCGATCCTGCCGGTGACGTGCACGCGTTCGCCCGGGCGGACACGCGCGTGCGGCGCGTAGACGAACAGGCCTTCCGGGACGCCCGGCCGGTGGCGCCGCTGCGCATCCGCCTGCTGGACGAAGAATCCGCCGAAGCCGTCGGCGCCGCCGAATGCCGCGGTGACGATCGCTTCGATCGACGCGGTGCGCCCGGCCAGCGGCGACCGGCCGCCGGAATGCCGGAGGTCGGCGATCGCCGTCGTGGGGCCGCCGCAGCCCGCGCTGACCGGAGGCGCGGTGGCGGCGGCGGTGGCGGCCGGCGCTGAAAGGGCAAATGCGGCAAACGAGGCAAACGAGGCAAACGAGGCAAACGAGGCAAACGAGGCAAACGAGGCAAACGAGGCAAACGGGGCGAGCGATGCGGCGAGCGCGAGCGCGAGCGGCGGCGGCAGGCGTGACATGGAGTGCTCCACAGGAAGAAAATTCGAAGGTTCGGGCAAGCATCTTGACGGCAAAATCGCGTGCTGCGATCGAATTGGCCATCAGGCCAGTGTCGAACGGCCAACGATGACGGCAGGGCCGCCCGCGGCTGTTACGCTTCGCATCTGACGTGTCATTCCGGCCTGCGATCCGAACGCTTCTTGCGCACGGCCCCCCACTGGAGAGTTCCATGTCCTACATGCTGTTGATTGTCGAACCGACCGGCCAGCGCGCCGAACGCACGCTCGAGGAGGGGCAGGCGCTGTACGCGCGGATGGTCGATTTCGCTCAGACGCTGAAGGCGCGCGGCGTGCTGCGCGGCGTCGAGTCGCTCGAGCGCTCGGAGCGCGCGACGCGTGTGCAGGTGCGCGACGGCGAGACGCGCCTCGTCGACGGCCCGTTCGCCGAGGCGAAGGAAATGGTCGGCGGGTTCTTCATCGTCGACGTCGACACGCGCGAGGAAGCGATCGCGATCGCGCGCCAGTGCCCGGCCGCGCAATGGTGCACGGTCGAAGTGCGCGCGGTCGGCCCGTGCTTCCTGTGACGGCCACGGCTCGGTGTTAACCCGGATTCGTCGCGCCGTACGTCGATCCGGCAGTCTGCCGCCCGTCGTAGGGATAAGGCGCCGACGAACGGACGCCCCTTTCCACCGATGACAAGGAGTGAACGATGCGATTCATGATCATGATCCGGGCGAACGCCGTCAGCGAATCCGATGCATTGCCGGACAACCGGCTGGTCGAGGCGATGACGGTCTATCACGAGGAGCTGGCCAAGGCCGGCGTGCTGCTCGATGCGAACGGCCTGCGGCCGAGCGCGCGCGGCTGGCGCGTGCGCTACTCAGGTGGCAAGGGCACGGTGGTCGACGGCCCGTTCGCGGAGACGAAGGAACTGATTGCCGGCTATACGCTGATCCAGGTGCGCTCGCGCGACGAGGCGCTCGAATGGACGCGCCGGTTTCCCGCGCCGTTCGGTGCGGAGATGGACTGCGAGATCGAGGTGCGGCCGCTGTTCGAACTCGACGACCTGACGCCCAGCGAGGCGGTCGAGCGGTTCCGCGAACTCAATGTCGGGCACGGCCACGCCTGACTCCACCCCAAGCCAATCTCACCGGAGCACCCGTCATGCACAAGATGGTTTTCATCAACCTGCCCGTGGCCGACCTGCCGCGCTCGAAGACGTTCTACCAGGCACTCGGTTTCGAAGTCGTACCGGCCTATACCAACGATCAGGCTGCCTGCATCAAGATCAGCGACACGATTTTCGCGATGCTGCTCGTGCGGCCGTTTTTCCAGACCTTCACCGGCAAGACCATCGTCGATCCGGCGACGCAGGTGCAGGCGCTGTCGTGCCTGTCGTGCGACAGCCGCGCCGAGGTCGACGCGATCGTCGCGAAGGCGCTCGCGGCCGGCGGGTCCGCGCCGCAAGCGCCGCGCGAGTATCCGAACATGTACGGCCACGGGTTCGACGATCCGGACGGCCACGCATGGGAGCTGATGGCCATGCCGCTCGATGTGTCCGCCCAGGGGCAAGCGTCGTGACGCGTGAGGCGACTCACCGTGCGATCGAAGCGGTCTGGCGGATCGAGGCGCCCAAGATCATCGCGCGCGCCGCGCGCGTGGTGCGCGACGTCGGCGTGGCCGAGGAACTGGCGCAGGACACGCTCGTCGCGGCGCTCGAGCACTGGCCCGTCGACGGCGTGCCCGACAATCCGGCCGCGTGGCTGATGACGGCCGTGAAGCGGCGCGCGCTCGACCGGGTGCGGCAGGAGTCGCTGCATGCGGCGAAGCGCGACCAGCTCGGCCATGAAATGGACGCGCTCGAGGCGCACGTCGTCCCCGACATCGCGGAGGCGCTCGCCGACGCGCGCGACGACGATATCGGCGACGACCTGCTGCGGCTGATCTTCACGTCGTGCCATCCGGTGCTGTCGACCGATGCGCGCGTCGCGCTGACGTTGCGGCTGCTCGGCGGGCTGACCACGAGCGAGATCGCGCGTGCGTTCCTGTCGCCCGAGCCGACGATCGCGCAGCGCATCGTGCGCGCGAAGCGCACGCTCGCGGCGGCGCGCGTGCCGTTCGAGGTGCCGGCCGCCGACGCGCGGCCCGCGCGGCTCGCGTCGGTGCTCGAAGTGATCTATCTCGTGTTCAACGAAGGCCATGCGGCGACCGCGGGCGACGACTGGACGCGCCCGGCGCTGTGCGACGAGGCGCTGCGTCTCGGCCGCGTGCTCGCCGGGCTCGTGCCGGACGAAAGCGAAGTGCTCGGGCTCGTCGCGCTGATGGAACTGCAGGCGTCGCGCATGCATGCGCGGACCGATGCGCAGGGGCGGCCCGTGCTGCTGCTCGACCAGGACCGCAGCCGCTGGGATCCGCTGCTGATCCGGCGCGGCCTCGCGGCGCTCGAGCGGGCGACGAAGCTCGGCGGCGTGCGAGGCCCGTATGCGCTGCAGGCCGCGCTGGCGGCGTGTCATGCACGCGCGCGGCACGCGTCGGATACGGACTGGGCGCAGATCGTCGCGCTGTACGACGCGCTCGCCGAAGTCGCGCCGTCACCGGTCGTCGAGCTGAACCGCGCGGTGGCGGTGGGGATGGCGTTCGGGCCGGCCGCGGCGCTGGAAATCGTCGACGTGCTGCGCGACGATCCGGCGCTCGCACGCTATCACTGGTTGCCGAGCGTGCGTGGCGACCTGCTCGCGAAGCTCGGCCGCGCTGACGAGGCGAAGGTCGAGTTCCGCCGCGCGGCGGAATTGACCCGCAACGAGCGCGAAAGGGAATTGCTGTTGAAGCGCGCGACGGATGCGTGACGCAGACGGGCGACGCCGGTGTGCGTACACCGCGCGTCGCATCGGACGCCAGCGCCCCGCCTCCACCCGTCCCTCATTCCCGCTCCCCGCTATCGGACGGATTGAAAAAGCCTATTGGGGGATGCGAACGCCAGCGCCTAGATTAAAAGGCACGAAGCGTGCGTGTCCGGCGCACGCATCGTTCCCCATATCCATCATCGGCCCGGCTTCGCACGCGGCCGCGCCGACTCGAACGGAGGCGCACATGGCTCAACTCAAGGGCAGCAAGACCGAAGAGAATCTGAAGGCCGCATTCGCGGGCGAATCGCAAGCGAACCGGCGTTATCTGTATTTCGCTTCGAAGGCCGACGTCGAAGGCCAGAACGACGTCGCCGCGCTGTTCCGCTCGACTGCCGAAGGCGAAACGGGCCATGCGCACGGTCACCTCGAATACCTCGAAGCAGTCGGCGATCCGGCGACGGGTCTGCCGTTCGGCTCGTCGCGGCTGAACCTCGAATCGGCGATCGCCGGCGAGACGCACGAGTACACCGACATGTATCCGGGCATGGCGAAGACGGCGCGCGAAGAAGGCTTCGACGAAATCGCGAACTGGTTCGAGACGCTCGCGAAGGCCGAACGCAGCCACGCGAACCGCTATACGAAAGCGCTGGACGCACTCGTCGACTGACGCGGGCGTCGCCCCGAGGCCGCACGGCCCGGCCGGGCAGGTCCCGCGGCCGGCCGTGCGTTGATCGCCGCCCGCGCCGCGCGGGCGGCGCGTTCGCGCGCATGCGCGCCACGCTGGAGCGCCTCATGCCCCACAAGGAAGGCAGTCTCGAAGCCCCGACCCGGCATCCGCTCGACTGGCAGTCCGAAGCGTTCTACGACCAGGCCGCGATCGATGCGGAAATGACGCGCGTGTTCGACATCTGCGCCGGTTGCCGGCGCTGCGTGTCGCTGTGCGGCGCGTTTCCCGCGCTGTTCGATCTCGTCGACGACACGCCGACGGGCGACATCGAGGAAGTGCCGAAGGACGCGTTCGGCAAGGTCGTCGACCAGTGCTACCTGTGCGACCTCTGCTACATGACGAAATGCCCGTACGTGCCGCCGCATGCATGGAACGTCGACTTCCCGCACCTGATGCTGCGCGGCAAGGCCGCGCGCTACAAGCGCGGCGAGGCGCCGCTGCGCGACAAGGTGCTGTCGAACACCGACGCGCTTGGCCATTTCGCGGGCATTCCGATCGTCACGCAGACGGTGAACGCGGTCAATCGCACGCAGCCCGCGCGCCACGCGCTCGAAGCGGCGCTCGGCGTCGATCGCAACGCATGGCTGCCGGAGTTCGCGCCGCGCAAGTTCCGGCGCGCGGCGAAGCGCTCGGACGGCCCGCCGGTTCGCGACGGCGAACGCACGCCCGGCAAGGTCGCGATCTACGCGACGTGCTACGTGAACTTCAACGAGCCGGGCATCGGCCACGACCTGCTCGCGATCCTCGCGCACAACGAGATCCCGTACGAGCTCGTCACGCGCGAAGCGTGCTGCGGGATGCCGCTGCTCGAGCAGGGCAATCTCGCGGGCGTCGCCGCGAAGAAGGCCGTGAACATGCCGGTGCTGGAGCGCTATGCGCGCGAAGGCTATGCGCTGATCGGCGCGATCCCGAGCTGCGTGCTGATGTACAAGAGCGAACTGCCGCTGATGTTCCCCGGCGACGAAGCCGTGCGCGCGGTGGCCGATGCATTCTGGGATCCGTTCGAGTACGTGATCGCGCGGCATCGCGACGGGTTGCTGAAGACCGATTTCAAGCAGGGCCTCGGCACCGTGTCGTATCACGTGCCGTGCCACGCGCGCGTGCAGAACATCGGCCGCAAGACGGCCGACACGCTGTCGCTCGTGCCGGATACGCGCGTGAACGTCGTCGAGCGCTGTTCCGGGCACGCGGGCACGTTCGGCGTGAAGAAGGCCTTCCATGCGGACGCGATGCGGATCGGCGCGCCGGTGTTCAAGGCGATGGCCGAGCCGAAGCCGGATTTCGTGTCGTCGGACTGCGCGCTCGCCGGCCATCACATCGTGCAGGGCATCGACGAGAAAGGGTTGCCGGCCGCGCCGCTCGCGCATCCGCTGACGCTGCTGCGCCGCGCGTACGGCATCTGAACCGGCCGCTTCACGACGACATCGACGCTATCCGAGGACATCCCATGACGCTCACCCGCGACTCGCTGCTGACGCTCGAAGCGTACGCGAAGATCCGCAAGACCGAACATGCGCGGCTCGTCGCGCACAAGCGCCGCCGCGCGGTGGCGCTCGGCAACCATCTGCGCCTCCTGTTCGAGGACGAGACCACGATCCGCTACCAGATCCAGGAAATGCTGCACATCGAGAAGATCTTCGACGAGGCCGGCATCGAAGGCGAACTGGAAGCCTATCTGCCGCTCGTGCCCGACGGCACCAACCTGAAGGCGACGCTGCAGATCGAATACGAGCACGAAGCCGAGCGGCGCGCGGCGCTCGCGCGGCTGATCGGCGTCGAGGATCGCGTGTACCTGCGGGTCGACGGGCACCCTGACGTCTATGCGATCGCCGACGAGGATCTCGACCGCGACAACGCGGAGAAGACCTCGGCCGTGCATTTCGTGCGCTTCGAACTGAGCGGGCCGATGCGCGCGGCGCTCAAGGACGGCGCGACGCTGTCGATCGGCTGCGATCACCCGGCCTATACGGTGTCGCCGCAACGCATCGCGGCGGACGTGGCCGCGTCGCTGGCCGGCGATCTGCGCTGACGCGCGGCCGGGCGCCGCGCTCCATATCGCGCGGATCGCACGTCGTCCGGCCGCGAAACGCGGCGCCCGACCGTCGCGCCCGCCGCTGTCGCCTGCCCATTACCGCCGAAGATGTAACAGGCCCGTCCACGCTTGCATGCCGGGAAACAATGTGCATCGCCTGTCCGATCGCTTTCATTACTCGCCGAGAAACAATAAGAAGATTGTGCACGGAGAAATTTCGGTTCAAGGCAATTTGAATGATTTACCGATCCGTGAATATCTTGTTACGAAATTTTCCCTGATTTACCGATTTTGGCCGGGCATTCGCGGGGTGGTTGCCGGCAAGGGTCGGAACATGGCGGATCGCTTGCCGGGCGGGGTGCGGCCGCACCCCGCAGAGCCCCGCCAGACGGGGCTTCCCAGCGTTGCGCATAACGATCGCGTAAAAAAATTCAACGGTAAATGGATTGCGCATCCATGGCAGGTTGTTTCAGTGCGTAACATTAAGTCATTGTCATATTGAGATAAACCCTGAGGATGGTATGCTTCGTGCACAAAAATTCCCACATTGGAGTGAGACCGTGATTTGTGCGCCATTGCCGGGAATGGCGGCACCGTGAAAGTGCGGTGTCGCGCCGGCATGCACAACAAGCGGATAACCATAATGTGCAACCGGGCCGCCCCGTGACGCGATGCGTGACGGCGGCGCCGACAATCGCAGCCCCGGCCTGGCTGTGTGGAGAAACAACTATGTTCTTCGATGAGCTTAACGATGAAGAGTGGTTTCGTCTTTCAACGCTGATCGCCGACGAGCCGATTCGGCTGAACCGTCGAGGCCGTCCACGCGCGGAACCGCGCGTCGTCGCCAACGCGGTCCTCTGGATCCTGACGACCGGTGAAGCGTGGTCCAAACTGCCCGGGCGCTATCCGTCCGGGCCGACGTGCCGCCGCCGCTACGAGGAGTGGCTCGCGAACGGCACGTTGCTGCAGATGATCGACGTGCTGACCCAGTTCAGCGGGCGCACGTTCGCGTATGTGCCGCCGCCGCCGGCGCCGGTCGCGCCGGCATGCCGTGCGGAGCCGGCGCCCGACAACGATCGTCTGCGCGGCGTGTTCTGGCAGAACCCCGAGTCGTGGCAACTGCCGGTCGCGCACGCAAACGTTTGGGATGGCGAGGGCGCGACGCTGTCCGCGATGCCGAACGACGCCGCGCACGCGTCGTCCGGAGCGTCGTTCGCGGTCCCGGGCGCGCAGCCCGCGGGGCTGCGCCACGGGCGTCCGTCCGCCGCGAGCTTTGCCGCGGCCGAGCCGCAAGTCGATGAATACCGCGGCTATACGATCTGCGGCAGCGCGCAGCCGGTGCAGAACCTGATGTATCGCGCGTGGGCCGAGATCATGCAGGACGATCGGCGCGTCGAGCGCTCGGGCCTGATCGGCCCGCGCTTCACCGATGCGGAGGAAGCCGAGCAGTACGCGCTCGACTGGGCGCGTCAGTGGATCGATCGCCACGGTGCGAGCGACGAACCGGTGCGTGCGCCGCAAAGCGAGGTGCTGGCCGGCCTGTCCGCGCTGGCGCGGGCCGAGTCGGACATCAAGCGCTTCATCGCCGAGCGTCGCGCGGGCGCGCTGTCCGAGAGCCGCAACGACTCGGTGCAGTCGGACCGCCGCGAATACGCGTACCGTGTAGGTTGATCGTCGTCCGCACGAAAAGAAAACGCGCGGGCCGTCGTGTGTCACGGCGCCCGCGCGTTGTTTTTTGTCGCTTCCATTGCCCGTGATGCCGGGCGCACCGCCGCGACGGCGCGCCCGGCAGGCATTGCGTCACTGGCGTCCGTAGGTATCGTCGAAGCGGACGATGTCGTCCTCGCCGAGGTACGCGCCCGACTGCACTTCGATCAGCTCGAGCGGCATCTTGCCGGGGTTCTCGAGACGGTGCGACACGCCGAGCGGGATGTACGTCGATTCGTTCTCGGACAGCAGGAAGGTTTCGTCGCCGCGCGTGATGCGCGCGGTGCCGCGCACGACGATCCAGTGCTCGGCGCGGTGGTGGTGCATCTGCAGCGACAGTCGCGCGCCCGGCTTCACGACGATGCGTTTGACCTGGAAGCGCTCGCCCGTGTCGACCGAGTCGTAGTGCCCCCACGGGCGATGGACCTTGCGGTGATCGGTCGCTTCCGCGCCGCGTTCGGCCTTGATGCGCCCGACGATTTTCTTCACGTCCTGCACGCAGGACTTGTCGGCGACGAGCACGGCGTCGGGCGTTTCGACGACGACGAGATTCTGCGTGCCGACACATGCGACGAGCCGGCTTTCCGAATGCGCGAAGGTCGATTCGGCATTCTCGAACAGCACGTGGCCGCGGCCGACGTTCTCGGCATCGTCCTTCGGCAGGATCTGCCAGATCGCGTCCCACGAACCGACGTCCGACCAGCCTGCGTCGAGCGGCACGACGACGCTTTCGCACAGCTGCGGCAGGTTCACGAGCCGCTCCATCACCGCGTAGTCGATCGAGTTCGACGGCGAGGACGCGAACGCGTCGCGGTCGACGCGGAAGAAGTCGCCGTCGTCCTTGCCGCGTGCGACGGCCTGCTCGCAGGACGCGAGGATCTCGGGTTCGAGCTGGCGGATCGCGTTCAGCCACACCGATGCGCGCACGATGAAGATCCCGCTGTTCCACCAGTATTCGCCCGAGGCGACGTACTGCTGCGCGAGTTCGAGATGCGGCTTCTCGACGAAGCGGTCGAGACGGCGCACGTCGAGGTTGCCGGTGCCGGCATCGCCGAGCGGCGCGCCGACGCGGATGTAGCCGTAGCCCGTTTCGGCGCGGCCCGGCACGATGCCCATCGTCGCGATCTTGCCCTGGGCCGCGCAGTGCACGCCGGCCGCGACGGCCGCATGAAAGCGCGGCTGGTCGGCCACCGCGTGGTCGGCCGGCATCACGGTCATCACGGCATCGCCGCCGCCGGCGACGATCCGCAGCGCCGCGAGCGTCAGCGCGGGCGCGGTGTCGCGGCCGAGCGGCTCGAGCATGATCGACGCACGCTTGCCGGTCAGGCGCAGTTGCTCGGCGGTCGTGAAGCGGTGATCCTCGCCGCACACGATCAGCACGTCGTCGTTCAGCGGATGACCGGTCGCGAGGCCGTCGAGCCGCAGCGCGGTGGATTGCAGCAGCGAATGATCGCCGAGCAGGCCGATCAGCTGCTTCGGATAGTGTTCGCGCGACATCGGCCACAGACGCGTGCCCGAACCGCCGGCAAGGATCACCGGCTGCACCGCGACGCGCAGGCTGGCGTCGCTGGCGGCGGAAGAAGAAGGGCGCGTATCGGCTGCCACGGCCGGAGCATTCATGATGACACTCTCCTCGATTGAAGTCAGTGCCTGTTTGTAGCATGAAGTAAATCGACAATAAAACCGGACGCTTTGCAAGATATTCGTCGCACACGGATCCGGGAAAATTTTCCGCGATAGCATCCGCTGCAAATAAAAAAATAAAAAATAATTCGGGTGAGCGCGCTGGAGCCCTTTCCCGTAAAGGGATGCCGGGAACCGTAAAGTTTCCGAAAAAATCCCGATTCACGATCGATTCGGGAAAACGTGCCGAATTAATTCGAGAATGTCGCGGCAAGAATTTCCGATTATTTTTCGAAATACTTGTGCGCTTGAGAAGGGATTTTCTTACCGCTTCAATAGCGTCATGCAACGTTTGAATCGAAGGTGCGGCACGGGCTGCACGAGGAGCTGTTCGGCAAACGCCTGTTCAAAGAGGAAGCGGACATGTTGAGCGTGCTGGCGAGAGTCATCGATATCGCGATGGTCGTGTTGGGGGCGTTGATCGCCGCCGCGCTGCACGGCGGCAGCATCTGGCTCAACGACCTGCAGCGCACGACGGTGCTGTTCGACTGCCTGCTGGTGGTCGTGTTCTTTCCGGCCATCGGCATCTACCAGTCGTGGCGCGGCAAGCGTCTCGTCGGGCTGGTGGGGCGCGTGGCGTTCGCGTGGCTGGTGGTCGAGCTCGCGGGCATCCTGATGAGCTTCAGCTTTCACCAGTCGGGCGACCTGTCGCGGCTGTGGCTGGGTTACTGGGCAGTCGTGACGATGGCGCTGCTTGCCGGCTCGAAGGCCTGCGTGCACGTCGTGCTGCGACAACTGCGCCGCGGCGGCTACAACCTGAAGGCGGTCGCGATCGTCGGCGGCACGCCGGCGGCGCGGCGGCTGATCGCGCAGATGCGCTCGCGGCCGGAAGCGGGCTTCAACCCGGTGTGCGTATACGACGAAAGCGAAGCGCCGGGCGAAGTCGCGCTCGACGACGTGCGCATCGAGCGGCAGTTCGAATCGCTGGTGTGGCTGGTGCGCAGCCGCGCGATCAGCGAGCTGTGGCTCACGCTGCCGATCACGGAGGAGCGCCGGATTCACCAGATCGTGACGGTGTTCCGCCACGACTTCGTGAATATCCGTTTCATCCCGGACGTGCGCACGCTGTCGTTCTTCAACCAGGAAGTGGTCGAGGTGCTCGGCGTGCCGGCGATCAACCTCGCGGCGTCGCCGATCACCGACGTGCGGATCCTGCCGAAGTTCGTGTTCGACCGGCTGTTCGCGCTGGCGGCGCTCACGGCGCTCGCGCCGGTGATGGTGCTGATCGCGTGCCTGATCAAGCTCACGTCGCGCGGGCCGGTGTTCTTCCGCCAGAAGCGCAAGGGCATCGACGGGCACGAGTTCGAGATCTACAAGTTCCGCTCGATGAAAGTGCATCACGAAGTCGCGGGACAGGTCACGCAGGCGACCAAGAACGACACGCGCGTGACGCCGGTCGGGCGGTTCCTGCGCCGCACGAGCCTCGACGAACTGCCGCAGTTCATCAACGTGCTGAAGGGCGAGATGTCGGTCGTCGGCCCGCGGCCCCATGCGCTCGCGCACGACGACATCTACAAGGATCTGGTGAAGGGCTACATGTTCCGCTACCGGATCAAGCCGGGCATCACCGGCTGGGCACAGATCAACGGCTTTCGCGGCGAGACCGACCAGATCGAGAAGATGATGGGACGCGTGAAGCTCGATCTGTACTACATGCAGAACTGGTCGTTCTGGCTCGACATCAAGATCGTCGTGCTGACGCTCTGGAAAGGCTTCACCGGCAGCAACGCTTACTGACGCGCAACGCGCGCGGACACCCCGGTTTCACGAATTTCGAATCATTGGTCACGAGGTCCGACACATCATGAATCTGACTATCATCGGCAGCGGTTACGTAGGTCTTGTCACCGGCGCCTGTCTCGCCGACATCGGGCACGACGTGTTCTGCCTCGACGTCGATCAGGCGAAGATCGACGTCCTGAACAACGGCGGCGTGCCGATCCACGAGCCGGGCCTCAAGGAAGTCATCGCGCGCAATCGCGCGGCCGGCCGCCTGCGCTTCTCGACCGACATCGAGGCCGCGGTCGCGCACGGCGACGTGCAGTTCATCGCGGTCGGCACGCCGCCCGACGAGGACGGCTCGGCCGACCTGCAGTACGTGCTCGCGGCGGCGCGCAACATCGGCCGCTATATGAAAGGCTTCAAGGTGATCGTCGACAAGTCGACGGTGCCGGTCGGCACGGCCGAGCGCGTGCGTGCGGCGGTCGCCGAGGAACTCGCGAAGCGCGGCGGCGACGCGCCGATGTTCTCGGTCGTGTCGAATCCGGAATTCCTGAAGGAAGGCGCGGCGGTCGACGATTTCACGCGGCCGGACCGCATCGTGATCGGCTGCGACGACGACGTGCCGGGCGAACGCGCGCGCGAGCTGATGAAGAAGCTCTACGCGCCGTTCAACCGCAACCACGAACGCACGCTGTACATGGACGTGCGCTCGGCCGAATTCACGAAATACGCGGCCAACGCAATGCTCGCGACGCGCATCTCGTTCATGAACGAGCTCGCGAACCTGGCCGACCGCTTCGGCGCCGACATCGAGGCCGTACGCCGCGGGATCGGCTCCGATCCGCGCATCGGCTATCACTTCCTGTACGCGGGCTGCGGCTATGGTGGCTCGTGCTTCCCGAAGGACGTCGAGGCGCTGATCCGCACCGCCGACGAGCACGGCCAGGCGCTGCAGATCCTGAAGGCCGTGTCGTCGGTGAACGCGACGCAAAAGCGCGTGCTGGCCGACAAGATCGTCGCGCGCTTCGGCGAGGACCTGACCGGTCGCACGTTCGCGATCTGGGGTCTCGCGTTCAAGCCGAACACCGACGACATGCGCGAAGCGCCGAGCCGCGAGCTGATCGCCGAGTTGCTGTCGCGCGGCGCGCGCATCGCCGCGTACGACCCGGTCGCGCAGCAGGAAGCGCGCCGCGTGCTCGCGCTCGATCTCGCGGATCACCCGAGCTGGCTCGAGCGCCTCAGCTTCGTCGACGACGAGGCGCAGGCCGCACGCGACGCCGATGCGCTCGTGATCGTCACCGAATGGAAGGCATTCAAGAGCCCGGATTTCGTCGCGCTCGGCCGCCTGTGGAAGTCGCCGGTCATTTTCGACGGCCGCAACCTGTACGAGCCGGAGACGATGAGCGAGCAGGGCATCGAATACCACCCGATCGGCCGCCCCGGCTCGCGCCAGGCCGTCGCCGCGCGCGTGCCGGGCGCCGCGCGCGCGAACGCGTAACCGGCGCGTTGCCGTTACCCGTCGTTACCCGTTACCGAATCGAGACGCCATGTTCCGCAACATCCTGATCGTCTGTCACGCGAACGTCTGCCGCAGCCCGGCGGCGGAACTGCTGTTCAAGTCGCACGCGGCGTCGCGTGGCGGCCCGCGCGTGACGTTCCACTCCGCCGGCGTGCGTGCCAACGACGGCGACGGCATCGATCCGGTGATGCGCCAACTTCTCGCCGAGCGCGGCGTCGATGCGACGACGCACCGTTCGCGGCGGCTGTCGCGCCGGATCGTGCGCGACGCCGACCTGATTCTCGTCAGCGAGCGCGAACAGATCAAGGCCGTCGAGGCGGTCGATCCGTTCGCGCGCGGCAAGGTCCACCTGCTGGGCAAGTGGGAGGACGCCGAGATCGCGGATCCGCATGGCGGCCCCGAGGCCGACTATCGCGAGAGCTACTCATTGATCGAACGTCTGGTTCAAGGATGGCTGCAAAAACTATGCTGAAACGTCCCATGCGCCCGCTGGCGCTCGCCGTCGCGATGACGACATTCCTGTCGGCCTGCGCGAGCGCGCCCGGCAACTATCTCGACTCGTCGAACCTGAAGGACGAAGGCCGGCAAGGGCAGGCCGAAACCTATCCGGTTCATTACATCGACGCGAAGCTGGTGATGGATCAGCTGCAGAAGCAGCAGGTCGAGCATCCGCTGCCGCCGGGCCGATACACCGATCCGTCGGAGTACGTGTACCGCGTCGGTCCGCAGGACATCCTCGGCGTCACGGTGTGGGATCACCCCGAGCTGACGACGCCGCAGGGCCAGTCGTTCTCGAGCGGCGGCAACACGACGCAGTCGGTCGCGGGCGCGCTGCAGCAGCCGTATACGACTGCGCTGCCGGGCCAGGCCGATCCGTACGGCCAGACGGTCGCCGCCGACGGCACGATCTTCTTCCCGTTCGTCGGCCGCATCCGCGTGGCGGGCAAGACGGTCGCGCAGATCCGCGAGCAGATGGCATCGACCCTCGCGCGCTACGTGAAGAATCCGCAGCTCGACGTGCGCGTGCTGTCGTTCCGCAGCCAGAAGGTGCAGGTGACGGGCGAGGTGAAGCAGCCGGGCCCGCTCGCGGTGAGCGACGTGCCGCTGACGCTCGTCGACGCGATCTCGCGCTCGGGCGGTTCGACCAACGAGGCCGACCTGCAGCGCGTGCGCCTGACGCGCGACGGCAAGCTCTACACGCTCGACGCGAACGGCGTGCTCGATCGCGGCGAAGTGAAGCAGAACGTGATGCTGCAGCCGGGCGACATCGTCAACGTGCCGGACCGCAGCGACAGCCGCGTGTTCATCATGGGCGAGGTCAAGACGCCGGTCACCGTGCCGATGCTCAAGGGCAAGCTGACCATCGCCGACGCGCTGACGGCCGGCGGCGGCATCCTCGACACCGACGCGAACCCGCGCAAGATCTACGTGATGCGCGGGATGCGCGACAACCCGACGAAGCCGGAAGTGTTCCGCCTCGACATGACGCAGCCGGATGCGCTGATGCTGTCGAGCCGCTTCCCGCTCCAGCCGCTCGACGTCGTCTACGTCAGCACGGCCGGCTCGGTGCAGTTCAACCGCGTGCTGCAGCAGGTGTTGCCGACGATCCAGACGATCTTCTACATGCGGCAAATCACGCGCTGATAGCCCGCCGGGGCGGCGCCTGCCCCCCGGCACCACTCAAGCGGGAACGAATGGTGAACACGCAAGCGAAACACTCCTACGCGGATCTGACCGCGAAAACCGAGGAAGAGGACGTCGTCCTCGGCCAGCTGCTCCAGGTGCTCATGGACGACATCTGGCTGCTGCTCGGCATCGCGGTGACCGTCATCGCGATGGCCGGCCTGTACTGCTACATCGCGAAGCCGGTCTATCAGGCCGACGTGCACGTGCGGGTCGAGGGCAACGACAACACGTCGCAGGCGCTCACCCAGACGCAGACGGGCGCGATGATCAACAGCGGTCCGCAGCAGGCGCCGACCGAAGCGGAAATCGAGATCATCAAGAGCCGCGGCGTCGTCGCGCCGGTCGTCGAGCAGTTCAAGCTGAACTTCTCGGTCGCGCCGAAGACGCTGCCGGTGCTCGGCAGCCTGGCCGCGCGCGTCGCGACGCCGGGCGAACCGGCGCGTGCGTGGTTCGGCCTGCGCTCGTACGCATGGGGCGGCGAAGTCGCCGACATCGACACGATCAACGTCGTGCCCGCGCTCGAAGGCAAGAAGCTGACGCTGACGGCCGGCCCGAACGGCACCTACACGCTGGTCGACCAGAACGGCAACCGTCTTCTGTCGGGCCGTGTCGGCGAATCGGAGCAGGCAGGCGGCGTGACGCTGCTCGTGCAGAAGCTCGTCGCGCGTCCGGGCACGCAATTCACGGTGGTCCGCTACAACGATCTCGATGCGATCACCGGCTTCCAGTCGGGCATCCAGGTGTCCGAGCAGGGCAAGCAGACGGGCGTCGTCCAGATCTCGCTCGAAGGCAAGGACCCGGATCAGACCGCCGCGATCGCGAACGCGCTCGCGCAGTCGTACCTGAACCAGCACGTGATCGCGAAGCAGGCCGAAGCGACCAAGATGCTCGACTTCCTGAAGGGCGAGGAACCGCGCCTGAAGTCCGACCTCGAGCGCGCGGAAGCCGCACTGACGCAGTACCAGCGCACGTCCGGCTCGATCAACGCGAGCGACGAGGCGAAGGTCTACCTCGAAGGCAGCGTGCAGTATGAGCAGCAGATCGCCGCGCAGCGCCTGCAGCTCGCGTCGCTCGCGCAGCGCTTCACCGATTCGCACCCGATGGTGATCGCCGCGAAGCAGCAGCTCGCGGAACTGCAGGGCGAGAAGGACAAGTTCAGCAACCGCTTCCGCAGCCTGCCGGCCACCGAAGTGAAGGCCGTCCAGCTCCAGCGTGACGCGAAGGTGGCCGAGGACATCTACGTGCTGCTGCTGAACCGCGTGCAGGAGCTGTCGGTGCAGAAGGCCGGCACGGGCGGCAACATCCACCTCGTCGATTCGGCGCTGCGCCCGGGCGATCCGGTCAAGCCGAAGAAGGTGCTGATCCTGTCGGCGGCGGTGTTCCTCGGGCTGATCCTCGGCACCGGCATCGTGTTCCTGCGTCGCAACCTGTTCCAGGGCATCGAGGATCCGGACCGCGTCGAGCGCACGTTCAACCTGCCGCTGTACGGGCTGGTGCCGCAAAGCGCCGAGCAGGTGAAGCTCGACGCCATGGCCGAGAAGGGCGGCGGCCGCGCGCGGCCGATCCTCGCGAGCCTGCGTCCGAAGGACCTGAGCGTTGAAAGCATGCGCAGCCTGCGCACCGCGATGCAGTTCGCGATGATGGACGCGAAGAACCGCGTGGTCGTGCTGACCGGCCCGACGCCGGGCATCGGCAAGAGCTTCCTGACGGTCAACCTCGCGGTGCTGCTCGCGCATTCCGGCAAGCGTGTGCTGCTGGTCGACGCCGACATGCGCCGCGGCATGCTCGACCGCTACTTCGGCCTTACCGCGCAGCCGGGCCTGTCCGAGCTGCTGAGCGACCAGTCGTCGCTCGAGGACGCGATCCGCGAGACGCCGGTGCAGGGCCTGTCGTTCATCTCGGCCGGCACGCGCCCGCCGAACCCGTCGGAACTGCTGATGTCGGCCCGTCTGCCGCAATACCTGGAAGGGCTCGGCAAGCGCTACGACGTCGTGCTGATCGACTCGCCGCCGGTGCTGGCGGTGACCGACGCGACCATCATCGGCCGTATGGCCGGCGCGACCTTCCTGGTGCTGCGCTCGGGCATGCATACCGAAGGCGAGATCGCCGACGCGATCAAGCGCCTGCGCACCGCGGGCGTCGATCTGGAAGGCGGGATCTTCAACGGCGTGCCGCCGAAGGCACGCGGCTACGGCCGCGGTTATGCGGCCGTCCACGAATACCTGAGCGCCTGACCGCATTGCACGAAACCGGGCCGGCGCGAGCCGCATCGGCCCGGCCGACTGGAGAACTTTCGATGAAAATTTCCGTGCTCGTTCCGACCTACCGGCGTCCCGCCGACCTCGCGCGCTGCCTGCTGGCGCTGCAGCGCCAGGCGCGGCTGCCCGACGAGGTGATCGTCGTCGCGCGCCCGGAGGACGATGCCACGCACGAGCGCCTCGCCGATCCGTCGGTCGGCGGCGCGCTGCCGTTGCGGATCGTGCCGGTCGACGTGCCGGGGCAGGTCGCCGCGCTGAACAAGGGGCTCGACTCGGCGCACGGCGACATCGTCGCGATCACCGACGACGACGCGGCGCCGCACGCCGACTGGCTCGCGCGCATTGAGGCCGTGTTCCTCGCCGACCCGCGCGTCGGCGCGGTGGGCGGCCGCGACTGGGTGCACGAGAAGGGTCGCGTGCTCGACGAATCGCGCGAACTAGTCGGCCAGCTCACACTGTCCGGCAAGATCGTCGGCAACCATCACCTGGGCGTCGGCGGCGCGCGCGAAGTCGACATGCTCAAGGGCGCGAACATGAGCTACCGCCGCGCTGCGATCGAGCGGCTGCGCTTCGACACGCGGCTGCGCGGCGCCGGTGCGCAGGTGCACAACGACATGGGTTTCAGCATGCACGTGCAGCGCGACGGCTGGAAGCTCGTCTACGACCCGGCGATCGCGGTCGACCATTTTCCGGCCGAGCGTTTCGACGACGACCGGCGAGACGCCGCGTCGCTGAATGCGATCAGCAACGGCGCGTACAACCTGCACCTGATCCTGCGCGAGCATCTGCCGCCGCTGCGGCGCGAGATCGCGTGGTGGTGGTGGACGCTGGTCGGCACGCGCGTCTACCCGGGTTTCGCGCACGTGCTGCTGTCGCTGCACACCGCGCGGCGCGACCGCGTGCGCGACCACTGGCGCGCGGTGCGCCGCGGCGCGCGCGAGGCGCGCCGCGCGAATCTTGCCCCCCACCGTGCGGCGATGCCGCCGGTGACGTCTTGAACGGGCCGCGCGCACGATGCACGGCCACCCGCGAAGGGCATGAAATGGTCCGACTCCCGCGCTCATTTGATTCGCCTGGAGGGGCGCAGCCTCTCCAGCTCCCTGAAGCTTGCCCGTCGGTGCATCCGACGGCCTGGCGGAGGCTGACATGACTTCGACGAAGGTTCACGTTCACCTGTTTTACGGCGCCGATCCGCGTACCTATCGGCAAGGCGAGAATATCGGCTGCCTGTACGGCTATCACCACGCGGAATCCGACGAATTCCGGCTGACCTATTCGCAGGACCGCCGCGAGAACCGCGTCGCGAGCCTCGCGCGCCGTGCGCTGAAGGCGGCGCTCGGCTTCGACGTCGTGCACGCATGGCGCAATCGCGCCGCGCTGCTGAGCACGGACGTGATCTGGACGCACACTGAGCAGGAGCACCTCGCCGCCGCGCTGGTCCTGAAGCTCGCCGGCGCGCAGGGCAAGCGCCCGCTGCTGCTCGCGCAGAGCGTGTGGCTGTTCGACAAGTGGAACACCTTCGGCGGCCCGCGCCGCTGGCTGTACCGCAAGCTGCTCGCGCGCGCCGACGCGCTGACGACGCTCGCCCGCGACAACGCCGAGCTGTGCCGCCGCTATCTCGGGCGCGAGGCCGAGTTCGTCTACTACGGGCTGAACACGCAGGACTTCCCGCCGGCCGAACCGCAGCAATGGAAGCCGAACCGGCCGCTGCGGATCGCCGCGATCGGCAACGACCGCGACCGCGACTGGCGCACGTTCCTCGCCGCGTTCGGCGGCGACGAGCGCTACGACGTGCGGCTCGCGACGCGCCGCCGCGTGCCGCGCGAGTGGCATGCGCCGAACGTGAAGATCGGCTCGGCATCGGGCCTCGCGAAGCAGCACGAGCTGTACGCATGGGCCGACGTGATCGTCGTGCCGCTGCGGCCGAACTTCCATGCGTCGGGCATCACCGTGATGCTCGAGGCGGCGGCGGTCGGCAAGCCGATGATCGTGTCCGACGTGGGCGGCCTCAGCGACTACTTCCCGCACGACACGGCCGCCTACGTGCCGGCGTTCGACGCAGCGGCGATGCGCCAGGCTGCCGATCGCTTCGTGGCCGATCCGGCCGCCGCGCTCGAATGCGCGCGTGCCGCGGCCGCGTGCCTGCGCGAGCGCGACCTGACCACGCAGGCGTTCGCCGAGCAGCACGTGCGGATCACACGCGACCTGCTGCGCCGGCGTCGCACGCCGGCGGCCGCCGGTCTCGCGATGCCGCTCGCGGATTCGCGCCCGTCGTCGCGGTGAGAGCGGATCGATGAGTACGATTGCCGCCGAACGCGCACCGTCGCGCAGCCGCAGCCGGTTACCCGAACCGAAGCACTGGGTCGGGCAGGCCGGGCTGTGGACGTTGACCGCCGCGCTGATCGCCATTCACCAGGGCAAGGTGCTGACGCTCGCGTTTCCGGTGCTGGCGATCGCGGTCGGCATCTGGCTGTATTTCAAGAGCCCGGCGCGCTACGTCGGCTTCATGTGGTGGGTGTGGTTCCTGAGCCCCGAAGTGCGGCGTCTCGCCGACTGGTCGAAGGGCGCGTTCACGCCGACGAGCCTGATCCAGGTCGCGCCGCTCGCGGTGACGATGATCGCCGGCTTGGGGCTGCTCAGGCATTACCGCGTGCTTGCCCAGCGGCGCGGGATTCCCGTGCTGCTGATGCTGTTCGGGCTGACGTACGCGTACCTCGTCGGGATCGTGTCGAGCGGCGTGATGGCCGCGACCTACGACCTCGCGAACTGGGTGTACCCGGTGCTGATCGGCTTTCACATCATGGTCAACGCGCGCGACTATCCCGAGTACCGCGACGTGCTGCTGTCCACGTTCATGTGGGGCATGCTCGTGATGGGCGTGTACGGGGTCGTGCAGTACTTCGTGATGCCGCAGTGGGACGTGCTGTGGATGATCGGCTCGGACATGGGTTCGCAGGGCGAGCCGGTGCCGTACGGCGTGCGGGTATTCAGCACGATGAACTCGTCGGGGCCGTTCGCGTTCGCGATCATGGGCGCGCTGGTGTTCGTGTTCGCGGCACCGCAGAAGGTCCGCTGGTTCGCGGGCGCCGCCGGTTTCGTGTCGTTCGCGCTGTGTCTCGTGCGCTCGACCTGGGGCGGCTGGGTGATCGCGCTTGCGATCCAGCTCGTGCAGTCGAGCAATCGCGTGCGGATGCGGATCCTGATCAGCGGGGTCGTGCTGGTCGGGCTGTGCGTGCCGCTCCTGACCGTCGGGCCGGTGGCCGACCGGCTCGGCGCGCGCCTGCAGTCGATCACGAACCTGAAGGACGACCGCAGCTACGACGACCGCAACAAGTTCTACGCAACCTTCGCGCAAACGGCGTTCACCGACGTCGCCGGCGAAGGGATGGGCGCGACCGGCGCGTCCACCAAGCTGTCGAGCGACAGCGGCGAGCTCGGCAAGTACGGCAGCTTCGACAGCGGCGTGATGAACGTGCCGTTCGTGCTCGGCTGGCCCGGCACGCTGCTGTACCTGTCGGGTGTCGTGATGCTGCTCGCCCGCACGCTGCGCGCGGCGTTCAAGCTGCGCAAGGACAAGTTCGTCGGCGCATGCCTGAGCCTGTGCCTGTCGGTGTTCGCGATGCTCGTGTTCACGAACTCGCTGATCGGCACGGGCGGCCTGCTGCTGTTCACGGCCATTTTTTCCATACTATCCGCGGCGCACTGGCAAAAGGCACAGCGCCTGCTGGCCGCCGCGCGTTCACGGGGAGGCGACCATTGAGAATCGCGATCGTCACGCACGTCGTGCGACATAACGACGGGCAGGGCCGCGTCAATTACGAAATCGCGCGCGCGGCGCTGGCAGAACACTACGAGGTCACGCTGGTCGCGTCGCACGTCGCGCCCGAACTGCTGGCCGACCCGCGCGTGCGCTGGGTGCCGGTCAAGGTCGGCGGTTTCTGGCCGTCGAATCTCGTCAAGCAGCAGGTGTTCGCGCTCAAGAGCGCGGCCTGGCTGCGCGCGCATCGCGGCGAATACGACGTGCTGCACGTGAACGGCTTCATCTCGTGGATCAAGGCCGACGTGAACACCGCGCACTTCGTGCACGGCGGCTGGTTCAAGAGCCCGTACTACCCGTTCGGCCCGACGAAGGGGCTGTGGTCGGCGTACCAGTACGTCTATACACGCGTGAATACGGCGCTCGAGCGCTGGGCGTACAAGCGTTCGCGCGCGATCACGGCCGTGTCGCAGAAGGTGGCCGACGAGATCGCCGGGCTCGGCATCGACAGCCGCAAGATCAGCGTGATCTACAACGGCGTCGACGGCAGCGCGTTCGCGGGCGCGCAGGCCGATCGCGCGGCGTTCAAGCTGCCGGACGACGCGTTCCTGCTGCTGTTCGTCGGCGACCTGCGCACGCCGCGCAAGAACCTCGGCACCGTGCTGAAGGCGCTGACGAAACTGCCGGTGAACGTCCATCTCGCGGTGGCCGGCTATCTGCCCGGCAGCCCGTATCCGGACGAGGCGCGCGCGCTCGGCATCGCGTCGCGCGTGCATTTCCTCGGGCTCGTGAAGAACATGCCGACGCTGATGCGCTCGGTCGACGCGTATGTGTTTCCTTCGCGCTACGAAGCGATGAGCCTGTCGCTGCTGGAAGCGATGGCGGCCGGGCTGCCGGTCGTCACCGCGCGCACCGCCGGCGGCGCGGAGATCATCACGCGCGATTGCGGGATCGTGCTGGAAGACCCGGACGATCCGGCCGCGCTCGCGCAGGCGATCGGCTCGCTCGCGGCGTCGCGCGACACCTGTCGCGCGATGGGCGACGCGGCCCGCGAACTGATGACCCGTTTCGGCTGGGCCCACATGGGCGCCCAGTACGTCGCGCTTTACCGGCGCATCGGCCAACCCACGCAGCCGTCCGCCTTCGAGCGGGTCGAGCATGCAATCACGCAGGAGCAACCGTGACGTCTCAATCTTCCCGGCCGATCAAATCGTTGCAAATCGGCATGCACTGGTTCCCCGAACGCGCGGGCGGCCTCGATCGGATGTACTACTCGCTCGTCGGCGCGCTGCCGGGCGCGGGCGTCGCGGTGCGCGGGCTCGTCGCCGGCTCGCCGAAGGTCGCCGACGACACGGGCGGTGCGATCCAGGGCTTCGGACCTGCGTCGCAGCCGCTCGCGCGCCGCATGCTCGCCGCGCGCCGCGCGCTGCGCGACGAGATCCGCAGCGAGCGGCCGGACGTGATTTCGTCGCACTTCGCGCTGTACACGTTCCCGGGGCTCGACGTCACGCGCGGGATTCCGCAGGTGTCGCACTTCCAGGGGCCGTGGGCCGACGAAAGCCAGGTCGAGGGCGCCGCATCGCTCGGGCAGCGCGCGAAGCGCTATCTCGAACAGGCCGTCTATACGCGCTCGTCGCGCCTGATCGTGCTGTCGCAGGCGTTCGGCCAGATCCTGACGAACCGCTACGGGATCGATCCGTCGCGCGTGCGCGTGATTCCCGGCTGCGTCGATACCGCGCAGTTCGACACGCCGCTCACGCCGGCCGAGGCACGGCACAAGCTGCAACTGCCGCAGGACCGGCCGATCGTGCTGGCCGTGCGCCGGCTCGTGCGGCGCATGGGGCTGGAGGACCTGATCGACGCGATCGGCCTCGTCAAGCATCGTCACCCGGACGTGCTGCTGCTGATCGCCGGCAAGGGCAAGATCGGCGAGGAACTGCAGCAGCGCATCGACGAAGCCGGGCTGCAGGACAACGTGAAGCTGCTCGGTTTCGTGCCCGACAACCATCTCGCGGCGCTGTACCGCGCGGCGACGGTCAGCGTCGTGCCGACCGTCGCGCTCGAAGGCTTCGGGCTGATCACCGTCGAATCGCTCGCGTCCGGCACGCCGGTGCTGGTCACGCCGGTCGGCGGGCTGCCGGAGGCGGTCGCCGGGCTGTCCAACGACCTCGTGCTGCCGTCGACGGGCGCGGACGCGATCGCGGAAGGGCTCGGCGGCGCGCTGTCGGGCGCGATCGCGTTGCCGGACGAAGCGGCGTGCAAGCGCTACGCGCGCGACCATTTCGACAACGCGGTGATCGCGCGACGCGTCGCCGGCGTGTACGAAGAGGCGATCCAGGCGGCGGGGTAAGCGAACGCGGCGCGTCGCCGCGACGGTCGAGCCGGCATACACGTCCGGTTCGCAGGCCGGCCGCCCGATCCGGGCGAGCCGGCTTTTGTCGTTCGAAGCCGGGCATGCGGCGGCTCGCGCGCCGGGCTCGACACGCGTCGTTCAGGCACGCCCGAGCGTCACGGCCCATACGCCGAACGCGGCCACGCTGACTGCCGCGCCGAGCCCGCAGACACCGATCCATCCCGCGTGCGCATACGTCATCGTCGACGCGATCGCGCCGAGTCCGCTACCGATCGAATAGAACAGCATGTAGCAGCCGACGAGGCGCGCATGCGCATCGGGCCGCGCGCCGAGGATCATGCTCTGGTTCACGACATGGACGGCCTGCCCGCCGACGTCGAGCAGCACGATGCCGACGACCAGCAGCGCGATCGACGTACCGGTGAACGCGAGCGGCAGCCACGAGCATGCGAGCAGTGCGAGCGCGGCGCCGGTCGTCGCTTCGCCGAGCCCGCGATCCGCGAGCCGGCCCGCGCGCGCGGCGGCCGCCGCACCCAGTGCGCCGACGAGCCCGAATGCGCCGATCTGCGTATGCGACATCGCGTGCGGCGGCGCGCTCAGCGGCAGCACGAGCGCGCTCCAGAAGATGCTGAACGCCGCGAACATCAGCAGCGCGATCGCCCCGCGCACACGCAGCACGCGCTCGTTGCGCAGCAGCGTGACCATCGAACCGAGCAGCGCTGCGTAGCCGATGCGCTCGCGCGGCGCGTCCGCATCGGGCAACAGCCGCGCCAGCGCGATCAGCATCGCGATCGCAAGTGCGCCCGACACCAGGTAGACCGCACGCCAGCCGGCGATATCCGTGACGACACCCGCCAGCGAACGTGCGGCCAGCAGGCCGATCACGACGCCGCCCTGTGCCGCGCCGACCACGCGGCCGCGCTCGCCGGCCCCCGCAAGCGCGGCCGAGCAGGCGATCAGCCCTTGCGTCATCGCGGTGCCGAGCAGCCCGACCGCGACCATGCCCGCCAGCAACGCGACGCGCGTCGACGCGGCGGCCACGCCGATGCAGGCCGCCGTCAGCAGCAGAAGCTGGACGGCGAGCAGGCGTTTGCGGTTCAGCAGGTCGCCGAGCGGCACGACGAACAGCAACGCGAGCGCGCAGCCGAGCTGCGTCGCCGTGATGACGCCGCCGACCGTCGCCTGCGATACGCGGAAATCGCGGGCGATCGAATCGAGCAGCGGCTGCGCGTAGTACACGTTTGCGACGCTTGCCGCGCAGCAGACGGCCAGCAGCGCGACGAGCGCCGTGGATACGCGCGCGCGATCGGCCGGGCGCGCGGCACGCGATGTCGCGCTGGACGCGACGGTTCCCGAACGACAAGACGATTCCATGGGCTGCCTCGCACTCGCTTAAGTAGTTGCAATTTGAAACCAGTGTAAGTGTAGGAAAAGTAGTTTTAAAATGCAACTTGTGGGGCGGCGGGCAACGGGTCCGCGCACCGACGTGCCGGGCGCGTGCGAAGGCGACCGGCGCGACAGCGGAGAACAACATGGCCAGGCAGAAAAGTCTTGCGGATTCGCCGTGCCCGGTGGCACGGGCGACCGATATCGTCGGCGATCGCTGGGCGTTGCTGATCGTGCGCGACGCGTTCGACGGCGTGCGCCGGTTCGGCGATTTCCGCGCGAGCCTCGGCGTCGCGAGCAATATCCTGTCGGACCGGCTCAGGATGCTGGTGGACGCGGGCGTATTCGACGTCGTGCCCGCGTCGGACGGCAGCGCGTATCAGGAGTACGCGTTGACGAAGAAGGGCGAGGGGCTGTTTCCGGTGATCGTGATGCTGCGGCAGTGGGGCGAGGCGAACCTGTTCGCGCGCGGCGAGCCGCATTCTGTCCTGGTCGAGCGCAAGACGGGCCGCGCGATCCGCAAGCTCGCGCTGCGGCACGACGATGGTCGGCCGTTGAAGGCGGCGGATACGGTCGTGCGGAAAGTGGGCGACGAGCGGGGGTGATACGGGCGTGATGATCCGGACGTGATGACCCCGGACGCCGTGCCCAGGACGCCGTGCGACGCAAGGACCGTGTCTTTACCGTTGCGCGGCGTCGCCGCATCGGTCGCGCGCCCGGTGGCGGCCGAGAGTCCCGTTCAAGCGGCTGCAGACCCCGCCCGGTGCGCACCGCTTTCATGCGCGCCACGATGTCGCGCGCGATGACAACGACTGTCGAAAACCATCCGGCCATGACGCATGGGCGCGATCGGCGCAATCGCGTTCGCTATTGCAGGAAAACGGGTGGCGTCCGGCCGCTCAGTGCCGTTCGCCGCGCCAGCGCCCCGGCGCGACGCCGAAGCGTTTCGTGAACGCGTGCGTGAAGGTGCTCTGGTCGGCGAAGCCGACCATGCCGGCGATGTCGACGAGCGGATGGCGGCCGTCGGCGAGCAGCACGACGGCGGCGTCGAGCCGCAGCCGCTGCAGGTAGCGATGCGGGGTTTCGCCGAACGCGTCGACGAACAGCTGGTGAAACCGGCGCATCCCGTAGCCGCAGTGCGCGGCGAGATCGGCGATGCGCAGCGGCTCCGCGAGCCGCGCGCGCAGCCAGCGGTCGATGCGCGCGAAATCGAGGCCCGCCGCGGGCGCGGCGAGGCTGGCGTCGCCGAGCAGCGCGTCGCACAGACGCGCGGCGGCCTGCCACTGGAAGCGATGCGCGTGCCGCGTGTCGCCGGCCGGGCCGTCGAGCTGCGCGGCCGCTGTCGCGACCTGCGCGACGAGCGACGTCAGCGCCGGGTCGATCGACACGGCACGCGCGCTGTCGAACAGCCGCTGCGGCACCGCGAGCGACGCGGCGGGCAGGTCGAGCACGAGCTGGCGATTGTCGCCGAGGCCCGCGTAATCGTGGCGCGAGCCGGCCGGAATCAGCCAGGCCGCGTGCCGGTCGATGCGCTGGCCGACGCCGTCCACCGCCATCACCATCGCGCCGTCGACGCCGAGCACGACCTGGTGAAAGTCGTGCACGTCGGACGCTTCGCACGTGTCGTAACGGCGCAGCGCGATGGCGGGAGACGCGATGCGTTCCATCGTAAGGACGTCGGCCGGCGGCGTCGTCAGACGGCGAGCAGTTCGACTTCGAACACGAGCGTCGCGTTCGGCGGGATCACGCCGCCTGCACCGCGCGGGCCATAGCCGAGTTGCGGCGGGATCGTCAGGCGACGCACGCCGCCGACCTTCATGCCCTGCACGCCTTCGTCCCAGCCCTTGATGACCATGCCGCCGCCGAGCACGAACGCGAACGGGTCGTTGCGGTCCTTGCTCGAGTCGAATTTCTGACCGTCGGTCAGCCAGCCCGTGTAGTGGACGCTGACGGTCTGGCCGGCTTGCGCTTCCGCGCCGGTGCCTTCGGTCAGCTCTTCGATCTTGAGGCCCGATGCGGTCGTGGTGACAGACATGACTTCTCCTGAAAGGGGTTGGGTAAAACCGCTATTGTAGGCGAGCGCGCAGGGGGCCGCCGCAGGCGGCGAGGGCACGGCCGCGCGCCTGTCGCGCGCCGGTCGCGGCGGTGCTGACGCATCTCGCGCGATACGCGAATGGAACGCATGTTTGAATCGTTCGCGGACCGGCTCGAAGGGGTTGCGCCGCGCGAACGCCACGCGCGTATGAAGCGGCGCTATCCGGCCGCTCGGCGTCGCATCGAAAAACCGTCGCGCGACGCCGCAAACGCCCGTCGCACGGGGCTTGCGCGCCGATTGCGATTCGCGCGCGCGTCGCCCACCTGCGCGGTTGCGCACGGATGCGCGCGTTCGAATCGCGACCCACCCGAACGCCACCCGAACGCCGCTTTTGTCGCGTTGCCGACCGTGCCCTGTTTGGAAGCGCGCATCTACCGCGCGGCTTGCGCACGGCGTTCGCCGGCGCCTATCTTTACAGCTATCGATGTCAAGATCCGTGCGATGCGCGATGCGCTGCCCGGGCCGCGCCGGTACGGTCGCAATGGCCGCAACGGCCGGCCGGGCCGCCCGGAAACAAGGAGAACGACGAACATGAAGTCAGCCGCTTCCGCCACCGCGGCCGAAGTGATGCCGGTGCGCCGCGACCTGCGCTTCGACCTGCCGGTCGAACGCGCGAAGGACTGGCACGGGCTCGGCCCGCACGTGACGCACTTCTTCAACGCGCTGTCGCTGCTGTTTCCCGCCGGCGAACGATTCTTCATGGATTCCGTGCGCCACTATCGCGACCGGATCGACGATCCGGTGCTGAAGCGGCAGGTGCTCGGCTTCATCGGGCAGGAGGCGATGCATACGCGCGAGCACGTCGAATACAACGAGCTGATGCAGGCGAACCGCCTGCCCGCGCGCAAGCTCGACAAGCGCATCTGGACCGTGCTCGGTTACATGAAGCGCAAGCTGCCGCATTCGGTGCAGCTCGCGCATACGGTCGCCGCCGAGCACTACACGGCCATGCTCGCCGACTGGCTGCTGCGCGATCCGACGCGCCTCGAAGGCTCGGTCGACGGCTACCGTCAGATGTGGGTGTGGCACGCGCTCGAGGAAACCGAACACAAGGCCGTGTCGTTCGACGTCTGGAACGTCGCGATGAAGCCGGGCCTGCGCCGTTATCTGATCCGCATCGGCGTCTATCTGCTGACGACGCTGACGTTCTGGCCGACTGTGTTCCTGCTGCACGCGACGCTGTTGTCGCGCGATCGCGACATCGAGCATCGCGTGCGCGGCATGCTGCGCATGCTCGCGTTCCTGTACGGGCCGCGTCGTGGGCTGTTTCCGCGGATCGCGGGCGAGTGGCTGAGCTTTTTCCGGCCCGGCTTCCACCCGTGGGACCGTGACAACCGCCATCACCTCGCGCGGGTCGACGCGCTCGTCGCCGCGTACGGCGAACACGACGGCGCGTCGGCCGGCCGTGGTCGCGCCAACGCGCTCGCGCCGCTCGCATCGGGACGCTGACCCGCTCGCCGCGCTGCGCTGCGCGTGTTGCATTCCTGCATCATCCCCGTTTTATCCGACGATTGACCGGCATCAAGCGGAAACGGTTGCGGGTACCGGGCCGGTGCGGCCGACCGGGCGTGCCGGCCCGTGACGCCGGTCCGATCCCGTGTGCCCGGCCTCGCGTGCCGTCCCCGCGCGCCAGCACCGGCGCGGCGTCGGGTGTTCGCGATTGGTCCGGCCTCGCTTCGCGCCCGCCGCGCCACCGGGATAACACCCATCTAGCCGCGCGTCGGCGGCGTCGATATACCGTTCATGAAAGGGTTCGCCCGGCACGCGATTATTCCCCGGGGGGATTTTATTCGGACGAAAATGCGGCCAATATGTCGGTTCGATCGACGTCCGTCGGACGCGGCGGCGAGCCAGCGCACGATACCAACGCCAAGCGGGGAACAACGATGGTTGCAAGGTCACCCGACGCAAGCGGGACGGCGGCGTCCGAGACGCCGCTCGTATCCGTCACCGCTCCCGAGGCCGGACGCAAGCTGTTCGTGATCATGCGTTCGCCGGACGAGCCGTTGCTGGCGCAACTGCGCGGGCTCGGCTGGGATATCTCGGTCGCGAAGACGGCCGGCGCAGCGCAGAACATGACGTCCGGCGTGAACGTCGCCGCCGGGCTCATCGATTTCTCGGGCTTCACGTCGCGCGACTATCCCGCGCTGAAGGCGTGCCTGAGCCAGCCGGCGATCGGCTGGATTTCCATCGCGCAGGCCGGCATCACGATCGGCGCTGCCGTGCGCGAACTGATCCGCAGCTATTGTTTCGATTACGTGACGCTGCCGCTGCCGTACGAATGGATTTCGCACGTGCTCGGCCACGCGCGCGGGATGGCCGCGCTCGATCGCGTCGACGGCGCCGCATACGCGGCATCGATCGGCGAGCACGGGATGATCGGCAACTGCGAAGCGATGCAGCAGCTGTTCAGCACGATCCGCAAGGTCGCGAAAACCGACGCGAGCGTGTTCATCTCCGGGGAGTCGGGCACCGGCAAGGAGCTGACGGCGCTCGCGATCCACGAGCGCTCGGCACGCGGCAAGGGGCCGTTCGTCGCGATCAACTGCGGCGCGATCCCGCATCACCTGCTGCAGTCGGAACTGTTCGGCTACGAGCGCGGCGCGTTCACCGGCGCGAACCAGCGGCGCGCGGGCCGGATCGAATCGGCGAACGGCGGCACGCTGTTTCTCGATGAAATCGGCGACATGCCGGTCGAAAGCCAGGCGAGCCTGCTGCGTTTCCTGCAGGAAGGGAAGATCGAGCGGCTCGGCGGCCAGGAATCGATTCCGGTCGACGTGCGGATCATCTCGGCGACGCACGTGGACCTCGACGGCGCGGTCGAAGCCGGCCGCTTCCGCGCGGACCTCTATCACCGGCTCTGCGTGCTGCGCATTCACGAGCCGCCGCTGCGCGCGCGGGGCAAGGACATCGACATCCTCGCGCATTACGTGCTGCAGAAATTCAAGGGCGACAGCGGCCGCAAGATCAGCGGCTTCACGTCGGCCGCGCTCGACGCGATGCGCCGCTACGAGTGGCCCGGCAACGTGCGCGAGCTGATCAACCGGGTGCGCCGCGCGATCGTGATGGCCGAGAGCCGGCTGCTGACGCCGCACGATCTCGGGCTCGAGGTTCCGGGTGAAACGGAGCCCGTGACCCTCGAACAGGCGCGTTCGCTCGCCGAGCGCGTCGCGATCGAGAACGCGCTGCTGCGCAACGATCACCGGATCAACAAGGCCGCCGCCGAACTCGGCATCTCGCGCGTGACGCTGTACCGGATGATGATCGAGCACGGACTCAACGACCACGACAACACCGGCGACAACGGCGGGAAGGACGGCTCGCCGCCCGACGACGCCGACCACCAGCGAGTCGGCTGAAGGCGGCCCGGAAGCGTCCGCGGCCGGTCCGTGCGCGGGCGTCCGGCGGCATGTAAAGGGCGTGAAACGTTTCCTGCCGACGGCTGTGCAAAAAGCCCCGGCAAACGCGGGCGGCGACGCGCGGCCCGCGCCGGGAAAATTTTCCGGCTCGTCCGCGCGCCTTGTCCGGCAAGGCGTTGCCGCCACGCGACCGAGGCCGCTCGCGCCCGGCATGTTTCAGTTTCGCAACGTCCGGCATGTCCCGCCCGTCCGGGCCGCACACTGGTCCGATGAAAGGCTTGTGCCGCCGGCCCCGAACGAAGCTGGCGTGCTCCTTGCACAGGTTGGGGTGCGAGAGTCGACGACGCGACGTCCGGCCGGTTCGGCAGCGAACCATTCGAGAACCGGCTAGGACGCAGTCCGCGGGGATGACGGCCGGACGGGCAGCATGGCCCCGCTCCGGGCGGCATGGGCCGTCGTCGTCGGATCGTCGGAGCACCGGCGGTGTCCGGTTGCCGGCACAAGCAACGACTCGAATACGGGGTAGAAAAATGAACGATCTCAACACGCCGCGGCCGGCAGGTCGCGATCGCAGTGATTCGACCCATCGCCGGTCGACCGCGCACCTTGCTGCCGGCCGGCACGCGTCGACAGGCCACCTCTCCGCGCCCGGTGCGAGGCGGATCCGGCTGATACCCGGTCATCCGCGCCGGGCCGGTGCTTTCCCGCTCGCCAATCCGGTCCGCATGGGGATGTGCACGCGGGCGCCGATACCCCGGCGCCCGGTCTTCGCTTATTGACGACGTCGAGCGCCTGCGGTCGCCAGCGCAGGCGATCCGTTTGCCATGCGAATGACGTGCGGCATCCGGTTGCGCGATACGGACGATGAAACCGGTGCGACGGCAGACGTCAGGGAGGCGTCGCCGTCCGGCGAGCAGGGGAGGGGCGGTCGGGCCGCGCGCGACGGGCATCGCACCCGTGCGCGCGGCGCCGCTTCAGCCGCCGTAGATGTCGAAGTCGAAGTACTTCGACGCGAGCCGCTTGTAGGTGCCGTCCTTGACCATGTCGAGGATCGCGCGATCGATCTTCGCCTTCAGGTCGGCGTCTTCCTTGCGCAGCCCGATACCGGCGCCGATGCCGAGCACCTTCTCGTCGACGAGTTCGGGCCCGACGAACTGGTAGCCGGCACCGCGCGGCGACTTCAGGAACCCGATCGCGGCCTGCACCTCATCCTGCAGCGCGGCGTCGAGGCGGCCCGACGTCAGGTCCGCATACACGCCGTCCTGGTTCTGGTACGACACGACGTTCGCACCCTGCTTCGCCCAGTACGCCTTCGCATACGCTTCCTGCGTCGTGCCCTGTTCGACGCCGATCGACTTGCCCTTCAGCGATTCGGCCGTCGGCAGCAGCGGCGAGCCCTTCTTCACGACGAGCCGCGTCGGCTGGTTGTAGATCTTCGTCGTGAAGCCGATCTGTTCCGCACGCTGCGGCGTGATCGACATCGACGACAGCACCGCGTCGAACTTCTTCGCCTTCAGCGCCGGGATCATCCCGTCGAAATCGTTCTCGAGCCACACGCACTTCGCTTTCAGCCGTGCGCAGATCTCGTTGCCGAGGTCGATGTCGAAGCCGACGAGCTTGCCGTCGGGCGCCTTCGATTCGAACGGCGCGTAGCTGGCGTCGGTGCCGAAGCGCAGCGTGGTCCAGTCCTTCGCGACGGCGGGGCCTGCCGATACCGCGAGCAGGGCGATCGAAACGGCGGCAATCAGTCTCTTCATGGTGGTTCCTTGGCGTGGTCTATCCGGTTCTGGGCGACACGGTTGCTGCGGGGACGCACCGCGTCCCGGTGCGCTGTCCGCACGGACATTAACGCAGAAAATAAAATCGCAGTCCAGAATGGACAAAAAATATCGATCCTTCGGAAGGACTGCCGGCACGCCGGGGGACGACCCTTGCAAAAATACGAAAATGGACTAATCTTGTTAGTAAATTCGTTTCGAGACTAACGATCATGTCACAGCCCGCCTTCGATCCGCATTCCGCCCCGCGGCAGGCTTCGGTCGCGCAGATGTCGGCGGCCGGCTTGCGCGCGTTCTTCAACATCGCGCGCGACTGGGAACTGACGATCGACGAACAGATCGTCCTGCTCGGCTCGCCCGGCCGCTCGACGTTCTTCAAGTGGAAGGCCTCGCCCGAATCGGCGCGCCTGCCGCGCGATACGCTCGAGCGGCTATCGCTGCTGCTCGGCATCTACAAGGCGCTGCAGATCCTGCTGCCGCAGCCGGCCGCGGCCGACACCTGGGTCAAGCGGCCGAACGACGCCGCGCCGTTCGGCGGCAAGCGCGCGCTCGACCGGATGCTCGCCGGCAACGTCGGCGACCTGGTCGCCGTCCGGCAATATCTCGACGCGATGCGGGGTGGCTGGGCGTGACGATGCCGATCGAAGCAGTACAGCACTGGCCCATGACCGTCGTCGACTGGGCACCTGCCTATCGCGTGATTCCCACTCGTTTTCCAGCCATCAACCTGTTCGACCGCGTCGCGTCCGCCGAGGATTTCGATGCGCTCTATGCGCTCGAATCGCTGACCAACGATCGCATCCGCAACGAAGTCGGCACGCTCGAACTCGTGCCGCCGGCGGAGCGTCGCTACGGCCCGGGCTGGGGGCCGATCATGGCCGCGTTCACGCATCTGAATCCGCAGGGCAGCCGCTTTTCGGACGGCAGCTACGGCGTGTTCTACTGCGGGCGGTCGCGCGATACGGCGATCGCCGAAACGCGCTATCACAGCGGGCTGTTCCTGGCCGCGACGAAGGAGGCGCCGATGCGTCAGCAGATGCGGCTCTACACGGTGTATGCGCAGGGCGACGTCGCCGACGTGCGCACGTGGCCGCAGCGCAGCCCGGCGCTGCTCGATCCGCTCGATTACGGCGCGGGGCAGGCACTCGGCCGCGCGGTGCGCGACGCGGGCGGCGCGGGGATCGTCTATCCGTCGGTGCGCGACCCGCGCGGCGAGTGCCTCGCGGCGTTTCGCACGACGCTGCTGCGCGATTGTCATCACGCTGCGTATCTCGAATACAACTGGAACGGATCCGCGATCGACGCGGTGTTCGAGCTGAACCAGGTGGGTTAGCGCAGTGCTCGCGCACGCAAACGCGCGCGCGTGAGCGTGAGTCCGCCGAGGGTTGCCGGCCCGCGGCCTGCGCAGGCCCGTTATCGGCGTGAACGTGGGCCTAAGGCAGCGGCAGGTCGCCCGCATGACGCGCGCGCGCGTCGGCCTGCGTCAGCGACCACGTGTCGCCCGTGCGCGGCTCGACGATCGTCAGGCGTCCCGACGGTGCGAACGCGCCGGTGTCGATGAACCATTGCGCGCCGATACGCTGCGGCGCATGCACCGGCGTGTGGCCGGTGCAGGTCAGCGACAGGCCGGCCTGCCGGGCCGGGTCGACGAGCCCCTGGACCAGGTCGCGCCCCCAGATCAGCCGCTCGCGCACGTCGGGCGAATAGCTGCCCGCGTCGAGTTCGGCGTCCGGACCGAGGAATTCCGCATGCAGCACGTTGAAGCGCGCGGGGCCGTCGCCGATCACGCGTACGAGCGGCAGCGCGTCGACGCGCGCCGCGTGCGCGTGCAGCCGTTCCGGCGGGAGGTCGGCGCCCCAGTCGCCGCCGATCCCGCGCCACGCATCGTGCGACAGCTTGCCGCGCGCGACGAGGCTCAGCACTTCTTCGTGATTGCCGCGCACCACGTGGCACCACGGGCGGTCGAGCAGCTCGAGCGCGGTTTCGGACGCGGGGCCGCGGTCGACGAGATCGCCGACCGAGAACAGCCGGTCGCGAGCCGGATCGAAGCCGATGTCGTGCAGCAGCGCGCGCAGCACATCCACGCAGCCGTGCAGATCGCCGACGACGAAGTCGCGGCCGGCCGCGTTCGCGGGATGGTGGCAGAGGACGGGAGTCATCCCGATATCTTAGGCGCTCACGCCAGTCGCAACGTCATGCAGGAATGGCGATAATCGGGGCGGTACCCGCCGGCGCTGCCCGGCGGGCCGTTCGCACGCGGGCCGAACCCTTTCCATCCGCTTTCGGAATCACACGATGACGCTTTATCCGCAGGTATTACGCAACCGGCCGCGCATGGTCGCCGCCTTCGCCGCGGGCGTGCTGTGCGCGTTGCTGCTGCCGTTGCAGTTGAGACCGACCGCGCGTGCGCTGATCGGCTGGGATTGCACGGTCTGGCTGTATCTCGTGCTGATGTGGGGGCGCATGGTCACCGCACATCACCACCAGGTGCGCGAGATCGCGATCCGCGAGGACGAGAACGCGACGACCGTGCTGACGGTCATCTGCATCGCGACGGTCGCGAGCGTCGCCGCGATCGCGATCGAGCTCGCCACCGCGAAGAACGTCGGCTTTCGTGCCGGGCTCGGCCACTATGCGGTCACGGGCGCGACGCTGTTCGGCGCATGGTTCCTGATCCCGACGATCTTCACGCTGCACTATGCGCGGCTCTATTACGGCTCGCCGAGCAGCGATCGCGCGCTGCGGTTTCCCGACCGCAACCCCGAGCCCGACTACTGGGATTTCCTGTATTTCGCCTTTACGCTCGCGGTCGCGTCGCAGACGGCCGACGTGTCGCTCGCGAATCGCTCCGCGCGCCGCGCGGTGCTCGCGCAGTCGATCCTGTCGTTCTACTTCAACATGGCCGTGCTCGGGCTGTCGATCAACGTCGCGGCAGGGTTGCTGAGCTGACGCGGATGACTCGAGCCGTTCGTACCGATCGCCGCGCTCAAGCGCGGCGGTCGGCGGGCCGCGCGCGGCTCGCTATCGAGACAGCGAGCGATCGGCGGATGCGTGCCGCCGTCGCCACGCGCCATCGCGGCTTCGAGCGGAAAGCTTGTCCGGATAGTGGCCGCGCTGACGCTGCGGCTCGCCGCCTGGCCCCGACTCGCGCCGACTCGCGCAGACTTACGCCGACTCACGCAGACTTACGCCGACTTACGCCGTCACGCGCCGCGCCGTACCGCGATCCACGCGCCCCAGAACAGGCTCGAGAAAAAGCGCAGCGGCGCATCGAAGCCCGCATCGTGCAGCAACGCGAAGACGGCTTCCTCGGCAGCGGGCGGATCGGCGCCCTGCAGGATTTTCGCCAGCTGCGCACGCACGGCGTCGGGCGTCGCGCCCTTCATCCGCCAGCGCTGCTGCCAAGCGTCGAGCAGGCGAGGGTGCTCCGCATAGCGGCGATAGTTGCCCGCGATCACGAGCGGTGCGCCGGGCTTCAGGCGGCGCGCGATCGCATCCAGCAGCGCGGCCTTCGCCGCATCGCCGGGGACGTGATGCAGCACGCCGATCAGCGTCGCGCCATCGAACGCCGGCGCATCGGGCAGTGCGTCGACGCCGGCCTCGACGAATTGCGTGCGGGCGGCGAACCCCGCCGCTTCGACGTTGGCACGCGCGAGCGCGAGCATCGGCGCGGACGGATCGACGGCCGTGAACTGCCAGCCCGGTTCGAGCGCCGCGGGCACGCAGATTTCCTGCCCCGTGCCGCCTGCGCCCACGACGAGGAGCCGCGCATCGCGTACACCGATCGCCGACGCGAGCATGCACGCGGCGAGTTCGTGGCACGCGTCGTAGCCGGCGAGCGCGATGCGGGATTGTTCGGCGTATTCGTGCGCGCGTGCCGGATCGAACTTCGCGGCGCTGGCGGGGAGCGACATGGAGATTCCTCGAATTCGGGCGCGGGCGGGGTGCTCACGCGCATCGCACCGAGCGTAAGCGCGGGGCTGCGGCGCAACAAGGCGAGCAGCCATTCCGGTATGCGAACTACCCGATTCTGCGCGCATCGCGACGCAATGGATGCCGGGGTCGATTCGCATTTAAAAATGTGAGGATTCGATGCGTCGCGATCGTGAAAGCGGCGCATACTTTTCTTCCCCCCTGCCTGGCCGTCGCATGCCGGGCCCGATGCGCCGCGCGAATCGCGCGGCCATGCCGCTCGGCACGCACGAGGAGCGCATCATGTCAGATTGTCCGCACGATCCGTATGCGCAGCACTTCATACACTGCCTGCCGTCCGGCGCGCAGCCCTGCGGTGCGCTCGGCACGTCGCCGCGCACGCATTTCCGCGTGTGGGCGCCGGGCAGCACGCATGTTCAGCTCGAACTCGATACCGGCTCCGGCCCGACGCTCGTCCCAATGATGGCGGCCGGTCCGCACTGGTTCGAAGTGTTCGTCGAATGCGGTGCGGGCGCGCGTTACCGTTACCGGCTCGACGATGTCGTGTCGATTCCCGATCCCGCGTCGCGTTCGCAACCGGACGGGCTCACCGGCCCGAGCGAGGTCGTCGATCCGCGCGCGTTCACATGGCGCAACACGTTCTGGCGCGGCCGCCCGTGGGAAGACATCGCGCTGTACGCGATTCGTCCGCACGCGGTGGGCGGCTTCGACGGCGTGCGCCGCCGGTTGCCGCAGCTCGCGCGCCTCGGCGTGACCGCGCTGGAGTTGCTCGCGTCGCCGCACGACAGCCTGCCGTTCGCGCCGCTCGCGTCCGAGGGCGGCCCCGACGCGCTGAAGGCATTGATCGACGCCGCGCACGGCTACGGTCTCGCGGTGCTGCTGGAACTCGATTACGCGCGCTTCGGCAGCGGCACCGACGCGCTGCGCCATTACGCGGTGCCGTTCTTCCATACGCGCGACGATCCGCTGCAGGCGGCGCCGCTTGCGCTCGACCATCCGGAAGTCTGCGACTTCTTCTGCGACAACGCGCTGTACTGGATCGACGAATACCGTTGCGACGGCCTGCGGCTGCGCGAGGCCGACCGGATCGGCACGTCGTGGCTGCGCGAGATCGCCGACCGCGTGCGCGCGGCCGTGCCGGCCGACCGGATGATCCACCTCGTGCTCGGCAGCGAGCGTCATCCGGTGCACCTGGCCGATACGCATTTCGATGCGCAGTGGAACGGTTGCGGAGAACGCGCATTGCACCGGCTGACGGGGCGCGACACGTCGGCGCACGAAGGGATTTCGCCCCACCAGTCGATCCACACGCTCGCGCGCGCGCTGACCGCGGCAGGCGCGGCGTTCCAGCCGGCCACGGCGGGCGACGGCCCGTGCGCCGAAGGGCTGGCGCTCACGTCGCTGGTGCTGTCCGACGGCGCGTGGCGCGAGAGCGAACAACGCGACAGCGAACAGCGCGACAGCGAGCAGGCGGCGGGCCTCGCGGCGCTTGCGTTGTCGCTGCTCACGCCGCAGATCCCGCTGATCTTCGACGAAACCGCGCGCGATGTCGATCGTGCGCATTTCGTGCAGTCGGCGCTCGCGGTGCGCGCGAAGCTGATCGCGCCGCGGCTGTCCGATTGCCGGCCGCAGGACGCGCATGCGCTGAAGGCGAGCGGTGACGGCGATGCCGACGCGCTGCTCGCGTCATGGCGGCTCGCCGACGACGAGACGCTGACCATCGCGTTGAACCTGTCGCCCGACGCGGTGCCTTTCGATGCGCCGGGGGGGCAGGTCGTGTTCGAGACGCCGGCACGCGCACGCGACCGGGTCGACGAAGGGGAGTTGCCGCCGTATTCGCTCGTCGCGTGGCTGACGGGCGACGTCAACCAGTACGCGCTGACGCACGACGTGCGTCGGATCGACGACCGCGCATGGCGCGCGATGCGTCCTGTTCCGCACGCGTGATGCCCGGAGGGTCGGGCGCTGGCGCGCCCGGCCGCCCTTACCAGAAACCGCGAATGCCCGCGACGCCGTACGCGCCGTGGCGGCGCGCGTCGTCGAGATGCGCGCGCGTCATGCCGCCGAGCGCATAGACCGGCATCGCGGCCTGCGCGGCCAACGCAGCGAACTGCGTCCAGCCGAGCGTCGGCGCGCCGGGATGGCTGAGCGTCGGCAGCACGGGCGACAGCGTGACGAAATCCACGCCCGCGCGCGCGGCCAGCACGAGATCGTCGGCCGAATGGCAGGCGGCCGACATGCGGCGAGCGGCCGGCAGCGGCCGTTGCGCGACGGCGCGCAGCGCGGCGCCGTCGAGATGCCAGCCCGCGCCGTCGAGCCGCATCACGCCGGCCGCGTCGATCGGCCCGTTGAGCATCAGTTGCGCGCCGGCCGCGTCGCAGCGCGCGAGCGCATCGGCGGCCAGCCGCGCGAACGCGGCCGCGTCGAACGACTTCACGCGCAGCTGCACGAGCGTCTCGCCGCGCGCGAGCACGGCCGACAGCGTGTCGAGGAATGCGTGGCAATCGGCGGCCGACGCGGATGCCGGCTCCGGCGTGATCACGCAGCAGCGCGGCAGCGTCGGCGTCATCGCGCGCGGCCCGCGGCGGCCGTCATTCGTCGGCCTCCTTCGCGATCTTCGGATAGACGCGCACCAGCACGATGCGCGGACCGTTCATCTTCTTCACGACGACGTCGAAGCGATCGAACGACACGCGCTGCCCTTCGGTCGGCAGATCGCTGAGCGCCTGGATCACCAGGCCGCCGACCGATTCCGCACGCCCTTCGTCGATGTCGATGCCGAGCGCCTGCTCGAGCGACACGACGGGCAGGCTGCCTTTGCCCATCAGCGTGCCGTCGTCGAGGCGGCTCCAGTCCGCGTCGCCCTGGCGGAACTCGTCGTGGATCTGGCCGACCAGCGCACCGAGCAGGTTGTCGAGCGTCAGGAAGCCGATCGGCTTCTCGCCCTTGTTGCCGACCAGCGCGAAGTGCGGCGCGCCCTTGCGGAAGCGGCGGAACAGTTCCAGCGCCGGCGTGTCGGGCTTCACGTACTGCACCGGGCGCACGTAGTCGGACAGGTCTTCGAGCGCCGCCCCGGCGTGACGCGCGAGCAGCAGGTCCTTCAGGTGGATCAGCCCGCTCACCTGCTCGCGCGACGCATCCTCGAACAGCGGATAGCGGCTGAAGCGGTGTCGCGCGACGATTTCCATGTTGTCGGGCAGCGGCAGGTCGCGGCGCAGGCCGATCATTTCATGCGCTGGCCGCATCAGGTCCGACACCGTCATCGACGAGAAATCGAGCGAGTGCGCGAGCGTGTTCCACTCGTCGTTGGTGTACGTGCCGCGCGCCGGCTGGGCCGCGTTGCCCGCGCTGCGGCGGCTGCGCAGGATCAGCTTCAGCTCGTCGGTCGAGTAGTGCGCATCGCCGCCGTGGTCGGCCGACAGGCCCGCGAGCTTCAGCACCGCGTTCGCGCTGGTGTTGAGCACCCAGATCGCCGGATACATCGCCCAGTAGAACGCGTAGAGCGGCAGCGCGACCCACAGGCCGACCTTCTCCGACTGGCGGATCGCCATCGATTTCGGTGCGAGCTCGCCGACCACGATGTGCAGGAACGAGATCAGCGAGAACGCGAACACGAGCGAAATCAGGTGCACGATGCGCTCGGACTGCACGCCGATCAGGTCGAGCAGCGGCCCGATCAGTTCCGCGAACGCCGGCTCGCCGACCCAGCCGAGGCCGAGCGACGCGAGCGTGATGCCGAGCTGGCAGGCGGACAGATACGCGTCGAGCCGGCCGTGCACGATCGCGAGGATGCGCCCGCGCAGGCCGTGCTTGCGGGCAAGTGTCTTGACGCGCGTCGCGCGCAGTTTGACGAGGCCGAATTCGGCTGCGACGAAAAACCCGTTGAGGGCCACCAGGAACAACGCGCCGATGAGCGCGAAGATCTGTAACAAAGAATCGCTCCAGTCATGACAGGCCCAACAGTATAGGGCCGGAAAGGGAAATGTAATGTGTCGGGCGGCCGATGGCTTACACCGGCGCCTCGCAGGGGACGGTGAGCGACAGGGTGACGGCGGCGCCGTCGGCGAACGGAGCGTGGGTGAAGGAGCCGCCGTGCGCGAGCGCGACACGCTGGCACAGCGCGAGCGCCGCTGCGACGCGCTTCGCGTCGCGCGGGTGCAGCATCTCGCGGCGCGCGAACGGTTCGAATGCATGCGGCAGCGCCGGATCGGCGAGGGCGGCGGCGTTCACGTCGCAGGCGACGTGCGCGACGTACTGCGCGCCGTCACGCGCGCACGTGAACGTCACGCGGCTGCCGGCGGCGCTGGCTTCGACGGCCGTCGTCAGCATCGTCCAGAGCGCCTGCGCGATGCGCTCGCGGTCGGCGGTCAGCGACGGCTCGCCGTCGGGCAGCGTCGCGTCGACGCTCACCTGTCGTGCGTCGGCGAGTGCGCAGCGCACCAGTGCGAGCGTGTCGTCGAGCAGCGGGCGCAGCGCGAACGGCTGTGCGGCGATCGCCAGGGTGCGCGTGGCCGCGCGCGGTGCGTCGAGCACGTCGTCGATCAGCGCGACCTGCTGGTCGATCCCCGCGCGGATGCCCGCGAGCGCGCGTTGCAGGTTCGGGTCGGCGCTGGCGAGTTGGCGCTCGAGCACGTACGCCCAGCTGTGCATCGCGTTCAGCGGGCTGCGCAGGTCGTGCGAAGCGATGGACAGCGCCTGGTCGCGCTGGAACAGCGCGGCCTCGGCGGCATAGTGCGCTGCGCGTTCGCGCAGCAGGTCGGCGGCGGGATCGACGGGATTGGACGTCACGGGGCTGGCCTGTCGGAAGCGGTTGGCATGAAAAGCACGCGAACCGCCATTATAGGGATCGTGCGTGTCACGCCGGCAGCGCGTCCTCGTCCTTTTTCCGTGCGTCGCCGTTCGGCAGCAACTGGCAGGCGAGCAGGCCGGCGAGCATCAGCGCGCAGCCGACCAGCGCGCGCAGCGTCAGCGTCTCGCCGAGCGCGGCCCAGCCGGCGATGGCCGCGAACACTCCCTCCATGCTGAAGATCACGGCCGCGTGCGCCGGCGCCGCATCGCGCTGCGCGACGACCTGCAGCGTATAGCCGATGCCGACCGACAGCAGCCCGCCGTACAGCAGCGTCGGCAGCGCGCGCTTCAGCATCGCGAGGTTGACCGGCTCGATCGCGAGGCCGGCCGCGAGGCACAGCACGCCGCACGCGACGAATTGCAGGAACGCGAGCACGAGCGGATCGTGCCGCTTCGCGAAATGGCCGACGGTCATCACGTGCGCGGCGATGACCACGGCGCCCGCGAGCTGGAACCAGTCGCCGTAGAGCACCGAGAAATGCTCGTCGATGCTGAGGAAGTACAGGCCGATCGCCGCGAGCAGCGCGCCGAACCACGTGCCGGCGCCGATCCGGTGGCGGACGAACACGCCCATCAGCGGCACGATCACGACGTACAGCGAGCTGATGAAGCCTGCGTTCGCGACCCGCGTGTACTGCAGGCCGACCTGCTGCAGCGAGATCGATACGGCGAGCAGCACGCCGAGCGCGAGGCCCGGCGAGAGCAGGGCCGGCTCGCGGCGAATCGCCGCGAACTGCGCGCGCGAGCCCGCGTTGACCATCAGCAGCGGGAGCAGCACCAGCGCGCCGAGCAGGAAGCGCAGCCCCGTGAACAGGAACGGCCCGATCACGTCGAGGCTCAGTCGTTGCGCGACGAACGCCGAGCCCCAGATCGCGGCGGCGGCGAGCATCAGCAGGTTGGCACGGAGGTGCTTGCGGGCGTCGGGTTTCATCGGAATTCGTCAGGGGATTGCGGGCAGCGGAACCGCGTAGTTTACGCCGAGATTGCAAGGCTGTCGGAAAACCTGCGAAGTGCGGCCGCCGCGCGGGCGTCGCGCACGCGTGAATACAGCACGACCTGCGAATGCGGCAGCGGCGGCAGGCCGAATTTCGTGCCAACGTCGACCAGCGTGCGCGGCGCGACCCGCCGGGCCAGCGGGCAGACCGCGAGCCCGGCCGCGGCGGCGGCCGTGACCGCCGCGACGCCGCCGCCCGTAAAGCGCTCGCGCCACGGCCGCCCCGCATGCTCGAGCGCACGCAGCGCGGCGGCCCGCACGCCGCACGGCCCGGCCAGCACCGCGAGCGGCAGCGGCTCGCCCGCGCGCGGCGCCCAGTCGGGCGCAGCGAGCCATGCGAGCGGTTCGGTGAACAGCAGCGTGCCGTCGTCGCGCGGCGGATCCTCGCCCGGTTCGTGTCGCACGATCGCCGCGTCGAGCCGCCGTTCGTCGTATTGCGCGAGCAGGCTCGCCGACATGCCCAGGTGCATCTCCAGCGACAGCCCGGGATCCTGCCGGTGCAGGCTCGTCAGTACGGCCGGCAGGTCGGGCACCGCGACGTGCTCGCTGACACCGAGCGACAGGCGGTGCGTGCCGGCCGAAATCGCGCCGAGCGCCTGGTCGTGCGCGTCGAGCAGCGCGCGGGCGGCCGGCAGGAAGTTCTCGCCGTCCGCCGCCAGCTTGACGACGCGCGGCGTGCGTGCGAGCAGCGGCTTGCCGAGGTGCGCTTCGAGCCGCTTCAGCTTCAGGCTGACGGCCGATTGCGTGGTGCCGAGCGCGTCGGCGGCGCGCGTGAAACTCGCGAGATCGGCGACCAGCACGAATGCGCGCACAGCATCGAGGTCGAGGACTTTCATTGCAAATGTAAATGAATGAAATATCGGATGATGACTGTTCATTATAGTTCTGCGCGCCTAACCTGACCTTGCGTTTCCGATTCTCAACGTCACCGAAAGGAGCAGCACCATGCCATTCACCCGTATCGCAGTGCGCGAAGGCAAACCGGCCGCCTACCGTGCGGCGCTCGTCGACGGCGTGCACCGCGCGCTGATGCACACGTTCAACGTGCCCGAAGACGACATCTTCATGGTCGTGACCGAGCATTCGGCCGAGAACTTCTTCTTCGGCCGCCACTACCTCGACATCGAACGCAGCGACGATCTGGTGATGGTCCAGATCACGGCGAACAACACGCGTACGCTCGAGCAGAAACAGGCGCTGTACCGGACCATCGCCGAGAATCTCGCGCGGCAGCCCGGCGTGCGGCCGCAGGACGTCTTCATCAGTCTCGTCGAAGTGCTGAAGGAGGACTGGTCGTTCGGCAACGGCATCGCGCAATACGCCGTCTGATACGTCGTTTGATGCGTGACAGGGGCGACAGGGCCAGATCGTCGCCAGCGCATGTTGGCCGCGTGTACTATGGAAGCTGCTTCACGGACGACGCCGGCACGGAGGACGTGCCGGCGATTCTTCATGTGCAGGAGCCTCCATGTCGCGTGTGCTGGAAATCGTGTTGTGCCTGTCGCTGGAAGGTTGGCCGGTCAGGGCGGGAAGCCGGGCCCGTGGTGAGCAGCGCGACTTCGGCGCCGAACTCGTCCGTGCGTGGCGGATCTGTCCGCAGGTGCGGATGCGGCGCGGCCAGGAACGCGTGACGATCGAGCCATGCCAGGTCGAGGAAGCCGAGCCGAGCCCCGGCGAGTGCTGGTGGACGTGGATCGAGTCGAACGCGCACGGGCGGCGGGTCGTCGCGTCGCGCACGAAGGCATTCGCGCCCGGCGTCGTGGAGCGCGAACTGTTCGATGCCGAACACGCGGGCATCGCGGTGGCCACGCCCGCATCGGCGCCGATCGCCGATGCGGATGCGCCGCAGGCGACCGGCGAGGGCGACCGCGTGACGCCCGACGCCGTTGCCGAAGCGGCGCTCACCGCATCGTCCGGGCCGGCGCCGTTGCGGCTCGTCAGCGAGCGGCGGCGCGGGCGCTGGGCGGACGACAGCGGCGTGGTGGTCGAGATGACGCTCGACGACATCATTCTGCACCGTGGCACCGAACCACCGCGCCGCCAGGTCGAGCTGCGCCTCGCGGCGCCCGACTGGGAAACCGTCGCCGCGCGCACGGCCGCGCTGCGCGCGCTGTTCGCCGCCGCGCGCGAGCTCAGCGGCGCATGGCCCGCGTTCGTGCAGCTCACCAGCGTGATCGATCGCGCGTGCGCGGGCGAGCCCGCCGTCGCCCGGCCGGTCAAGGCGCAACTCGTCGACCTGACCGGCATCCGCACGCAGCGGGCCGCGCTGTTCGCGCTGTCCGGCGACATTGCCGCGCAATGGCTCGGCAACGAGGGCGGTGTGCTCGATCGCGACGATCCCGAGTTCGTGCACCAGATGCGCGTCGCGCTGCGCCGGCTGCGCACGCTGATGCGCTTCTTTCCACGCTTCGCGGACGAGCAATGGAAGGACACGTTCGGCGCCGACTTGCGCTGGGTCGCGTCGCTGCTCGGCACGGTGCGCGACTGGGACGTGTTCTCGACCGAAAGCCTGCCCGCGCTGATCGCGGCCGACGGCGGCAGCGCCGACTGGGACGGCACGCTCGACGCCGCACGCGTCCAGGCGACGGCGGCACGCGTCGAATTGCGCCAGGCGTTGCATTCGGCGCGCTATGCACGCCTGACGCTCGGCTGGCTCGAATGGCTGAGCACGCTCGCGCTGCCGCCGGCCGCCGGCGACGACGACACGCCGTCGCTGCGGCGCCACGCGACCAAGCGCGTGCGGCGGCTGTTCGGTCACCTGTATGCATCGCCGTCGCTCACGTCGCTCGACACGGCCGCGCGGCACCAGGTGCGGATCGACGCGAAGCGGCTGCGCTACGCGCTCGAGTTCTTCGCGTCGCTGGCCTCGCGCCGCACGCGCAACGAAACGGTCAAGACGCTCGCGCGCGTGCAGAGCGTGCTCGGCGAGGCGAACGACACGATCGTCGCGCTGCATCATCTCGAGCAACTGGCGGCGCCCGCGTACCAGCTCGGTTTCGTGCGCGGCTACGGTGCGGCGCTCGAGCAACGCGCCGCGCGCGACGCCGAGGCGCTGCTCGCGAGCCTGCGCCCGCCGAAGCTCGACGGCAAGCCGCGTTGAGCGGCGCGCGCTCACTATAATGGCCACCCGTTTTCCTCCGACAGACCGATGAGCGACGCATCGCCTCCTTCCTCTTCCGCCGGGCCGCTCGAACTGGGCGGCGAACTGTGGCTGCGCGCGGGCGAGCAGACGCTCGGCGGCGCCACCCGCATCGCGCTGCTCGCGGCGATCGGCGACACCGGGTCGATCACGCGCGCGGCAAAGGCCGTCGGGCTCAGCTACAAGGCCGCGTGGGAGGCGATCGATACGATGAACAACCTGGCCGGCGAGCCGCTCGTGACGCGCTCGACGGGCGGCAAGGGCGGCGGCGGCACGACGCTGACGCCGCGCGCGACGTCGCTGATCGCCGCGTTCCGCACGATCGAGCGCGAGCATCGCCGCTTCATCGACGCCGCGAGCGCGGCGGTGTCCGGCTTCGACGTCGACTGGGCGCTGATCGGCCGGATCGGGATGAAGACGAGCGCGCGCAACCAGTGGTTCGGCAAGGTCGAGTCGATCGTGCGCGGCACGGTGAACGACGAGGTGACGCTCGTGCTGCCGGGCGGGCAGGCGATCGTCGCGGTGCTGACGCACGAAAGCGCCGACGCGCTCGGCCTGCAGCCGGGCGCGGATGCGTGCGCGCTCGTGAAGGCGTCGTGGGTCGTGCTGGCGGTCGACGACGACGGCGGAGCCGACGCGACCTTGAAGGTGTCCGCACGCAACCAGTTGCACGGGACGGTCGAAACGGTCACGGCGGGCGCGGTGAACAGCGAGGTGACGCTGGCGCTCGACGGTGGCGGGACGCTCACGGCCGTGGTCACGAACGACAGTGTCGGCGCGTTGCAACTCGACGCCGGCCGGCGGGCGATCGCGCTGTTCAAGGCATCGAGCGTGATTCTCGCGGTGACGGGCTGATCGCACGACGGCGGCGCGCGCCGTCCCTGTCGATGACCGTGGGCGGACGCGGCGAAACCGGCGCCGCCCGACATGCACGAGGCGCCGGCTTCGATCCCGTTTTCAGCTCGTTCCAGCTTCTGCCGCCCGTGCGGCTTCTCTCAGGCTCAAACGTGGCCGCGTGGGCCACCGCCTTCGCGCGATCACGTGACGCGCGTCGGCCACTCGGCGTGCGGCGTTGCGGCCTGCACGCGTCCTTCGCTCAATTGCACGACCTGGTCGCCGAACGCGGCGACGTCGTCGGGGTCGTGCGAGATGAGCACCATCGGAATATCGAGCCGCGCCTGCAGTTCGGCGAGCTCGTGGCGCATGCGCTGGCGCAGCGCGCCGTCGAGCGCCGCGAACGGCTCGTCGAGCAGCAGGATGTGCGGCTGCGCGACCAGCGCGCGGGCAAGCGCGACGCGCTGTTTCTGCCCGCCCGACAACTGCGACGGGAATTGCCCGGCGAGCGTGTCGAGCTCGAACGCCTGCAGCCAGTACGCGACTTCGGGCGGCACCGCCTTCGCACGCGGGTTGCGCAGGCCCGGCGTGAGCCCGAACGCGATGTTCTGGCGCACGTTCAGGTGCGGAAACAGCGCATAGTCCTGGAACAGATACGCGACGCGGCGTGCACGGGTCGGCACGTCGATGCCGCGCGCGGAATCGAACAGCGTTTCGCCGTTCAGCGTGATCGTGCCTTCGTCGGGTGACAGCAAGCCGGCGATCGCCTGCAGCGTCATGCTCTTGCCGGCGCCGGACGGCCCGAACAGCACGACGCGCTGCGTGCCGGCCGTAAACGACACATCGAGCGTGAAGCGGCGCTCGGCGTTCGCGTAGGTCTTGCGGATATCGACGGCGACGCTCATGCGGGCCTCCGTCGTGCCGCGCCGTGCGTGCGCGAAACCGCCCGCCCGACGGGACGGCGTGTTGCCGCGACCGGTGCGGCGCAGCGGTGCGGATGCGGCCGGCGCGTCATGTCGGCTGGCTCCGTCCGGCACGCGACGGCACGAGCCAGCCGGTCGCGAGCAGCACGAGCACGCAGGTGATCGACGTCACCAGCACGAGGAAGTTGGCCGTGCTGTCGTCGCCGGCCTGCACCGCCGCATAGATCGCGACCGACAGCGTCTGCGTGCGACCGGGCAGGTTGCCCGCGATCATCAGCGTCGCGCCGAATTCGCCGAGCGCGCGCGCGAAGGCAAGCAGCGCGCCGGCCAGGATGCCGCGCGTGGCGAGCGGCAGCGTCACGCGGAAGAACACCGCGGCTTCGCCGAGCCCGAGCGTGCGTGCCGCGCGCTCGAGATGCGGATCGACGCTTTCGAACGCGGTGCGCGCCGATTTCAGGATCAGCGGAAACGCGACGACCATCGACGCGATCACCGCGCCCTGCCACGTGAAGACGAGTTCGATGCCGAGCGTGTCGAGCCACGCGCCGAACACGCCGTGCCGGCCGAGCAGCACGAGCAGGTAATAGCCGAGCACCGTCGGCGGCAACACGAGCGGCAGCGTCAGCAGCGAATCGACCACGTCGCGCAGCGGCGAGCGCCAGCGCGCGAGCACGAAGGCGGCGGCGACGCCGAGCACGATGTCGAGCGCGGTCGCCCAGCCGGCGACCTTCAGCGACAACAGCAGCGGTACCCAGGCGTCCTGCATCATGCTGCGCTCACTTGCCCGCGGGCTTGAAACCGAAGGTCGCCAGCACGGCCTGGCCCTGCGGCGACGCGACGAAGTCGATGAACGACTGCGCCTGCGCGGCATGGCGGCTGTCCTTGACCACCGCGATCGGATAGGTGATGGCCGTCTGCGTCGGCACGGTCAGCGCGACCTTCACGCGGCCCGGCATGATCGCCGCGTCGGTGCCGAACACGAAGCCCGCGTCGACTTCGCCGCGCGCGACGTAATCGAGGCTCTGGCGCACGTTGGCGGCCAGTACGCCCTTCGCGCTGACGGCGTCCCACACGCCTGCCGCGCGCAGCGCGCCTTCGGTGTAGCGGCCGACCGGCACCGACGCCGGGTCGCCGTACGCGATGCGCTTCACGCCGGGCGCTGCCAGGTCGTTCAGCGACGTCGGCGCGGCCGCACGGCTGTCCGCCGGCACGATCAGCACGAGCGAGTTCGCCGCGAAATCGCGGCGCGTGCCCGGCACGATGACCTTTTCGCTGACCGCGCGATCCATCGCCTTCTGGTCCGCCGAGGCGAACACGTCGGCCGGTGCGCCCTTGGCGATCTGCTGCATCAACACGTCCGACGCGCCGAAGTTGAACAGCACCTTGGTGTCCCGATGTTGCTTCTGGAACGCATCGCCGACGGCCTTGAACGCGTTCGTCAGGCTCGCGGCCGCCGACACGACCAGCTCGTCGGCAGCGCAAGCCGGCGCGCTGAAAGCGATGCCCGCGGCAAGCGCGGCGAGCGGCAGCAGGCGGAGCAGGGTGCGGCGAAGCGGGCGGACGGTCGAGCGCATGGTCGGGGCGTTTGAATGGTTGGAAACCGTAATCGTAATATAGGGCGGGTTATAACGCTCGACATACCGTTCATGCAATGGCGCGCATGAGGATCTTCAGACTTGAACGGCGACCGGATGACGTGCGTGCGGCCCGTCACGCGTGCAGCAGCGGCTGCGACGAATCGGTGCGCTGCAGCGACGACGGCTGCGATGCCGGCCGGTAGTTCGGATTCGCTTTCCAGCGGGCGCGGACGAACGTCCGCTCGTGCCCCGACAGCTCAAGCGCGACCTTGGTGACCCAGCGGTGCGACGGCACCGTGATGCCGTGCAGTGCGACGGTGACGAGCGCGAGGCTCGCGACGACCGCCGCCACCGACCAGCGGTGCGGTACCGCGTGCCACGAGCCGGCGATGAACGCCAGCGCGGTGATCGCGCCGACGATGCAGCCGGTGATCGATTCGGACGGCGAATGCGCGTCGAGCGCGACGCGCGACACGCCGACCGCGATGCCGGCCGCGAGCCCGAGCGCGATGCCGGCGATCCGCACCGGCGTGCGCGTGCGGATCAGCGCGAGGAAGATCGCGACGGGATAGACCGACGTCGACAGCATCGCGTGGCCGCTGAATCCCGTGAAATCCCACGCGCGGATGCCGATTCCCCAGCCGAGGAAGGCGATCTTCGTGAGCGCGACGACCCCGATCGCGGCCGCGAGCACGCCGAGCCACGCGGCCGCGCGCTGCCACGAGTAGCCGAGCGCGAGCCATACGGCGATCGTGATCGCGAGCGGCAAGGTCAGGCCGGCGCCACCGAACGCGGTGATCGTGATCCACAGGTGAGAGGGCAGGTCGAACATCGGGAGGGGAACGAGCAGGGGCGGGACGAATGCTTAAATCAACGCGCGAGCCGGGAAGAACGACTACAACGGATACAAGCGGCCAAACCCCAGTATAGCGCCGCGTGTGTTCGAGGCCCGTTTTTTGCGCCGAGGGGAACTCTCCGCGCGCAGGAAAAATCCCAGAAACAATGTTATGGTGCATTGCACAAAGTCGAATGATGCACCCCGTGTCGTATCCCTATTTTTCCTGACTGCGAGCCCGATTGATGACCAAAAGTCTGACGAAGGTATGGCTAGGCGGCATGAAACGAATGCTGTCTCCGGCCGCCAAACGCGCGGCGCGCGAGGCCCAGCGGATCGCGCGCGATACGCTCGAGGCCGCCGCATCGCCCGCCGCAACCGATCTGTCCCCGCCACGTGAGTCGCGCGTGCGGCCGCGCGCGGCCGCCTGGGCGGCTGGCGAGTGGACGCGCGGCGAGCATCCGATGGCGCCCGCGCTCGGCCGCCTGGTCCAGCAGCTCGCCTATGGCCTGTACGTCCCGCCTGGCCGCCGGCGCGGCGCGATACCGCTGGTCGTGATGCTGCACGGCTGCCAGCAATCGGTCGACGAGTTCGCGCAGGGCACCCGGATGAACCTGCTGGCCGACAAGTACGGTTTCGCGGTGCTGTATCCGGAGCAGTCGCTGCGTGCGCATGCGCACGGCTGCTGGCACTGGTATGAAGACACCGACCGCGCGGGCCGCGGCGAGGCGGATGCGGTCGCGTCGCTCGTCGATGCGCTCGTCGACGAGCACGGCTTCGATGCATCGCGCGTCTACGTCGCCGGGCTGTCTGCCGGTGCGGGCCTGGCGGCGCTGCTCGCGCTGCATCACCCGGACCGCTTCGCGGCGGTCGCGCTGCATTCGGGCCCCGCGCTCGGCGAGGCGAATTCCGGGATCAGCGCGATGGACGTGATGCGGCGCGGCTTGCGGCAGAACCCGGCTGCGGTGGTCGACACGCTGGTCGACACCGGGGCCTATCCGGGCATGCCCGTGCTGATCGTGCAGGGCGACGGCGACCATGTCGTCGCGCCGAAGAATGCGGACCAGCTGACGGTGCAGTTCATGCGCCTGAACGGGCTCGCGGACAGCCGCGGCGCACTGCGCGGCGGCGAGCGGGTGGAGACGCGCGAGGCGGGCGCGCAGATCACCGACGTGCGTCGCGACGGCGAGTCGATCGTGCGGCTCTGTCACGTGAAAGGGCTCGATCATGCATGGTCGGGCGGCGACGAGGCGGTGCCGTTCCACGCGGCGGTAGGCCCCGATGCGAGCGCAATGATCTGGACCTTTTTCGAAGAGAATCGCCGCACTGTGGCGACCTGACGACGCACCTTCCGATCGACGCTGGCCAAATGCTAGGGTTTTCCCTATAATTCGGGAAAACCCTAGTCAAAGAACCTTTGGATTGCGAGATCGACCATGTACCTGCTGAGCCACCTCTTCCTGATGCTGACCAAGAACGCTGAAAAGGCCGCGAAAGAGCGCGCCGACGCGTACCTTTCCGAAGCAACCGACATCTACGATCTCGAATTCCGCATGCGCAAGATCGATCGCGAAGCGGCGATGAACCGTCCGTTCTCGTTCGGCTCGCGTTAAGCAGCGCAGCGCGGGCCGGCATGTCAGCCGGTCCGGCGAATCACGCAAAAGGGCGTGTGCGGCAAGCAGCCGCACACGCCCTTTTTGCATTCGACGTCGTGCGTCGCGTCAGACGACCGTCAGGCGCACCGGCACGTTGTTGCGGGTCGCGTTCGAGTACGGGCACACGTGGTGCGCCTTGTCGACCAGCGCCTGCGCATCGGCCTTGTCGAGCCCCGGCAGCGACACGCGCAGTTCGATGTCGAGCCCGAAGCCGCCTGCGTCGTTCGGGCCGATGCCCACTTCCGCGGTCACTTGCGTGTCGGCCGGCAGCGTCTGCTTGTTCTGGCCCGCGACGAATTTCATCGCGCTGAGGAAACAGGCCGAGTAACCTGCGGCAAACAGCTGTTCCGGGTTCGTGCCCTCCGCGCCGGTGCCGCCGAGTTCGCGCGGCGCGGCCAGCTTTACTTCCAGCCGGTTGTCGGCGGATACCGCGCGGCCGTCGCGGCCGCCCGTGCTCGTGGCGCTGGTCTTGTACAGAATGTTCATGGTGCAGCTCCTGTCGGAAGAATGGGAGAAGCGGTCCGGTCGGACGGGTGTCGCCGGCCACGAGGAAAATATAGAACACAAATGATTTGTGTGCAAATGAAATTTTGAAGAAAAGGCCCGGCAGTGCCGAGCCGTTTGCGACCGCGGGTTCGTCAGCCTTCGTTGGCGGCCGACAGCGCGTGGCGCAACTGCTGGAGATCCGCGCGCAGCCTGACCAGGAACTCGGGCGTTTGCTGCATCGCGCAAAAGAGATCGGCGGGCACCGAGCGCGCCTTGTCCTTCAGCGCGCGGCCTTCCGTCGTCAAGCGCACGTTGACGATGCGCTCGTCGGTGACGCTGCGCACGCGTTCGACGTAGCCGAGCGCCTCGAGCCGCTTCAGCAGCGGCGTGACGGTGGCCGGATCGAGGTCGAGGCGGGCGGCGATGTCCTTTACGGCGATGTCGTCGCGCTCCCACAGCACGAGCATCGCCAGATATTGGGGATAGGTCAGCGACAGCTTGTCGAGCAGCGGCTTGTACGCCTTCGTCATCGCATGCGATGTCGAGTAGAGCGCGAAGCACAGTTGCTCGTCGAGCGTCTGGGGCAGCGGGGGCAGGCGGTCCATGATTCGGGCGGCGCGGCGGACGCGCTAACGATTTGTACGCAAATTATTTTGCGCGCAAAAGATTCGGTTGAACAGGGGTGGGGCGTGGCGCCGGGGATCCGCGCCGGGCCGGCCGGGAGGAGGGATGGACGGCCGGCGGCGGGCGCCGGCCGAACGGCGTCAGCGGCCGGTGGTGGGCGTCGCGGCGCCCGGTTCCTGCACGCCGAAGCAGCCGCGATAGGTCGCGTAGAACGAGCAGTACATCATCGTGACGATGAGGATCGTCACCGGCATCATGATCGTCAGCACATAGGCGCCGGCGCCGAGCGCCTGCAGCAGCAGCGACAGGCCGAACGACGTGCCGAGCGCGACGCCGAACCACAGCAGCCCGTACACGACGAATGCGCCGCGATTGCGCCAGCAGCTGACGATGCTGAAGAACAGCGCCTTGGCGGGCGGAATGTCGTGCCACGCGGTGAGCACCGGCGCGAACCAGAACAGCATCGCGACCGGCGCGTAGAGCAGCGTCGCCAGCAGCAGCGCGCCGAGCGTGCCTTGCGCGGCGAGCGTTTCCGGCGTCGGACTCGCGTCGTTCGTGGCGCCGAGCATCATCTGGAGCAGCCCGCCGCCGTCCACGAGGGACGACGCGGCGAACACCAGCACCATCAGCGCGACATAGACCACGCCGAGCACGAGCAGCCGCTGCGTCGTCGCGGTGCCGTACGAGCGGAAGCCGTCGATGAGGATCGTCGGCATCACCGGCTTGCCGGCCACCGTGTCGCGGCATGCCGCCATGAAGCCGACCGCGATGCCGGGGATGAACAGCAGCGGCAGCGCCGCGCCGATCACCGGCACCATCGACACCAGCGTGATCGCCAGCAGGTACGTGAAAAACAGCGTGATGAACGCGAGCGGGTTCCGGCGGAACAGCCAGATGCCTTGTCGGAACCAGACATAGCCCGCTTTCGCGGGCACTTCGATCAGTTGCATGCGGTATGGGTCTCGGGAAGCGCGGGCGTGTGGGCGATACGCTCACGCAGGATGCGTTCGAAATGACCGGGATCGTGCGGTTTGAGCATTTCGGCCGCGCGCGGCAGGTAGAAGTCGTACAGGCGCGACACCCAGAAGCGGTACGCGCCCGCGCGCAGCATGTCGCTCCAGTGGCGGCGTTCCTCGGCCGTGAACGGCCGGACCGTCTGGTAGGCGCGCACCAGCGCATCGGCGCGCGCGACGTCGAGCACGCCCGTCGCGAGGTCGACGCACCAGTCGTTGACGGTGACCGCGACGTCGAACAGCCATTTGTCGCAGCCCGCGAAATAGAAATCGAAGAAGCCGCCGAGCCGTACCTCATGACCGGTGCCGGGCGCCGCGTGCGCGAACAGCACGTTGTCGCGGAACAGGTCGCAGTGGCACGGGCCGCCCGGCAGCGCCGCGTAGTCATCCGACGCGAAGAACGCGGCCTGGTGCGCGAGTTCGTCCTCGAGCAGCGTGCGCTGCGCGTCGGAAACGAACGGGACGATCGCCGGCACGTTCTCCTGCCACCACGGCAGGCTGCGCAGGTTCGGCTGGTGACGCGCATAGTCGCGCCCCGCGAGGTGCAGGCGCGCGAGCATCTGCCCGACCTCGATGCAGTGTTCGACCCCCGGCGCGAGTTCGGCGGCGCCGTCGAGCTTCGTGACGATCGCCGCCGGCTTGCCGTGCAGCTCGCCGAAGAGTGCGCCGTCATCGCGCGGGACCGGATCCGGCACCGGCACGCCGTGGCTCGCCAGATGGCGCATCAGGTCGAGGTAGAACGGCAGCTGTTCCGCCGTCAGCTTTTCGAAGATCGTCAGGACGTACTCGCCGCGCGTCGTCGTCAGGAAGAAGTTGCTGTTTTCGATGCCGGACGGAATGCCGCGGAACGCCAGCACGTCGCCCAGTTCGTAGTGGCGCATCCATTGCGCGAGATCGGAGTCGGAAACAGCGGTGAAAACGGCCATGCGAGATGCGTCTGGTCAGTTGTCGGCACGCGCGCGGCGTGCGGCGCGACAGGAGGTGAAGGGAATGCCGGCGCGCCGCGTCGGGACCGACGCGGCGCGGCAGGAAATCAGTAGCGCAGGTTGACCGACGGCAGGCGCGTGATCGGGACGCCCGCGTCGTGCGGCTTCGGCGACGTGTCGAGCGTCGAGCTCATCTGGTAGCGCGTGCCGAAGTTCGACTTCACGTCGATTTCGACCGGCTTGCCGCGATCGCGATACTCGGTGACCTCGGTGCCGCTCTTGCTCTTTGCGTGGAAGCTCGGCGTGCGGCGGATGTCGGCGAAGTCGACTTTCGACGTGACTTCGGCGCCCGGCCGGTTGATCTTGCGGAGATCGGGCAGGCCGGCGGCCTCGTTGGCCTCGGCCCGGGCCTGCGCGTCGGCGTCGGGCGTGCCGCCGGCGGCGTAAGCGGCGCCGGCAGCGGCAAACGTGCCCGCGAACACGGCGGCAGCGGCGACGAGAATGAGCGGCTTCATGATGAGTCTCCAGTGAACCTTCCGATTTTAGCAAATACTGCGCGCGGCCCGGCCCTCGCGTGCAAGCGGCGTGCAAGCGAGTGGCCATGAGCATGACCGGGTTCCGTGGTAATGTCGTTCGATCAGACGAGGTGATGAAAATGAAGAACGATTTGAGCCGCCGGCATCGGGTGCTGACGCCCGAGAGCCCGCCCGTCGAAGCATTCGACGATTCCGTCGCCGCCGTCGCGCGGCTGTCGGCCATCTACGACACCAACACGGGCTTCCTGCGCGATGCCTTCGCGCGTTATCGCCGCCACGAGCCGATCACCGAGCACGTGCGTGCGTGCTATCCGTTCGTGCGGATTCGTACCGACGTCAACACGCACGTCGATTCGCGCCGTTCGTACGGTTTCGTCGCGGGTCCCGGCGTGTTCGAGACGACCGTCACGCGCCCCGACCTGTTCGCGAACTACTATCGCGAGCAACTGCGCCTGCTGTCGAAGAATCACCATGTGAAGATCGAGATCGGCGTGTCGTCGCAGCCGATCCCGGTTCACTTCGCGTTTCCCGAAGGCATCCACCTCGAAGGCGAGCTCGACCGCGACCGCCTGCTCGCGATGCGCGACATCTTCGACACGCCCGACCTGTCGTACCTCGACGACCGCATCGTCAACGGCACGTTCGAGCCGGCGCCCGGCGAGCCGCATCCGCTCGCGCTGTTCACCGCCGCGCGCGTCGACTTCTCGCTGCACCGGCTGCGTCACTACACGGCGACGTCGCCCACGCATTTCCAGAACTACGTGCTCTACACGAACTACCAGTTCTACATCGACGAATTCGTGAAGCTCGGCCGCACGATGATGACGGAGAGCGACGATCCCGAGGTGCGCGAGTACCGCAGCCAGTACAGCGCGTTCGTCGAGCCGGGCGACGTCATCACGTACAACGCGAACCTCGGCAGCGAGCCGGCCGAGGGCGCCGCGCCGCCGCGGCTGCCGCAGATGCCTGCATATCACCTGAAGCGCGCGGACGGCAGCGGGATCACGATGGTCAACATCGGTGTCGGCCCGTCGAACGCGAAGACGATCACCGATCACATCGCGGTGCTGCGACCGCACGCGTGGGTGATGCTCGGCCACTGCGCGGGCCTGCGCAACACGCAGCGCCTCGGCGACTACGTGCTCGCGCACGGTTACGTGCGCGAGGATCACGTGCTGGATGCGGACCTGCCGCTGTGGGTGCCGATCCCGGCGCTCGCCGAAGTGCAGCTCGCGCTCGAGCGCGGCGTGGCCGAGGTCACCCGTCTCGAAGGCGCCGAACTGAAGCGCGTGATGCGCACGGGCACGGTCGCGAGCGTCGACAACCGCAACTGGGAGCTGCGCGATCACCGTGAACCCGTGCAGCGGCTGTCGCAGAGCCGCGCGATCGCGCTCGACATGGAAAGCGCGACGATCGCCGCGAACGGGTTCCGGTTCCGCGTGCCGTACGGCACGCTGCTGTGCGTGTCCGACAAGCCGCTGCACGGCGAGCTGAAGCTGCCGGGCATGGCCGACACGTTCTATCGCGGGCAGGTCGACCAGCATCTGCAGATCGGCGTGAAGGCGATGGAGATCCTGCGCACGAACGGGCTCGACAAGCTGCATAGCCGCAAGCTGCGGAGCTTCGCGGAAGTGGCGTTTCAGTGATGTGAACGCCGCGCAAGCCGCGGGCGTAACGACAAAGGCCGCACGCGAACTTTCGTTCACGTGCGGCCTTGTTCTTTGTCCTGCAGTGCGCGAGCCCGATCGAACCCGCACTCGGATGCTCAGCACTCACCCTTCTTCGCGTGTCCCGGCGGGCAGTGGTAGCCGCCGTGACCATGATGGCGCTCGTGATCTTCCCACTCGCGGCGTTCCCAGTAGCGGCGGCCGTCCCAGTAACGATCGCCGTGCCAGCCGACGATGACCGCGGGAGCCGGTGCGACCACGACAGGCGCGGGCGCGACGACGACCGGCGCGGGCGTGCCGATGTTGACGTCGACGTTGACGGCGTGGGCGAGGCCGGACAGCGAAACACCGAGGCCGGCGAAGGCGAGGGCGATCAGCGAACGTTTCATGTTGTTTTCCGTGATGTCGTTGTCAAAAGGCCGGCGCGACGCGATGGACGCGAGGGGGGATCGTTCCACCGGGGGGACGCCACGCCGACAAGAGGCAGTGTGCGGGCGCCGCACGGAAAAGGCGAGCGGCATTTGTTACGGCAGATTGACGTCAGGCCGGCCGGCTGGACCGATGGACGGCAGCGTGATTTGACAATGGTCGGTCCCGGGCGTGGCACGCGTCGAAGGCGTTGTGCGGCACCGGCCGCCCGAATTTGACATTCGACGGCGCGCGGCCGCGTTGCGGGATTAACGCGGCGTTACAAAATGACGCGCGGCAGGTGGCGGAATCGCCATGCCTGCCGCGCGGGAAGCGGGATGCCGGCCGCGAAGGCCGGCCATCGAGCCGATCGAATTACAGATAGAACATGCGGTCTTCTTCGGGCCGCGGCGGATGATCGTCGCCGTCCGCGCCTTCTTCCTCGCCGCTGTCCTCGTAGAACGCGAGCACGGCGTCGAGCACCTGGTCGGGATCGTCGATCACCTGCATCAGGTCCATGTCTTCCGGATTGATGAGCCCGTTCGGGATCAACTGGTCGCGGAACCATTGCAGCAGCCCCTGCCAGAACGTGCTGCCGACGAGAATGATCGGCACGAGGCGCGACTTCTTCGTCTGGATCAGCGTGAGCACTTCGGACAGTTCGTCGAGCGTGCCGAAGCCGCCCGGCATCACGATCACCGCGTCGGAGTTCTTCACGAACGTGACCTTGCGCGTGAAGAAGTGGCGGAAGCGCAGCGAGATGTCCTGGTAGTGGTTGCCGGCCTGCTCGTGCGGCAGCTCGATGTTCAGGCCGACCGACGGCGCCTTGCCGGCGTGCGCGCCCTTGTTCGCGGCTTCCATGATGCCGGGGCCGCCGCCGGAGATCACCGCGAAGCCGGCGTCGGACAGCTTGCGCGCGATCTGCACGGCCAACTTGTAGTGCGGCGTATCGGGCTTCAGACGGGCAGAACCGTAGATGCTGACGGCCGGGCGGATCTCCGACAGGTACTCGGTCGCCTCGATAAACTCTGCCATAATCGTGAACATCTGCCACGATGCGCGCGCCTTCTTGGCCGTCGCGCGTTCTTGATCTGCGAGCGAACGCAGACTCGGAATCACTTTTCTCTTGTTCATAATGCCTGAAGAACGAAATCTGGAAGGTAAGACCCTGCTATTGGTTGACGGTTCGAGCTATCTGTATCGGGCTTACCATGCGATGCCTGATTTGCGTGGCCCTGGCGGGGAGCCGACCGGAGCGCTCTACGGAATCATCAACATGCTGCGTCGTATGCGCAAGGAAGTCAGTGCAGAGTATAGCGCTTGCGTGTTCGATGCAAAGGGCAAGACGTTCCGCGACGACCTTTATGCCGACTATAAGGCAAACCGTCCGTCCATGCCGCCCGATCTTGCATTGCAGGTCGAACCGATTCACGGCGCCGTGCGCGCGCTCGGCTGGCCGCTGCTGATGGTCGAGGGCGTCGAGGCCGACGACGTGATCGGCACGCTCGCGCGCGAAGCCGAACGGCACGGGATGAACGTGATCGTATCGACCGGCGACAAGGACCTCGCGCAACTCGTCACCGATCACGTCACGCTCGTCAACACGATGACCAACGAGACGCTCGATCGCGACGGCGTGGTCGCGAAGTTCGGCGTGCCGCCCGAGCGGATCATCGACTACCTCGCGCTGATCGGCGACACCGTCGACAACGTGCCCGGCGTCGAGAAGTGCGGGCCGAAGACGGCCGTGAAGTGGCTGTCGCAATACGACAGCCTCGACGGCGTGATCGAACACGCAGGCGAGATCAAGGGGGTGGTCGGCGACAACCTGCGCCGCGCGCTCGACTTCCTGCCGCTCGGCCGCAAGCTCGTGACCGTCGACACGGCCTGCGATCTCGCGCCGCATCTCGAATCGATCGAAGCGTCGCTGAAGAGCGACGGCGAAGCACGCGACCTGCTGCGCGACATCTTCGCGCGCTACGGCTTCAAGACGTGGCTGCGCGAAGTCGACAGCGCGCCCGCCGAAGGCGGCGGCGCCGATGCGCCGGAAGGTGACCCCGCACCGGTGGTGGCCGCAGACATCGTCCGCGAGTACGACACGATCCAGACCTGGGAGCAGTTCGACGCATGGTTCGCGAAGATCGACGCGGCCGCGCTGACCGCGTTCGACACCGAAACCACGTCGCTCGACCCGATGACCGCGCGGCTCGTCGGCCTGTCGTTCTCGGTCGAGCCGGGCAAGGCCGCATATCTTCCGGTCGCGCATCGCGGTCCCGACCTGCCCGAGCAGCTGCCGATCGACGACGTGCTCGCGCGCCTGAAGCCGTGGCTCGAATCGGCCGACCGCAAGAAGGTCGGCCAGCACCTGAAGTACGACGCGCAGGTGCTCGCGAACTACGACATCGCGCTGAACGGCATCGAGCACGACACGCTGCTCGAATCGTACGTGCTCGAATCGCACCGGACGCACGACATGGACAGCCTCGCGCTGCGTCATCTGGGCGTCAAGACGATCAAGTATGAAGACGTGGCCGGCAAGGGCGCGAAGCAGATCGGCTTCGACGAAGTGGCGCTCGAGCAGGCCGCGGCGTATGCGGCCGAGGATGCGGACATCACGCTGCAGCTGCATCAGGCGCTGTATCCGCAGGTCGCGCGCGAGGCGGGCCTCGAGCGCGTGTATCGCGAGATCGAGATGCCGGTGTTGCTCGTGCTGCGCAAGATGGAGCGCACCGGCGTGCTGATCGACGACGCACGCCTGCAGGCGCAAAGCAGCGAGATCGCGACGCGGCTCATCGAGCTCGAGGGCCAGGCGTACGAACTGGCGGGCGGCGAGTTCAATCTCGGCTCGCCGAAGCAGATCGGGCAGATCTTCTTCGAGAAGCTGCAGTTGCCGGTCGTGAAGAAGACGCCGAGCGGCGCACCGTCGACCGACGAGGAAGTGCTGCAGAAGCTCGCCGAGGATTACCCGCTGCCGAAGCTGCTGCTCGAGCATCGCGGGCTGTCGAAGCTGAAGTCGACCTACACCGACAAGCTGCCGCGCATGGTGAATCCCGCAACGGGCCGCGTGCACACGAACTATGCGCAGGCGGTCGCGGTCACGGGCCGTCTCGCGTCGAACGATCCCAATCTTCAGAACATTCCGGTGCGCACGGCCGAAGGCCGGCGGATCCGCGAGGCGTTCATCGCATCGCCGGGGCACCGCATCGTGTCGGCCGACTATTCGCAGATCGAGCTGCGGATCATGGCGCACATTTCCGGCGACGCGTCGCTGCTGCGCGCGTTCTCGCAGGGCGAGGACATCCATCGCGCAACCGCCGCCGAAGTGTTCGGCGTGACGCCGCTGGAGGTCAATTCCGACCAGCGCCGGATCGCGAAGGTGATCAACTTCGGGCTCATCTACGGGATGAGCGCGTTCGGCCTCGCGTCGAACCTCGGCATCACGCGCGATGCGGCGAAGCTCTACATCGACCGCTATTTCGCGCGGTACCCGGGCGTCGCGCAGTACATGGAAAACACGCGCGCGGTGGCGAAGGAGAAGGGCTACGTCGAAACCGTTTTCGGCCGCCGCCTGTGGCTGCCGGAGATCAACGGCGGCAACGGCCCGCGCCGTCAGGCCGCCGAGCGCGCCGCCATCAACGCACCGATGCAGGGCACGGCGGCCGACCTGATCAAGCTGTCGATGATCGCGGTGGACGACTGGCTCACGCGCGACCGGCTCGCATCACGGATGATCATGCAGGTGCACGACGAACTGGTGCTCGAGGTGCCCGACGCAGAACTGTCGCTCGTGCGCGAGAAGCTGCCGGAAATGATGTGCGGCGTGGCGAAGCTGAAGGTGCCGCTGGTCGCCGAAGTGGGCGCCGGCGCGAACTGGGAAGAGGCACACTGACGCACCCCCGTGCGATTCCCGTTTCCCGCGGCATATTGTTGCAGGGATGCTGAATATCGAGATGGTTTGCTTGTGGTCAACGCGCAAGCTCCCGGACAATGCAAGTCAGTCAGGTCATTGTCGCGGGGGCAGCGCGCCCCGTGTTCCGGCATCGGACGCATCGAAGTGTTTCGAACTGCACATCGATGATGTCCGAACCGGTTAATCCAACGGGCGGCGCGAACGCATCGCGTCTGCCTCGTGCGGCGGCAGCAGTTTCGAATCGCAAAGGGGGAATCAGATGCATCGGATCATCATCGTAGGCGGCGGCGCAGGCGGCCTGGAACTGGCGACGCGGCTCGGCGACCGTTACGGCGCGCGCGGCAATCGTCCCGCACGTGCGCTCGTCACGCTCGTCGACCGCAATCCGACCCACATCTGGAAGCCGTTGCTGCACGAGGTCGCGGCCGGCAGCATGGACCCGTTCACGCAGGAGCTCGAATACGCGGCGCAGGCGCGCTGGCATGGCTTCGAGTTTCAGCAGGGCGAACTGACCGCGCTCGACCGCACGGCGAAGCGCATCACGCTGTCGCCCGTCAACGACAGCGACGGCGCGGAGCTGCTGCCGGCGCGCGACCTGGAATACGACACGCTCGTGATCGCGATCGGCAGCACGACGCACTTCTTCGGCGTGCAGGGCGCGGCCGAAAACGCGATCGCGCTCGATACGGTCGGCGAGGCCGAGCGCTTCCGCAAGCGCCTGATCGCCGCGTGCATGCGCGCCGAGCATCAGGCGCCGGCGCAGCCCGCGCCCGGGGCGGCGGCCGAACCGCGCATCCAGGTCGTGATCGTCGGTGGCGGCGCGACGGGCGTCGAGTTGTCCGCCGAGCTGCGCAATACCGCGCAGGTGCTGTCCGTCTACGGGCTGCACAAGCTCGACCCGCAGCACGACGTCGGCATCGTGCTGATCGAATCCGGGCCGCGGATTTTGCCCGCGCTGCAGGAGCGCGTATCGACGGCAACGGCCGAGCTGCTCGAAAAGCTCGGCGTGCGCTTGATGCTCGCCGAGCGCGTGACCGAAGTCGCGCCGGGTTTCGTGCACACCGCGAGCGGCAAGACGGTGCGTGCGGATCTCACGGTCTGGGCGGCCGGCATCAAGGCGCCGTCCGTGCTGTCGAATCTCGACGGCCTGCAGGTCAACAAGCTCGGCCAGCTCGACGTGCGCCGCACGCTGCAGACCTTCACCGACGACAACGTATTCGCGCTCGGCGATTGCGCGGCCTGCGTATGGCCCGGCAACGAGCGCAACGTGCCGCCGCGCGCGCAGGCGGCGCACCAGCAGGCGAGCTTCCTGCTGAAGGCGATCGGTTGCCGGCTCGACGGGCGTTCGCTGCCGGAATTCACGTATCGCGATTTCGGATCGCTCGTGTCGCTCGGTCATTTCAGCGCGGTCGGCAACCTGATGGGCGGGCTGATCGGCGGCAACATGCTGATCGAAGGGTTGTTCGCGCGCTTCATGTACATGTCGCTGTACCGGCTGCACATCGCGGCGCTGCACGGCTATCCGCGCATGATGCTCGATACGGTCGCGCATTGGCTGCGCCGCACGACGCTGCCGCGCGTCAAGCTGCACTGACGCGGCCGCACGTTCGTGCGCCGGGCGGGCAGGAAATGCGCATCGCGCGCATTTCCTGCCCGTTGTCGTTTCAAGTGCAGGGTGGTCGTGCGTTCGCGTGCCGGGCCTGTTTATTGCGCATCTCTATTGCGCGTCGTTTCGTGCCGACCCGCAAGCATTCGAGCGCGTGAAGGCGCTTGCCGCATGTGCGCCGCGGATGAACTTGCCGGGCCGGATCGCGGTTGTCGATACCGTTACGGACGCCGCCGGATTACGCCTTCGTAATCGAGTCTTACACATCTGACAGTTGACGTGACAACGGATTATTGGGCATCTTGTGCGGGTTTCCGCTTGCGGCGGAGTGTCAACCGCCGCGACATCCGCGCCGTCCGCCGGCGCGATGCCCCGTCAGGTCCAAGCCATGACCGTGACGGCGGCGCCCAATCGAGGAGTGCATTCATGTTGAAACCCGAAGTCGACAGCCTGGTTCCCCGAGTTCCGTTCTCGCGCCGCAAGTTCATGCAGGCCGCGCTGGGCGGCACCTTCGCGGCGGCCGTGCTGCCCGTGTCGGCGCAGACGATCACGACCGACAGCGCCGGGCTGGACGTCGACACCATCGAGATCCGCTCGGGCGACGCGAGCATCCCCGCGTATCGCGCGCAGCCGGTCGGCAAGACGAACCTGCCGGTCGTCATCGTGATCCACGAGGTCTTCGGCGTGCATGCGCATATCGCCGACGTCTGCCGTCGCTTCGCGAAGCTCGGCTATCTCGCGATCGCGCCCGACCTGTTCGCGCGCCAGGGCGACGTGTCGAAGTATCCGACCATCCAGGCGCTCGTCGACAACATCGTCAACAAGGTGCCGGACCGTCAGGTCACCGAGGATCTCGATGCGACCGTCGCGTGGGCCGGCAAGAACGGCGGCGACCTGTCGCGTCTCGGCGTGACGGGGTTCTGCTGGGGCGGCCGCCAGGCGTGGCTGTATGCGGAGCACAATCCGCACGTGCTGGCGGCCGTCGCGTGGTACGGGTTCGTCGAAGGCAAGACCGACGAGATGACACCGTTCAATCCGGTCGATCATGCGTCGTTGCTGAAGGTGCCGGTGCTCGGGCTGTACGGCGAGAAGGATACGAACATCACGCAGGCGGCGCTCGCGAACATGCGCAAGGCGATCCAGGCGAGCGATTCGAAGCTCGCGCGCCAATCGGAGATCGTCGTCTATCCGGATGCCGGTCATGCGTTCTTCGCCGATTACCGGCCGAGTTACGTGAAGGGCGATGCCGAGGACGGCTGGAAGCGCGCGATCGAGTGGTTCCACAAGTACGGCGTGATGTAAGCGACGAGGCGGCAGATGCCGTCGCCTCGTCGACGTGTCGCGCCGGTGCTTACGGGTTCGGGCCGGTCGCGATCGGCCGCGACGGATCGGCGCTCCATTCGCTCCACGAGCCCGGATACAGCGACGCACCGTGAAGCCCGGCGATCTCGAGCGCGAGTGCGTTGTGGCACGCGGTCACGCCGGATCCGCATTGCAGGATCGCGTTGTTCGGTTCGGTGCCGGCCAGCAGCGCGGTAAACGTCTCGCGCAGTTCGTGGCCGGTCTTGAAGCGGCCGTCGGCAGCCAGGTTGTCCTTGAAGAACCGGTTGCGTGCGCCGGGAATATGGCCGCCGACACGATCGATCGTTTCGTTTTCGCCGCGATAGCGATCCGGCGCGCGCGCATCGATCACGACGCGCTGGGCCGACGTCACGTTCGCGAGCACGGCCGCCGCGTCGACCGTCGATTCGAGCGGGGCTGCCGCGCGGAAGTCGCCGGCGGCCGGGTGCGGCACGTCGGCGGTCAGCGGCTGGCCGGCTGCTTCCCATGCCTGCAGGCCGCCGTCGAGCACCGCGACGGAATCGTGCCCGAGCCAGCGCAGCAGCCACCACAGGCGCGCCGCATAGGCGCCGCCGTGTGCGTCATAGGCGACGACCTGCTGGCCCTGCTTGACACCGCGGCTGGCGAGCAGCGTGGCGAGCGCGTCGCGGGTCGGCAGCGGATGGCGGCCGTTCGTGCCGGTCTTGCGGCCGGACAGGTCGCGGTCGAGATGGAGATACTGTGCGCCCGCGATATGGCCGGCTGCGTAGGCGGCTTCGCCTGCGCCCGGATCGGCGAGATCGAAGCGGCAGTCGAACACGGCAACGCTGCCCGGCGCCGCGGCCAGGCGCTCGGCGAGATTGGTTGCTGAGATGAGCGTGGTGTAGTGGGTATGTGGCATGACGGCTCCCTGGAGTGCAAACGGCCTGATACTCCAAGTCTAAACAAAAAAAGACGGGCCGGAACCCGTCTTTTTATATGCCGAATGCCGTGCGGCGCGCAAGCACCGCGCGCAGGTCAGAGATCGCCGAGATGGCGGCGCAGGAACTCGTGGAAGTGCTGCATGCCGTCTTCCATCGGGCTCTGGTACGGGCCGACCTGCGATTCGCCGCGCGCCATCAGTGCACGGCGGCCTGCGTCCATCCGCATCGCGATTTCGTCGTCCTCGATGGCCGTTTCCATATAGGCGGCGCGCTCGGCCTCGACGAACTCGCGCTCGAACAGCGCGATTTCCTCGGGGTAGTAGAACTCGACGATGTTGGTCGTCTTCTGCGGGCCGCGCGGAATCAGCCACGACACGACGAGCACGTGCGGATACCACTCGATCATCAGGCCCGGGTAGTAGACCATCCAGATCGCGCCGAACTCCGGCGGCACGCCGTTGCGGAACTTGAGCACCTGCTCGTGCCAAGTCTTGTAGGTCGCGCTGCCCGGTTTCGCGAGCGCGTTGTGCACGCCGACCGTCTGCACGCTGTACCAGTCGCCGAACTCCCATTTGAGATCGTCGCACGACACGAAGCTGCCGAGGCCCGGGTGGAACGGGACGACGTGGTAATCCTCGAGGTAGACCTCGATGAACGTCTTCCAGTTGTAATCGCACTCGTGCACTTCGACGTGATCGAAGTGATACTCGGAGAAGTCGAAGTGATGCTTCGTGCCGAGGTTCGCGAGATCGCGCGCGACGTTGCGGCCTTCGGCCTCGAACAGCAGCCCCTGCCAGTTCTGCAGCGGGCTCTTGCCGAGGTTCAGGCACGGCTTGTCGGGGAAGTGCGGCGCGCCGAGCAGCTGGCCTTCCAGATCGTACGTCCAGCGGTGCAGCGGACACACGATGTTCTGCGTGTGGCCGCGCCCGTTCAGCATGATCGCCTGCCGGTGGCGGCACACGTTCGACAGCAGTTCGATCTGGTTCGCCGGGTTGCGGACCAGCACGCGGCCTTCCTTCTCGGACGGCAGCGCAAAATAATCCCCCGCCTCGGGCACCATCAACTCGTGCCCGACGTAACGAGGTCCTTTCTTGAAGAGGGTTTCGATCTCGCGCTCGAGCAGCGCCTCATCGAAGTATGCAGTGACTGGAAGCTGGCTGTGAGCCGACTTCAACTGAAGCGCATCGCTCAGATTGGACATTCCCACTCCCGGTGTTAGCGTGAAAGCAGTGAACAACCCAACCATCGAAAAATCGATTTAGGGAAACGCGGAATTATACCCGGTTCGCCTCGCAAGGCTAGGATTAAGTGCCTGATTTGTGTCAATTTTTTGTCCGGCGGCGATCGGGTGGCGCACAATGTGTGTCGAAGAAGGGGCCCGAATGCGTGCCCGGGTGCCAAGTCGGCAGGTCGGAAAATTCTCTTTTGCCGTAGAATGTCCGACTTGTTTTGAAATTTGACACCCTCGTCCATGGCGAAAACCGCATCCCAAGGCGCCACCCCGCCCGGCAATGGCACCGAACCGTTGCCGGACAACTATGAAACGGCGCTCGCGGAACTCGAGACGCTGGTTGCCCGGATGGAAGGCGGCACGTTGAGCCTCGAGGATTCGCTCGCTGCGTATCGCCGCGGTGCGACTCTCGTTGCGTTTTGCCAACAGCAGCTCGAGAAAGTGGAACAGCAGGTTCGCGTGCTCGACGGCGCGACGCTGAAGCCGCTTTCGTCCGGAACGGCCGCCACGGACGGCGAAGACGACGATCTATGACATTCGAACAATGGATGCGGTCCGTGCTCGACCGTGTCGAGGACGCACTCGGCCACTATTTGCCGGCTGACAACGTGGTGCCCACGCAACTCCACGAAGCGATGCGCTACGCGGTCCTCGGCGGCGGCAAACGCGTTCGCCCGCTGCTGTGCCATGCAGCAGGCGAACTGACCGGCGCGACCGAAGCGGCGCGCAACGCGGCAGCGGCGGCGCTGGAGATGATCCACGTCTACTCGCTCGTGCACGACGACATGCCGTGCATGGACGACGACGCGCTGCGACGCGGCAAGCCGACCGTGCACGTGCAGTACGACGAGCCGACGGCGCTGCTGGTCGGCGATGCGCTGCAGTCGCAGGCTTTCGTCGCGCTGACCGACGCCGCCGCGCTGTCGCCGGTGCAGCAGGCCGCGCTCGTGCGCGAGCTGGCGCTGGCGAGCGGCTCGATCGGCATGGCCGGCGGGCAGGCGATCGACCTGGCGAGCGTCGGCCTCAAGCTGACGCGCGAGCAGCTCGAGACGATGCACCGGATGAAGACGGGCGCGCTGTTGCGCGCGGCCGTGCGGATGGGCGCGCTGGCGGGCGACACGCCGTCGGCGGAGGCGATGGCCGCGCTCGACGTCTACGCGGGGGCCGTGGGTCTGGCCTTCCAGGTCGTCGACGACATTCTCGACGTCACGACCGATTCGGCGACGCTCGGCAAGACGGCCGGCAAGGATGCGGCGAACGACAAGCCGACCTACGTATCGATCCTCGGCCTCGACGCGTCGCGTGAGCTCGCAGCCCAGCTGCGCGCCGAAGCGCATGATGCGCTGAAACCGTTCGGCGCACGCGCACAGCGTCTCGCCGAACTTGCCGACCTGGTGGTGAACCGGGTCAGCTGACGCGAAGCCCGCCGCTGCGCACACGCTACGGTGCGTGCAATAGAATGCGGGCGCGTTTGATTTCCTACAATGGAACGACGATGTACGACTTGCTGAAAACCATCGACGACCCGGCGGATCTGCGCCGCCTCGATCGTCGCCAACTCCAACCGCTCGCGGATGAACTGCGCGCGTTCGTGCTCGACAGCGTGTCGAAGACGGGCGGCCATCTGTCGTCCAACCTCGGGACGGTCGAGCTGACGATCGCGTTGCACTACGTGTTCAACACGCCGAACGACCGGATCGTCTGGGACGTGGGTCACCAGACCTACCCGCACAAGATCCTGACGGGCCGCCGCGACCAGATGCATTCGCTGCGCCAGTACGACGGCATCTCGGGTTTCCCGCGCCGCAGCGAGTCGGAATACGACACGTTCGGCACCGCGCACTCGAGCACGTCGATCTCGGCGGCGCTCGGGATGGCGATCGGCAGCCAGCTGAACGGCGACGACCGCTTCTCGATCGCGGTGATCGGCGACGGCGCAATGACGGCCGGCATGGCGTTCGAGGCGATGAACAACGCGGGCGTGTCGGAGGATGCGAAGCTGCTCGTGATCCTCAACGACAACGACATGTCGATTTCGCCGCCGGTCGGCGCGCTGAACCGCCATCTCGCGCGCCTGATGTCGGGCCGCTTCTACGCGGCCGCGCGTGCGGGCGTCGAGCGCGTGCTGAGCGTGGCGCCGCCGGTGCTCGAACTCGCGCGCAAGCTCGAGGAGCACGCGAAGGGCATGGTCGTGCCGGCCACGCTGTTCGAGGAGTTCGGCTTCAACTACATCGGCCCGATCGACGGTCACGATCTCGATTCGCTGATCCCGACGCTGCAGAACATCCGCGAACTGCGCGGCCCGCAATTCCTGCACGTGGTGACGAAGAAAGGCCAGGGCTACAAGCTCGCCGAAGCGGATCCCGTGCTCTATCACGGCCCCGGCAAGTTCAACCCGGCGGAAGGCATCAAGCCGTCGGCCACGCCCGCGAAAAAGACTTATACGCAAGTATTCGGCGAATGGCTGTGCGATGAAGCCGAGCGCGATACGCGCGTCGTCGGCATCACGCCCGCGATGCGCGAAGGCTCGGGCATGGTCGAGTTCGAGAAGCGTTTCAAGGATCGCTACTACGACGTCGGCATCGCCGAGCAGCACGCGGTGACGTTCGCGGGCGGTCTCGCGACCGAAGGGCTGAAGCCCGTCGTCGCGATCTACTCGACGTTCCTGCAGCGTGCGTACGACCAGCTGATCCACGACGTCGCGCTGCAGAACCTGCCGGTCGTGTTCGCGATCGACCGCGCGGGCCTCGTCGGCGCCGACGGCGCGACGCACGCGGGCGCATACGATCTCGCGTTCATGCGCTGCATCCCGAACATGACGATCATGGCCGCGTCCGACGAGGACGAGTGCCGCCAGATGCTGCACACGGCGCTGCAGCAGCCGAACCCGACCGCGGTGCGCTATCCGCGCGGCGCGGGCACCGGCGTGCCGACGGTCAAGGAATTCACCGAGATTCCGCTCGGCAAGGGTGAAGTGCGTCGCCGTACGTCGCAGCCGGAAGGCAAGCGCGTCGCGATCCTCGCGTTCGGCACGATGGTCGCGCCGTCGCTCGCGGCGGGCGAGGAGCTCGACGCCACGGTCGCGAACATGCGTTTCGTGAAGCCGGTCGATGCGGCGCTCGTGCGTGAACTCGCCGAGACGCACGACTACCTCGTCACGGTCGAGGAAGGCTGCGTGATGGGCGGTGCGGGCTCGGCCTGCGTCGAAGCCCTGATGGAGAGTGGGGTTATCCGACCCGTAATACAATTGGGCCTCCCTGACCAGTTCATCGATCACGGTGATCCCGCGAAGCTGCTGTCGCAATGCGGCCTCGACGGCGCGGGCATCGCGAAATCGATTCGCGAACGCTTCCTGAGCCCGGCGGCCGATGTCGCCGATCAGGCGAAGCGCGTCGCATAAGCTGGCGCCGCCTGCGGGCGGCGTCGGTGCGACTGGCGCAACCGGTCTACATTGATGCGGAAAACATGGGCCTGCGGGCCCATGTTGCTTTTCCGGCTGCCGCGTGACGCGGCGTGCGCGTCGTCGAACGCGCGGCTTACAAGGATTGAACAAGATGAACCAGATGAATCCCGCCTTCGTGATGCCCGACGTGCAGAGCACGGTGGATACCCGCCAGATTCCGATTCAGCGCGTGGGCGTGAAGGCGGTCCGGCATCCGTTGACGGTGTGTACCGAGAGCGGCGACGTGCAGCCGAGCGTCGGCGTCTGGAATCTCGACGTGCGCCTGCCTGCCGATCAGAAGGGCACGCACATGTCGCGCTTCGTCGCGCTGCTCGAAGAGAACCGTGCGCCGCTGACGGTCGAGCGCTTCCGCGCGATGCTCGCGTCGATGCTGGAGAAGCTGGAAGCCGAGGCCGGCCGCATCGAGGTCACGTTCCCGTACTTCGTGAACAAGACGGCGCCGGTGTCGGGCGTGCAGAGCCTGCTCGACTACGAAGTGACGCTCGCGGGCGAATGCCGCAACGGCGAAACGCGCCTGTTCCTGAAGGTGCTCGTGCCGGTGACGAGCCTGTGCCCGTGTTCGAAGAAGATTTCGCAGTACGGCGCGCACAACCAGCGCTCGCACGTGACGATCGATGCCGAACTCGCAGCCGACCTGCCGGTCGAGGCGCTGATCCGCATCGCGGAAGAAGAGGCGTCGTGCGAGCTGTGGGGCTTGCTGAAGCGTCCGGACGAGAAGTTCGTGACGGAGCGCGCATACGAAAACCCGAAGTTCGTCGAGGATCTGGTGCGCGACGTCGCGCAGCGTCTCGACGCGGACGAGCGCGTGATCGCCTACGTGCTCGAAGCCGAGAACTTCGAATCGATCCACAATCACAGCGCGTATGCGCTGATCGAGCGCGACAAGCGACACGCTGCGTAACGTCGGGGCACTGCGGCGCTGCGGCGCTGCGTCGACTTGCCGCTGCAATGAAAAAGGCCGCTCGAATCGAGCGGCCTTCTTGTTTTCCGTCCGGCGCGTGCAGGTGCGAGCGACGTTGCGCCGCGCCGCGCGACTCAGCGTGCGAGCGACGCGAGATCCCAGCGTGGCTTCACCGTGAACGCGTAGTCCGCATTCGCCTGCTCGGGCCAGCGGCCGAGCCGCAATGCGCCGGCAAGCGCGATCATTGCGCCGTTGTCGGTGCAGAGCGCGAGATCGGGGTAGTGCACGTCGAAGCCGCGCTTGGCCGCGGCGTCCGACAGCGCCGCGCGCAACTGGCGGTTCGCACCGACGCCGCCCGCGACCACGAGACGCTTGAGCTTCGTCTTCTTGAGCGCGGCGAGCGATTTCGCGACGAGCACGTCGACGGCTGCGTCGACGAAGCCGCGCGCGAGATCGGCCTTCGCGCGCTCGAGCGCAACGCCCTCCAGCTTCGCCGCTTCGAACTTCTTCATCTGCGTGAGCACGGCCGTCTTCAGGCCGCTGAAGCTGAAGTCGAGATCGCCCGAATGCAGCATCGGGCGCGGCAGCACGACCGCGCCCGGCGTACCCGTTTCCGCGAGCTTCGACACTTCCGGGCCGCCCGGATAGCCGAGGCCGATCAGCTTCGCCGTCTTGTCGAACGCTTCGCCGGCCGCGTCGTCGAGCGTCTCGCCGAGCGTCTCGTACACGCCGACGTCGGTCACGCGCATCAGTTGCGTGTGGCCGCCCGACACCAGCAGCGCAATGAACGGGAACGGCGGCGGTTCGTCGACGAGCAGCGGCGACAGCAGGTGGCCTTCGAGGTGATGGATGCCGACGGTCGGCTTGTTCCATGCGAGCGCGAGCGCGTTCGCGATGCTCGCGCCGACCAGCAGCGCGCCGGCGAGGCCGGGGCCTTGCGTGAATGCGATCGCGTCGATGTCGTCGCGGCGCGTGCCGCTTTGCGCCATGACTTCCTCGAGCAGCGGCAGCGCGCGGCGGATGTGGTCGCGCGACGCGAGCTCGGGCACGACGCCGCCGTATTCGCGGTGCATCGCGATCTGCGAATGGAGCGCATGCGCGAGCAGGCCGCGCTGCGTGTCGTAGAGCGCGAGGCCGGTTTCGTCGCAGGAGCTTTCGATGCCGAGAACGAGCATGGGTCAGGGCGGGGCGCGCTGCATCGAGCGCGCCGCAGGAAGGTAAACGTAACCGCAAATTATAGCAGGCGATGGCCGGCCGCCGCCGGGTGCGGCCCGGGCGCGCTAGCTGAAGACGAGCCGAATCTCTGCCGCGCTGGGCGTGTAGACTGTTCCAGTTCTGCCCCTTCCAGCCCGTCAGGGAGTCTCGGGTACGCCGGTTCATGAATCTGAGTCATCGATACTGTTTTGGTCCTGGCAGGCTCCACAGACTGGTTAGTTTGATCAGCGCTTAGGTGGATCGAGATGCCCTGACAGCCTAGATGCGGCGAGGTCGGCATGGCCCGTGCGCATGATCTGGCAGATGGCGCTGTGGCGATGCGTTGGTCAGCGTCAGGATATGATCCTACGGCGCTGATCTGGATGCCTGCGCGAACACGCGCCGAAAACGGAGCCAATCATATCGACCAGGCGCCTGCTGCCCAGTTTGCAGGAAAACCCGCCGCACATATGGCAGGTTCGCAGCAGTGAGCATCGAACGTGGCCAGCCCGTGAATATGGAATGGGTCTTCGGCAATCATTTTCTCGATATCCCGTGGTTGGCCCGCATACGCGAGCACGAATCCGCCGTTTTCTTCATGCAGCGGGCCCGCGGCAAGGATATTTCCCGCCTGTGCGTATCTGACGAGCCATGCCTTGTGGGCATCGAGATGCGCCTGGATTTCTTCGATGGGACGGACGTAGCCGAGCTTGATGGCGAACAGCATAAGCGACCCCTGTTACTGGATGGTTTGCTCACCGGACGTGCGCAAGTTGACGAGTACCTCGGTCAGGGACGCCATGGCGAGTGCGATGCCCTCGTCCCGGACAGCTTGACCTTTCGACGCCCCCTCTGCTCGTACGAACCGGACGTCGGTGATGCCCAGGAAACCGAAGAACGCCTGCAGGTAGCTTTCCTGGAAATCCATGTGTGCGAGCGGCGCTTCCACGTAAAACCCACCGCGCGCCGAGGCTACGATCACCTGCTTGCCGCCCGCCAGGCCGACCGGGCCGTTTTCGGTATACCGGAACGTGCGCCCGGCCTGGGCCACACGATCAAGCCATGCTTTCAACTGACTCGATACCGAAAAGTTGTACATCGGCGCACCGACGACAATGACGTCGCTCGCTAGAAACTCCTTGACGAGTGCTTCGGACAGCTCATGTTCGTGCGCGGTGGCGTCGTCGAGAGCACCGACGTCGATCTGGCGAAATCCTGCTGCGATTGGGCCGCTGAGATGCCGGATTTCGTCACGGACGAGATCACGATACGTCACATGCGCCGATGGATGCTGCGCCCGGAGAACAGCTGCCACGGCCGCGGACAGCTCTCGCGTGATGGAACTGTTGCCGAGCATGCTCGAATCGAGATGAAGGATATTCATTGAAGCCTGCCTGTCAGGGGAGGAGTGAAGCGCGTCGAAACGCGCTGGAATTCATTGCGATGCCTTCCGGGCGGCCAGATCGATCAGCCTCGCGACCTCGTCCGGGTGAGATAGCATCGACATGTGGCTGGAGCGAATCGACCTGACCGTTGCCCCGATGTGCTGCGCAATGGCTTGCTGCACGGCGGGCTTCAGCGCATTGTCGTTGGTGGTTCGCAGATACCAGACAGGCTTGTCGTGCCAGGCCGCGTGCTGGATCTTCCCGGTGAAGCAGGCCGCCGCGACAGGCTGTTGAACCGATGCCAGGACGCGAGCCTGTTCGAGCGGAATGTCCGCCGCCATGACGTGCTGAAACGCTCGCGCATCGTCGAGCCAGATCAGCCCGTGGGCGTCCGGTGCGAGGCCGGTCATCGGCGCGTGGAGGCGTTGCAGAAGGTCGGCGACGGACTCGCCGTCGTCCGGTACCAGCGCGGACAGATAGACCAGGCCTTTCACATTGGCAGCGTTGCCGGCCTGCGTGACGACCGCGCCGGCCCAGGAGTGGCCCACCAGCAGTACGTCGCCGGTTTGCCGATGCAGGACGCTTTCGGTGGCGGCAACGTCGTCTGCGAGCGAAGTGAGAGGGTTTTGCACAGCAGTGACGCGGTAACCCATGCGCTGTAGCCTGACGATCACGTGGCTCCAACTTGATCCGTCCGCAAAGGCGCCATGCACGAGGACAATGTTGCGCACAGCCGGCGCCGCAGTCGCTGCCGCATGAGCCGTCGTCAGCGTCGCCGTGAAGGCTACGGCAGCAACCAGTCGGCTGAACCATGCGGACCGACGGCGCGCGCGTCTCTGAAAGAGCGAGACCGGACAGTCGTGAAGGAATGGGAATTTCATGTGAAAGCGAATCGTTGAGGGGACGTGCCAAATTTATCCGGCTTCAGTGAACCGTTGCAGGTGGCAAACTCGCCAACATTCATGCAAAATTCGCCACCCCCCCTGAGACACGGAGCGCGCCGTGCGCATAGGAATCGTTGCAGTCGAAGGCAGCCTGCTCTCCGCCATTAGCGGCCTTGCCGATCTGTTCTGGATGACGGAGCAGGCGTTACGCGCACCGCCTGCCGAAGCGTCATATGACCTGCCCGGCCGAGCCCTCCCAACCTTCGAGACCGTCATCGCAAGCGCGGATGGGAAGGGCCTGCGCGATCCGCAGGGCCGGCTGATTCCGATCGATGCCTCGTTTCGGGAATTAACGCAATGCGACGTGGCGCTTGTCACCGGTATGGCACTGGGGCCGGACCGGCTACCCCCTGTATCCGCATCGATCGGCCACGCGGCAACGTGGCTGCAAGAGCGTCATCAGGCCGGTGCGCTGGTGGGCGCTGCGTGTGCAGGTACCTTCGTGCTCGGAGAGGCCGGCTTGCTGAACGGCAGGCGCTGTACGACCACGTGGTGGCTCCACCATGCGTTCAGGCAGCGGTTTCCCAAGGCACGCGCGGTGTGGGGCACGGCAGTGGAAGAGCAGGATCGGATCGTGACGACAGGCGGTCCGCTGTCCTGGGTGGATCTGGCCTTGCACGTGATCAGGCGCGAGGCAGGGCCCGATGTGGCCCGTCTCGCCGCAGATATCTCCGTGGCCGACAGCTTGCCGCTGCCGCAACTGGTTTATGCGCCACGTGGGTTCGTCAACGCCACCGACCCGCTGCTTCTGCAAGCAGAGCAGATCGTTCGCCATGCCAGCCCTGGATTGACCGCTGAAGCGCTGGCGAGCGCGCTGAGTCTCAGTGAACGGACACTGCACCGGCGGCTGAAGCGCTTGACCGACGAGTCACCCAAAGGGTTCATTACCCGCGTGCGGATCGAAATGGCTTGCGTGTTGCTCGAGCGGCCTGGAGCAAGCATTAAGCAGGTAGCACTGCAATGCGGCTACAGTGAGGAAACGTCGTTTCGGCGTGCCTTCAGCCAACTCACCGGCATGACGCCAGCCGACTACAGGCGCTGGTCAGATGGGCGGAACGTCAGGCGTCTACCCAGTCCCCACGCACTCGAGGCCAGCGGCGATTGACGCCGTGGCTGTCGTGTCTGCAACGATGGCGGCGCTATTCGACTGGAACCTCGCTGACGTTGCGCATCCCTGTCCTCAAGTAAGCCATTACGTCGGCGACCGCTGCGTCGCGCGCGTGCGCGCACCTTAGCCAATAGGAATCAATCGATAGCCGTCCTGTTCTCGCGCCAAGTGGCCCAAAGCCGGAAATGGAAAGTGGAATCCTTGAATGAGCATCCCTTCCGCTACGGCCCGGTCATACAGTTTGATTCGTGCTTGCTGTGCCATCTCAGGATCCATGTCCGTGGCTCCGTGCCAGTGCGGATGGCGGATGAATAGCGCTGGATGTGTGGTCACGTCGCCTTGAATGACCACCTTATCGGCGCCAGATTCGACGACGAAGGACGTATGTCCCGGCGTGTGACCGTGTGTGGCCATGGACGTGACGCCCGGTGCAACCTCTGTGTCCGGCTCGAATGTTCTGACTGAGTCGCCGAGAATTCCGAATATGCGGCGTGCACGCTGGAAATTCGCCATTGTGGCTTCCGATTCCGCTCGAGCCATGTTTGCGTCGTTCAGCCAAAACGCGTATTCGGCAGCAGGTACCCAGATTTCGGAATTCGGAAATGCCGCGCGGCCATCTGCTGTCACCAGTCCACCAATGTGATCGGCATGGAAATGCGAGATCAATACCCTGTCGACTGCGGCCGCATCGTAGCCGGCCGCTTCAAGGTTGGTATGGAACTGTCCGCCGACGCCGTTGCTCTGTCTGAAGGCCGCTTCCCCGAGCCCGGTATCAATTACGATCACGCGCCCATTAGTCTTGAGGACGACGGGGGTGAACGTTAGCGTAATGGTGTCTGTCGGCAAACGAGCCGCCTGCAGTGCGCGGACGACGTCCGCTGGCGGAACATTCGAGACGAAGTTTTCTCGACGCGGAAAGCTGTTGGCGCCATCGGAGACGGAGAGCATCTCGATCTTCCCGACAGTCCGCTGGAATACTCCGGGTATGGGTGCGGTCATGGCCGGCGACGAAGCCTCGCGAGCCGTTGCGTATTTCCCCGGCGCCAGCGTCGCGACTGCGGCTGCTGCGGTTCCTGCGAGGAAAGTTCGACGCGAATGATTTGTCATGGCTGTTACGTCCGTGGTGGTTTGGAGACCAGACGATGTGCGGGGAATATCGCTCGTCATCTGTTATGTCTTGAACACCCTCATTTTGCGGGTTTACACCATTGAATTGCAGATATAAATAAGTAAAACAGTTATATTGGCAAATCATGAAACCGGGGCGGGAAACACATGAACCGAGATGACCTAATCGACCTGAATGCCTTCGTCGCTGTTGCAGAGGAAAGGAGTTTCACGCGCGCCGCAGCGCGCCTGCTGACGTCGCAGTCCGCTCTAAGCCACACTTTGCGGCGGCTTGAAACGCGGCTCGGTGTTCGTCTTCTGACGCGCACGACACGGAGCGTCGCGTTGACTCCGGCAGGCGAAACCTTCTTGCAGGGACTGAAGCCGGCTTTCGAAGCCATTGACCTGACACTTGGTACTGTCGGCTCTCTACGGGAAAGCCCCCGGGGCACTCTCCGCATCACTACTCCGCGGCATGCCGCGGTTAGCGTGTTATGGCCTGTGCTGCAGAAATTCGTCAGAGACTACCCGGACATACAAGTCGAGGTGAACATTGACGCGGCTTTCCGAGACCTCGCGGACGATCGATTCGATGCCGGTATCAGGCTTGGGGAACTGGTGGCGCCAAACATGGTTGCGGTAAAAATCGGACCTGACCTCCGCCTGGCGATCGTGGCCACGCCCGGCTACGTTGCCCAACGCGGCATACCTACCCATCCCCATCAGTTGGCCCAGCACGCCTGCATCAATTTTCGCCTGCCCGGCTCAGGGGCGCTTTATGCCTGGCAATTCAAAAAAGGCCGACAGGAAATGAAAGTGCGCGTTGAAGGACCTTTGACTTTCGATGACCCGGACATGATCCTGGCGGCTGCGGTGGACGGGCAGGGTGTTGCCTGCCTCGTCGAAGACCATGCTGCCCCGATGATTCGCGATGGTCGTCTCGTCCGTCTTCTCGAGGATTGGTGTTCACCCTTTTCCGGCTACCATCTCTATTACCCAACCAGAAAGAACAATTCTGCAGCGTTCCGCTTGCTGGTTGACCGACTGCGCACTCAGCACTGACATTCTTCAGTGGCCGGCAGTCTTCCGCGCGTTGTGAATTCCGTGCTTGCCAGAATGACAAATTCGTTTGCCCGACAGACCAGTTGTCAAACTGGCGGAACGTAAGAAGCCTGACGCCCCCAAAGCATGCGAGGTGGCCGCCATTGACGCCGCGGCGAGCCTGATTGCCGCGACGACGGGCTAGTTGCCCGGCGCGTCGCCGCCGCTACCCAGCACTGTCTTGAGATACGCCATCACGTCGACGATTGCCGCGTCGCGCGCCTGCGCATTGCCTCCAACGTGGGGGTCGGTCTGAACGCAATCGTCGTGAAAGGAAAAGGGTGAACCGGTGGCCTCGTTCATCAGTTCGCCGCTTTCGTTTTCGACGATACGGCACGCCCGTACCGTTTGCGCGCCCTTTACGACGACAGTGGGCATCGCGTACGGCATGTCGAACGCATGCGATGCGTGCGGAAAAACCGTCATGGTGGCGTCTTTGCCGGCCTGTTGCAGCCGCTCGAAGTATGCGGCACAGGCCGGCGCAGGGTCGTAATCGTCGTCTGCCCCATGGAATTCGCGGATTGGCCCGTTGACGTCGGTGTCGTCGCGATAACGGGTCATGCAGTCGGGATAGAAGGGCATATAGGCACGAAAGCGAACACCAGACGTATTCCACAGGCGATTGAGTCGCGTCATGGCGGCGTAGAGCGTTGCCTGTCCACCTCTCGAAAATCCCATCAGCATGATCTTGTCCGGATCGACGCGGGAATCGTGCGAGAGCAGGTCCAGCGCCCGATATGCGTCGAGAACGAGGTTCAGCCGACCAAGCTGCGACTGATCCTGGCTGGTGGCCCTGATCCCGCGGCCGGTGAATCCATCGATTGCGAACGTCCCGATACCGTTCTCGTTGAACGTGCGCTCCCACATTTCGATGTTCGCGCCCATTCCGCTCGAACCATGAATCAGCACTACTACCGGCTGCCTTCCCGTGTGCTTCGCGAGGCGCAGGATGCCGGCTACCGTCACGGCCTTTCCATTCTTGTTGCCGGTCAGCATCTGACTGTCGGTGAGGGTGAGTGAGGAAATCTGGTGGACCTCGACGTGGGCGGCCATGTCGGAACTGCTTCGCGCGTGTGCACACTGCGCGGCAATCCATAGTGCGGCGACGAGCAGCGCTTTGATGAGCTTCATTGATGCGTCTCCAGGATGACGGGCTGACGGCTGCGCTGCCTCAAGCGCCCGATTCTTTTGATTACTCCGTGGCGGTCGCGTATCGCCGGCCGGGCAGCCCGACACAAACGCTCGGCGCCGCCCGCGCTCGATGTCGTCAATGTCCGGTTTGCAGCGTGCCCCGCGCGATTTGATCGCGTTCGAGTGACTGGAACAAAGCCTTGAAGTTGCCTTCGCCGAAACCGTCGTCGCCTTGTCGCTGAATGAACTCGAAAAAGACGGGCCCGAGCAGCGTTTGAGAGAAGATCTGCAGCAACAGGCGTGGCTTTTCATCTGCCGTGCTGCCGTCCAGCAGGATGCCGCGCGTTTTCAGTTGGTCGACCGGCTGGCCATGCCCCGGCAATCGCGCTTCCAGCGCGTCGTAGTAGAAATCGTTGGGCGCGGTCATCAACGGCACACCGGCGAACTGTAACCGGTCGATCGTGTCCACGAGGTTATCCGTAGCGAGGGCGATATGCTGTATTCCTTCGCCGTTGAACTGCATCAAGAATTCCTCGATCTGTCCGCTGCCGCGCGACGATTCCTCGTTGAGCGGGATGCGAATTTTGCCGTCAGGCGCTGTCATCGCCCGCGAAGCGAGGCCCGTGTACTCGCCCTGTATATCGAAGTAGCGAATCTCGCGGAAGTTGAAGAGCTTCTCGTAGAATCCGGCCCAGTGCGCCATTCGGCCGCGGTAGACGTTGTGCGTCAGATGATCGATGCGCGTCAAACCGTGCCCGACCGGATGTCGGTCAACGCCTTCGATGAACGAAAAGTCGATGTCGTAGATGGACTGGCCATCTTCGAACCGGTCGATCAGGTAGATCGGTGCGCCGCCGATGCCGCGAATCGCGGGGAGCCGCAGTTCCATCGGCCCAGTCGGAATGTCGACGGGCTGGGCGCCCATTGCAAGGGCGCGATCGTAGGCATGGTGGGCATCGCGGACGCGGAACGCCATTCCGCAGGCGCTCGGACCGTGCTCAGCAGCGAAGTACGCAGCCTGGCTTTGTGGCTGACGGTTGACGATGAAATTGATATCGCCTTGTCGGTACAGCAACACGTCTTTCGAACGATGGTGCGCAACCAGCGTGAAACCGAGTTTTTCGAACACGGTTTCGAGGATGCCGGGAATAGGGGACGCGAATTCGACGAATTCGAATCCCGTCAGCCCCATTGGGTTCTCAAAAAGATCAGTCATTGTGCTTCTCCGCGAAATGTACAGGGTCAGGCCGCATTACTGCAGAGTTCGCCGACGAGCTCCGGCACCAGAGAGAACAGATCGCCGACGAGGCCGTAGTCGGCCACGCTGAAGATCGGCGCTTCCGGATCCTTGTTGATCGCGACGATCACCTTCGAATCCTTCATGCCGGCCAGATGCTGGATCGCACCCGAGAT